>JAPPAJ010000228.1 GCA_026705565.1 Caldilineaceae bacterium | reverse complement strand
GAATGATTTTGTTACAGAAGAGTTAAAAAATAAGCCAGAAAATAGTTAGATTTGAAATATTTAAAAATAATTTAAATATATAGGGGCCAGAACCTTCAGCGGCGTTGTCCTCACCAACAAACCGTGCGGCACGCAAATCGGCAGGCGCCGCGCCCGGATGGCGTTCAGGATGGCGCGGCCGTCGGACAGGCAGTGTCCCAACGGCTTTTCGACCAGAATGCCCCGCAACGGCAGTTCAAGAGCATCCATGACTGCAGACCGGTGCAGGGCTGGAGGCACGGAGACCACGACCACATCCGTAGGACATTCTCTGAACATCGACTGCCAGTCGCCAAACGTGTCTACATCGGCAAACTGCTTGCGGACTTGGGCACGGGCGGCTTCAGAAATGTCCGCCACAGCGCGCAGGTCGTAGTGGGGCGAATTCTCCAGGGCCTTCAGGCTGGCATTGCCACCCATGCCGGCTCCAATCACGGATGTTGTCAACATGGGCGGTGCAGGGCAAAGCTGGGATTTTGATGCATGACCGATCGTACCAGCCGCATCTCTGCCGTCTGCTGCCGCATTCCACCGGTGGTGTCAACGGAGAAACCCTTGAGAGACCAAGAACGGCTTCAAGTCACCGCGCGGATCAGGCTGAAAACTGGACGTAACATGAATATGGACAGAGATCAATATCCGCGTTTCACCCATGGAGATTGCCCCGGGCGTGGTCCCGGTGCATGAGGCAGTCGTTCCCTCGGATCTACACCGCCCAGCACATGGTGCAAGTTGGTCGCGTCCCTCCGGTGGCCGCGAACACGGCACCGTGCAGGTGCAGGTCTCCGACTGTCGATATTCCTGTCTGCAGTTCTCTTGCCGGTACCGTGCCTTTGACGTGAAAGCACTTGGGCCAACACATGGCGTTGCAGGGTGCTGAACCAGTGCGCAATCGGGTTCAGCCAGGAGGAATAGGTGGTGATGCAGTGGAAGTGACAACGAGGATGGGATCTTCAGCCAGACCTGCGTCAGATGAAGAACCTACGATTTCTTGGGATCCTCTCGGTAGTCTCGAAGGTCACGGCACTGGTCGTAGAGTTTCCGGTTGATCCTGATCCAGTCGGTCTTGTTGATCCCTCTGCGGTTCCGGCTGTCGGAACTCTGCGGAAAGGCGCAGGCGATCTTGATCCACCGTCGCTGTTCCCGTGCGATGGTTCGAATCTCTTCGGCGACCTCCGAGAGATCCTGATCTTGGCTCATGACCAGTGCCACGTCGTATTCGCAACGATGAGCAAGAGCAATCACATCAAGCGCGATCCGTACGTCGATCCCCTTCTCCTCCCTTGTCAAAAAAGAGTGTTGTGTGCCGTCGGGTAAACGCTCCGTGCGTTTCCGGTATCGAAGCGGCCGGCTATATACGATGACCCCTTGTCGTCCCATCACCGCGAGCTTGCGAGTCCAGAAGGAGTGTCATCTGCGATCCTTGTGGACATCAGGATCAGGAATCCCAGTGTAAAAGCGTACCTGGACCAGTTGCCATCCCTGGTTTGTACAAACTTGCTTGGCGAGGGCTGAAACGTCGTAGTTGGGGTAGGTATAGCCGAACGCTTCGCGAGCAGCATGGAACATGTTCTGACCATCCACAAAGACGACTGCACGCTTGAAGGGAGGTTCGCTGTTCATTGGCCAATAAAAAAATAACCCCGCTCGAGGCCTTTCGGCGTGTCGGGCGGGGAGCAAGTAGACGGCAGTGTATCACATTGGAATTTACCTCAATGCGAGAAACGCAAAGGCATTCACATTCTGTATTGACAGGTCCTTGGGCCTACTATGGTTCGGACAGTTTTGAGCCGTTTGCCGGCACCCTATCCAGTCCAAAGCAGTAGGGTCGGCTTGACCGGAGGATAAATCGGGGGGGGGCTCCGGCTCCCAAAAGGGAACCGCACGGGACCTGCTATCGTGGATGTAACGACCACATCTTCGACAGGAAGGCTCCCGTGCGGTTGCTGGACAATATACTCGCCCTGATGCCCTGCGGCAAACCGCAGGCGACCTTCATGGCCCACCTGCTGGGCCGGCTGCCGTGGCAGCCCGACCGCCGCAACTTCACCGGCCTGGCGGCCTACGGCGGACGCGCGGCCCGGCCCCATGCACGCTGGTTTGGCCGTCCCTTCCCCTTCGCGCGCCTGGCCGTGGGCACGCTGGCGGCGGTGCCTCCGCGGGTGTCGCAGGGGCTGGGGGCACTGCTGTCCCTGGATGCCAGCTTCGTGGCCAAGAGCGGAGGCAAGACGTGGGGCGTGGGCTGGTTTTGGAGCGGCATGGCGCGCGCCGTGCGCCGGGGTCTGGAGGTGTCGCTGCTGGCGGCCGTGGACGTGGAGGAGGGCGGCGCCTACCCCCTCTGTGCCCGCCAGTCCCCGGCGACCGGGCCGGCGCGCGGAAAGACCCCCGACGGGGAGACGGCGGCGACGGTGGGACTGGCCCTGCTGCGGAAGGCCCTGGCGGCCGGGGCCGGGGAGTTGCTGGGGACACGCTGGGTGGCCGTGGACGGCGGCGACAGTTCCCGGACCTTCGTCGAGGGCGTGCGGGCGCTGGTCCTGCACACGGTGGGCCGCTTGCGCCGGGACGCCGTCCTGCGCCATTGCTACACCGGGCCCCATGAACGCCGGCCGGGCCGCCGCCGCCAGTGCGACGGTCGCTTCGACCCCCGCGACCCGACGCGCCTGACGCGCACCGCCCCGGACGACGCGCCGGTCGTCCTGTACCACGGCCAGCTGCACAGCAAGGCCTGGCAGCGCTGGCTGCAGGTGGTCCATGTCCTGCCCCGCGGGGCCGACCCGCAGACAACCCGGGGCGTGCTCCTGTACAGCAGCGACACCGAGCTGGACCCGGTCCGCCTCTTCCACTTCTACCGGGCCCGCTTCCAGATTGAGTTCGCCTTCCGCGACGCCAAGCAGCACCTGGGCCTCCAGGACGGCCGGGCGCGCGCGCAGGCCAAGCTGGACTTTCATTTCAATGTGGTGTTCGCAGCCCTCTTCTGGGCCCGCCTGCAGGCCCGGCTCCGGGCGGACGGCCCTCTGGGCCCCTTTTCCCTGCACCAAATCAAGCAGCGCAACTGCGAGGCCGAGCTCCTTAAACGCTTGGCCGCCCTCTCGCCCGAGACCCGACACGCCGCCCATGCCGAGGCCCGGCACCGCCGCCGACCGCCGCCGCGCCTGTGGCCGCCCCCATCCCCTCGGAAAACGGTGCCGGCAGGGCCCTGAACCCTGTCCCCTCCCTAACTCCGCACCACATTTCGGACCTCAAAAAGTGTCCGAACCATAGGCCTACAAACCCGGCCCCAACCGACCTAAGCGTAGCCGCGATGCTCCAAATCGACGTGTTTCACCGGTGCAGTGATGAATCGCAGTCTTTCAGCACATCGATCCTTCCCGCCGGTGGCACAGCCAAAATGAGAATGCGATTGCCCTGATACCCAACCACGGTACGGCGGGACCGCGCGGTTTTGTGGTACCTGATCCGACGATCTACTCGGGGACACGGCCAAGTGGCGCAATTGGCACGGCGGACTGGTTGAATCGCCTACCTTGAGGACGAGCAGGCCTTCATGCCAATATGGGACAGGATGCCAATATGGGACATGCAATTTGCCCGTTTCATTTGACACCACCGACGTGCCACTGGAAGATCCGCATAGCCCAGAGGCCATGTTGCCGGTTGTTCGCCCAGAGCTTTTCGATGCTTCCAAGCCGCCTGCACACCTGCGAATCCTTGATCCTGCGTTCCCGCGACCATCGCGAGGCGGATCGCATATTGACTTTGCTGACCCCGGACCTTGGCCGACTGGATGTTCTCGCCCGCGGCGCACGCAAGCCGGCCAGCCGCAAGTCGGGCAAGGTGGAGCCCTTCATGCTGGTCCGCATCCAGCTGCAACAGTCCAAGTTCCTGCCGTTCGTGGGCGAAGTTCAGCTTCTGAATCCGTTTCAGGGATGCCGGGAATCCCTGCAGGCCATTGTGGCCTCGAGCTACGCTTGCGAACTGGTCTACAACCTGACCGTCGAGGGCGAGGAATCGGACTTAGCTGAAGAGGTGTTCGGATCCCTGATAACGGTCCTGACGGAGATCGATGCCGAGCCGGATCGCCCGGACCTGCCCCTGTGTTGGCTGGAACTGCACATGCTGTCGGCGGCCGGCTTTGAGCCGGCCTTGGAGTTTTGTGTCGGATGCGGTGCGGAAGCCCGTCCGGAACCCTGGGGATTTTCCGTCGCGGAGGGCGGCATCCTATGCCCGGACTGTCTTGGTGCCATGCCCGGCGGCCGACCATTGCCGCTGGAAGTATTCAAGATTTTGCGGTTCCTGCAACGAAGCACCTGGGAGCAGGTAAGGGCTCGACGCGTCGCGCAACCGGCGCTTTCGGAGGCCCGTAGCATCATGCGCGAGTACCTGAACCATACATTGGAGCGCCCCTTGCGTACCGCGCAATTCGAACGGCGGTCCGGCCGCGGCCTCAAGTGATCCCCTGCCAAGCCGCTGAGGGACGCATCCACGGTTTCACCCGCGAAGGAAACCATCCACGGAATCGGATCGTAGAATGGCCTTCCCGCCGGTGCCCAATCCGGCCATGAACAGTTGCCCCGACAGGGCTTGGAGCCGTTGATGCCCTCCAGTCTCAAGCACTTGACCGCCGTCGCCCGCGGCGAAGCCGCACCGGACCTGGTGTTGGCCAACGGGCGCATCCTCAATGTCTTCACCGGCGGGTTCGAGGAAGCGAACGTCGCGGTGGCCAACGGACTCATCGCAGGCATCGCGCCCGACTATCAAGGCCCGCGCACCATCGACTGCAAGGGTCTAACCATCTCCCCCGGCCTGATCGACGCGCATGTCCATATCGAGAGCAGCCTGTGCACGCCGGGAGAGTTCAGTAGGGCGGTCACGGCCCGAGGCGTCACCACGGTCATGGCCGATCCCCACGAGATTGCCAATGTGTGCGGCGTCCAAGGCGTTGTCTTCATGCACGAACGCAGCCAGGCCACCGACCTGGACATCAAGCTGATGGCTCCCTCCTGCGTGCCGGCGTGTCACTTGGAGACCAGCGGAGCCGACCTGGATGCGGTCGTCCTGCAGGAACTGCACGAGGAAGGCCTGGTGCACGGCCTGGCCGAGATGATGAACTATCCCGGGGTGTTCCTGGGCGACGATCGCTGCCTGGCCATTCTGGAGGCGTTCCAGGAGGAGGTAATCGACGGACATGCACCGCGCCTGTCGGGAAAGGAACTCAACGCCTACCTGGCCACCGGCATCGGCAGCGACCACGAATGCACCACGGCCGACGAGGCCCTTGAGAAGCTGGCGCGCGGCATGTACATCCTGATCCGGGAAGGCACGATCACCCGCGACTTGGATGCCCTGCTGCCCATCGTGGACGAATACAACAGGCGCCGAATCTGCTTCTGCACCGACGATCGCATTCCGGACGATCTGCTGACCGAAGGAAGTGTGGACTTTCCCGTGCGCAGAGCCATTGCAGGCGGCCTGGACCCGGTTGCCGCCCTGACCATGGCCACCTTGAACCCCGCGGAATGGTTCGGCATGCGGGACCGGGGCGCCATTGCGCCGGGCCGTCGTGCGGACCTGGTCGTCTGGCGCGACCTGGAAAGTCTGGAACCGGCCTGGGTTGTGGCCGGCGGCAAGGTGGTGCTGGACGACGGCAAGGTGCCGGACGCACCCGATCCGGTATCCGCGACCCTACCGGACGGAGTCGGCGGAACCGTAAGGATTGATTGGGGCGGCGTGGACTTTTCCGTGACCGCGCCCGCAGGCGTCGGCGAGGCAACCGTGCGTGTCATCGGATCCATCGAGAACCAGATCGTTACGGAGGCGCGGCACTTCACATTGCGCGCAACCGACGGTGGTCTGGAAGCAGACCCGAGCCGGGACGTGCTCAAGATCGCCATGATCGAACGGCACGGACGCAAGGGGACCATGGCCACGGGCTTCATTCAAGGGTTCGGCCTCAAGTCGGGCGCCATGGCCGGCACCATTGCCCACGACCACCACAATCTGGTCGTGATCGGTGCATCCGACGCGGCCATGCACACGGCGGCCCGCGCGGCCGCCGAACTTCAGGGCGGCATCGTGGTGACTTCGGAAAGTCAGGTTCTGGCCAACATGCCCCTTCCGGTGGCGGGCCTTATGACCGACGCACCCATGGCGCAGGTCCGGGAGCAGTACCGCGAACTTCAGGCGGCCGCCTCAAACCTGGGTTGCCGCATGCATGATCCGCTGATGGCGATGAGCTTCATGGGTTTGGAGGTTATCCCGTCACTCAAGATCACGGACCTCGGCCTGGTCGACGTGGACCGGTTCGACTTTGTTCCCGTGGTGGTCTGAAACCGAATCTCTGCAACCCAACATTGGCGCATGGGGTCCGAACACGACAGCGTACGATGGCCCGACACCGACACATGTAGGAACACGACCGGCAGGCATCGCCGCTCGTTGGGTCGGTCACACTCCCCCCATATCGGGCACGGCGTAGTCGCGAGGTCCACCCGGTCTGGTCCCATGCCGGCAATGGAGCCGATGTGCGCACCGAGATTCAGCGGCCTGCACATTAGTGGTACTCTGGGTTGAGCCGACTTGAGAGCCTTGCCCGATTGCAGTCCCTTTCAAGATCGGCGTCCATTGTTTTCGCTTCACGATTGGGATTGCCGTAGCTGAGTTCGATGAATCCTACGCAAGACCTCTGGTCGGAACTCAGGAAGTCCTGGCACCTGTACCTCTTCCTTCTACCGACCTTCGCCTTCATCCTGATCTTCCGCTACTACCCGGCCGGTTCCGCGGTGTTTCATGCTTTCACGCGCTGGAACGGTGCCGGCATTGCCACCTGGGTCGGCCTGGAAAACTTCCGAACCCTTCTCACGGACTTCATCTTTGTCGCATCCCTCAAGAACATCGGGATCATCCTGGCCGCGGCCCTGGTCAAGGTTCTCATCTTCCCGATGCTGGCGGCGGAGTTCATTTTCAATCTGCGCAGCGAGCGGGGTCAGTACTGGTACCGTTTTCTGCTGATCCTCCCCATCGTGGTGCCGGGCATCGTGGTCACCCTGGTCTGGCGCTTCATCATGGGCCCCAAGCCCTTGGGCGTCCTGAATGCACTGCTGGAACTGCTGGGTCTAACCGAGTGGCAGCATGCATGGCTGGCGGATCCCAAGATCGCCCTGATCGCGGTCCTGCTGGTGGGTTTCCCCTGGATCGACGCCATTGCCATGCTGATTTACTATGCCGGTCTGCAGAACATCTCGGGCGATGTCCTGGACGCATCCAAGATCGACGGTGCCAGCATCTGGGAACGGGTGATGCGCGTGGATCTGCCGCTGCTGTTCGGCCAGTTCAAGCTCCTGATCATCATCACCACCATCTTCACGCTCCAGAACTTTGGCGGCATGCTGGTCCTGACCAATGGCGGCCCGGGGTACGCCACCATGGTGCCGGGCCTGTGGATGTACCAGCGCGCGTTCCAGGCAGATCGGTTCGGCTACGCCTCGGCCATTGGCGTGGTGCTGCTGGTCGTCATGCTGGCCCTGACCTGGATCAACAACAAGCTTCTCAAGGAAACCGACGTCACCTACTGACCGACCGGTCCATTCTCCCTTCATGTCCACAATCTCCACTTCTGACACCGCCTCGGCCTTGACGTTGCGGCCCAGTCGTACCCGGCAACCGCGCCACGTCAGCAACTTTGTCGTATCCATGGTGCTGGTGCTGCTGGTCATCCTCACCCTCTATCCGTTCGTCTTCATGGCGATCACGTCCACCAAGTCCTATTCCCAGTTCCTGCACAGCTACTGGATTCCCGCATGGCCCCCCCATATCGTTGAGAACTACGTGGCAGCCTGGAATCAAACCCGCGGCTACCTGCTCAACACCATCTACGTGGGTGTGCTCACCGTCGTGGGTTTTCTCTTCACCACGACGCTGGCGGCTTTCGTCTTTGCCCGCTTTCGCTTCCCGGGCAAGGAAATCCTGTTCGGCAGCCTGATGATTCTGATGATGATCCCGCAGATCCTGCAGTTGATTCCGGCCTTCATGTGGGTGCGGAAACTGCAGCTGCTCAACACCTATTGGGTTTTGATCCTGCCTTATATCGCCGGCGGGCAGGCCTATGCGGTGTTCATCCTGCGCACCTTCTTCAGCTCCCTGCCGCAGGGTCTGTTCGATGCGGCACGCATCGACGGGGCGCGGGACTTTCAAACCTACTACATGGTGGCCCTACCGCTCTCCAAGGGTATTCTGGCCACACTCGCCATCCTGCGCGTGCAGCAGGTCTGGAATGACCTGATCTGGCCCTTGATCACCCTGGCGGACGACTCGAAGCGGACGATCACCGTCGGCCTGTACTATTTCCAGGGTGAGACCCAGACCCAATACGGGGCCATGTTCGCGGGCTACCTGATCGCATCGGTACCGCTGTTCCTGCTGTTCCTTGTGGGAATGAAGCAGTTCATGGCCGGCGTCACCTCGGGTGCCATCAAGGCTTAGGCAGCCGAAGGGGTCCTAAACCCTGCCTTAGAATTCCTGTTCACAACATCGGAGATTTGGGAGGAAAACTCAATGACTACACAGTTGAGCAGACGTGCGTTCCTACAGGGTCTGTCCGGAGCCGCCGCCCTGGCAGGCCTGGCAGCCTGTGTGCAACCTGGTGGCCCACAGGGGGACGATGTGGATGCCGCAAGGCAGACGATCGAACTGTATGTCGGAGGCACCTTCCAGCCGGAAGTGGCACGCGGCGAAGGCCTGGACCACCTGTTGGAAGCCCGCCATCTGGCGGACGAATGGGAAGCGGAGCATTCGGATTACGCCCTGGAGTTCGTGGCGGGCCCCGGCGGCGAAGGCATCGAGCAATGGGTGAAGTCCCTGCAGGCCGCGGGCACCATGCCCGACATCCTAAATGCCGTGGACAACTGGCTGAACCGGGACATCGGCACGGACTACTGGGTCATCGTCGACGACTACGTGGAGGAACCCAACCACTACATTCCCCAAGGCGAACTGGGCCATGATCGCTGGCGGGACGCCTTCATCGCCGGCTTCGATGCCCGCAACCGCATGATTGACAGCCATTACTACGGAGTGCCCCAGGCCATCAATGGGGTGCAGATCTTCTGCAATCTGGACATCCTGGAAGCCTCCGGGGTCGACTTCGAGTCGGAGATCATCGACCCGCGCTGGACCTTCGACGACATGCTGGGGATCTCCCAGCGCATTGCCGACGCGGGCCACACCCCCTGGTCGCTGGCCTGGGCCCCCCCCTACTGGAACTGGATCCAGACCACGGCCCTTTCCGGCTTCCTCAAGTCCACGGGCAAGTGGTCGGTGCTGGACACCAACAACGACGACTTCGTGACGTCCATCGAGCGTTTCAAGGCCATTGACCGAGGCGATTGGACCGCCGACTCCGTGGAATTCCGGGCCATGCACCAGATGGCGCAGGATTGGACGCAGTACTGGAGCGAAGGCTTCCTGGGCCTGACTTCAGCTGAAATGTCGGCGTTGTTCGCGCGCGGCGAAGCCGCCTTCTGGTGGAGTACCAGCAACTCGTATCCGGTGGTGCAGAACGATCCGTTGCGGGAATTCGATTTCGCCATCGCCCGTTTCCCGCTCTGCTTCGACCGCATGGCCACGATTGGCCAGGGCGGTCCCACCCAGTACCCGGGCGGAGCCTACAACACAATCGCCATGACGGCCACGGCCACCAGGAACGGCACACTGGATCCCTGTGTCGACTTCATGAAGCTGTTCACATCCTGCGAGGGTCAGGGCCGCCTGAGCCGGGAACACGGTGGTGTCGTGCCGGCAGTCTTCTGTGCCCAAGGCCGTCCCGAGTTGGAGCAGTTCAAGCCCGATGTGGGTGAAACGTTCCTGCTGACAATCCACATGCGGTCCATGCACTTCGACTATGGCGAGACCTACTGGCGGATCACCAGCGAATGGCTGGGCGGAACCCTGAGCTACGACGAGGCCATGGCCAAGTTCCAGCCGGTCATGGAACAGTTTGCCAAGGACGCGATAGAAAGGGCCGAGGCCTGAGCACACCGATTGGGGAGGGCCGCAATCTCCCTGTGCGGCCTGCCCTGGTCCGCATCAACCCAACTTGCCGGTTCGCCTTGGAGCGGACCGGCTCTCGTTCCGCCTGTCCTTGGCCGGACGGCAGGGCTTGATGCCGTTCCCCAAACCTGACGGTTGCGAGCGCTTCGCTCCCGGTTGAGCAAAGCCGAATCGGGTTTCCCTGCAACTCGGGTCCAGGCGGGCAGGGCATCCACAACGGCATCCGCATCCGGCACCATCCCGTCGCCTTGCCCCTGCAACCAGACCGAAACACGGTCTGGTTGCGAGCATGAGTTCAATGGGAATACTTGGGGGCTTATATACCTGACTACGCAGTCGGTGCGACAGGCACAACCCTGTACACC
>JAPPAJ010000098.1 GCA_026705565.1 Caldilineaceae bacterium | reverse complement strand
AAGCTCATCCAACTGGGTCGTCGTAGGCGGCGCGATGCGCATCCGTCCCGCGGCTTCCTACAATGCGGTGCGGGCCAGGGCCGGCAGGCGGCTGCGCTCCCCGGTCCGGCTTCCGGTCAGGGACAGGAGGATGGGACCCGCTTCGTCCAGAAGCCGATGCCGACGTTCCGGCGAGAGTTCCGCGGTCAGTGTTTCCCAATGCATGGCTATTGCTCCCGACGAAAGACCAAGGGACCAAAGCGGGTCTCGGCCGCTTGTTCCGTGTCGGCCCCGGCCGCGGCAACGCCGACAATCCGATCCACCAGGCGCGTCGCGAAGGCTTGCCACGGAGCCAGGTCGGGTGGCCGACCCTGGGACTGGGCCAAAGCGGGTTCCAGATCCGGTTCCTCGGGCATCTCGGCAACCGGTTCCGGCATGTCGCGCAGGCCGGAGCGCACCATGGCCGTGTACTCCCGGGCCGACATCTGTCCGGACCGGGTCCGGTTCAGCACGATGTGACAGGCGGAAGCGGGCAGGCCAATCTCCTGCCGGGCCAGCCGCCAGGCTTCCACGGCGGCGACCGCCCCGCGCGCGGATGCGGAGCTCACCAGCAACAGGCAGTTGGCGGCCTTGAGGGCCGGAGCCGCCAGTTCCTGGGCGGAGATGTCGAGAATGGTGACGGCATATCCCATGCGCGCGGTCTCCATCGTCAGGGACGGCAGCGAGCTGCTGCCGTCCATTGCCGCCGGGGCGAAGGTGCCCAGATCGCGCGGGGAGGGGAAGCCGGCCAGGAGGTCCAGTTGTCCGTTGTGCTGCAGCAGGTCGCGCACGGTTTCGGGCCGCGGGTCCCGATGCCACTGCAGCAGGTTGGGCGATGGGTTCAGACCGGCCTGCAACGGCAGGATGTCCGGTGCGCCGAGGCCGACCAACAGGCACTTGAGGCCGCGCCGAACACATTCGGTTCCCAGGGACCAGGCAATCAGGCTCTTGCCGATACCGCCTTCCAGCGACCAGACCGCCAACCCGCGCCAGCCGACGGCCCCCGTTGTGTGAGCCATGGACGGAGGCGTGTTCGGCACGGGGCCAACGGTCCCCGCGGCATTGGCATCCTGCCCCGTTGCCTGCCCCTGCGCCGGCAGCCACTGCGGCAGCGTGTCCGGCAGTTCCGATGCCGGGGTGGTGCGTGCCACGCCGGGCACCGACTGGACCTGGGCCAGGATATCCGGCAGCAGGCCATCCGGCGTCACCACCAGGACCTGGGAGGGACACGACGCCAGCAACTCCGTCAACTGCGACGTGTTCTCGACGATGGTCAGGTCCAGCACTACATGGGAGCAGGTTTGCAACACCTCCCGCGCCTTGTCCGGGGAGGACGCGGAGGCGGCGATGGACAGGCCCTGCGCCATGCGGCCGGCCAAGGCCATGCCGAGTTCCAGACTGGGCGAAACGAGGCCCAGACGGGGATGGCTTGCCGGAACCGGGTTGGCCGGCCAGGGGGCAGGGCCAACGGGCGTCGCCTGTACAGAGGTTGAACCGAAGGTGTTCATGAGGACTCTCCGTCCAGCAGGGGTGCAATCATGCGGTCGATGCTGAAGCCGGGCGTGGACCAAGGGTCCGGGTTCGGCGGTTGCAGGACCAGCATGAAGCTGGCTCCGATGTGGTTGAGCGAAGCGATCATCTCCAGGGGGACGCTCCAGATCACGTCCGGCAGATCCTCCTCCAGGAGTTCGGGATCGATCGCGGCCAGTTCGTTGCCGTCCTCGGTGGCGTGGGCCTCCTGGGCCCGCCGCAGGGCACGGACATGCAAGGTGTGTTGGGTGTCGTAGAGGACCGGTTCCGGCAGCGTGCTGGCGGCCAGCACGATGATCCCCTCCCGCGAAACCGACTGCGGTGCAGTGTCGGGACTGTCCGGGAGGAACGAATCGGGGTGCAGCCGGAACGACGGGGCGATCCAGAGGATGCGCACGTTCTCGATCAGGGCCTTGGCATAGCCGCGCTGGTTCTGGCCCTGCCAGTCCGAGACGACCGCGACCAGACCCACCCTCTGGCCGGGCTGCAGCAGGCCGGCCAAGCCCGAGTCCGTCTTGACGCGGACGGCAATGCCCCGCTCGTCCGGAGCCAGCGCAATGGCCGGACCCAGATGGTTCAGGGCCACGGTTTCCCCGGCGAAGCGCACCACGGACAGGGTCTGTTCCAGAAGCGGTTCCGGGTCGGTCAGGGCGTCCGGCGGCAAGGTTGCCGCGGGCACCATGCGCACCTGCAAATCCGTGGCGGCCAGCTGTGTGCCCGCGCCCAAATCGCGGGCCGCCACCACCATGGGTGACATGGTCTCCTGCCTGGGCCAGAGGGCGAGTCCCAGAAAGACGGCGGCCAGCAGGCCGGCCACCATCGCAAACCCCTTCGACTTCATATGGCTTGGTTCTCCCTTGACGGACTGTTGAGTTCAATGGCGCCCAGACGTTCCGCGATGTCCCGGTCCACGGGTTCCGGCACGTCCAGCTGCCAGGGGTTGACATAGGCGGGTTCCATTTCCCCGCGCTCGAAGGCGTAGCCCAGCTTGACCACACTGCGGCCCACGGGCAGGCTGGCCAGAAAACGCCGCCAGGTTTCATCCACGAAGCCCTTTTCGCTGCGGTGCAGGGCGGAGATCACCAGATCCCGGTCGCGCGGGTTCTTCAACTGGCAGCAGAAGATGTTGTTGCAGGAGGAGAGGATGCCGGCCGGGATGGCCGCCGGCGACTGCGTAATGAGATGCAGCCAAATTCCGTACTTGCGGCTGTCGCGCCACATGGCCTCGAACTGTTCGGCCACGGAGCGTCCGCCCTCCTCGCCGGTCTGTTCCAGTCCGGAGAAGATCTTGTTGGCTTCCTCGAACACGATCTGGATGCGGGCCGGCTCCGAGACCGCGCGCTGCAGACGCAGGGCCACCGCGTCGTGATAGAGGTGCCAGGCTGCCCAGCCCAACAGGAAGCCCTTGGAGAAGTCGTCGAGGAAGGCTCCGCCCTCCAGGACCGCCACGCCCCAGTCGCCGGGCACGATCTCGTTGATGTCGATACATTCGGGACCGGCCGTGTACTGCAGGGAGGCTGCGCCCTGCACCAGGGGATGCAGGCGGAAGAGAATTCCCTCCAGCACGGTGCGCAGGACCATGTCGCGACGGGAGACGGTCTTGAGCGTGTCCTCGATTTGGGCGTACAGCTCCTTCAGGCCAACCTGGCGGGAACGGTGCACGGCCAGCCGTTGCCGTTCGGTCACGGTGAGTTCGGCCAGCGGGGTGCCGGGAGCCGGGTCGAGGAGGTCCTGCTCCTCGAAGCGGACCAAGCCCCAGATGTCGCTGTCCTGCACCACCGGATCGTCCACCAGCACACCGGCCGCGAGGTAGACGCGGCGCAGGGCATCCCGCAGTTCGTGCACCTGCCGGCGCTGACCCAGCCGGGCGATCTGTCCGAAGACGTCGCAGAAGGTGCGCCACTGCACCTCCGGCAGGATGTTGCGGCCGATTTGCAGGGGGTTCCAGCGCAGGGGACGCACGCCTCCGGGCGAAAGTTGCCGGATCTCCACGCGGCCGTACAGGTCCGGGGCGTTGAGCAGCTTGCGCCAGCCGGTGCCGAAGTCCAGAACGATGGTTCGGAGGTGCCACCGGCTGGTGGTTTCGTGGATTAGTCGTTCGGCCGCCACCGACTTGCCGAACCCCGTGTCGCCACAGAAGACGGTGTGGAAGTGCCGGTCGCGCGCAATGCGCAGGGGCACGTCGGTGCGGTCCCCGGTTTCGGGACTGATCTGGTGGCCGCACACCACTTCCCCGGAGAGTTCAGGGTAGAAGGCCAGGGGCGGCAGCTTTTCCTGGAAGGTCAGGGCCACGCCTTCCTCAAACAGGTTGGGCGCGGTGTAGGCGGCCAGCATGCCGGGCGTCAGCAGCGTGCTCCAGCGCGTCCAGAGGATGTCGATGTCGAACGGGTTCTCCGCGCCCTGCAGGGAGGGACGAAAGGCCAAGGCCTGGGCGCGCAGATCGCCGTCGCCGGCGACGGTCAGGACCGGGGTGGGCACGTCGGGGCCGTGAAAGGCCTGGGGGACAAGGGCGGATGCGGCGCGTTGGCCCCGCTCGCCCACGAGGAGCAGGGCCGAGGTGAGAAAGCCGCCCTCCATGCTGGCGCGGTCCAGCAGGGACACCAGGCCGCGGGTCAGGGAAGCCAGCGCGCGGGCCGTGTCGTCCTCGGTCTGCCAGCCGCGGCCGATGTGCAGGCCTGGGATGATGCCGGAGGAGAAGCCGCCGCTGAAGCCGCGGCCCAGCGACATGAGACTGGTGGCCCCTTGGGTGTGGGCCAGGGCCTGGCTGGTCTGCCAGGTTTGGCTGGCGCCGGCACTGCCGCTCGTGCCCCACTGCCGGGAGGTTGTCTCCGTCCGGGTGCGGGACTCCGAGGCCTGGGTACCCTGCTGAATGGCTCGGGCCCGGGATTCCGTGGTGCTTTGGGAAGTCGAGTGGGATTCGGTCTCCTGGAAGCTTTGTCCGACGGCCGTGTTCTGCGTTCGGCTCCACCCCTGTTGGCTGCCCGTCGTACGGGATTGGGCCGTGCCCGTGGTGGAACCTTCCGCACCTCCTTCCGAACGGCTTGTGCCGCTCTGCTCGGCGATGGATGCGGAGGCGCTGCGCGCAGCACCGCGGCTCGCGGTCCGGGACGTGCCCTCGGACTGGGTCTGTGCCCAACTGCTGCCTTCGCTGTGGGTGCGTGACTGCGAATCGCCCTGCGTGGCGGTGCTGGAGGATCCGGCGGTGTCCGTTTGACTGGCGCCGGTGGTGGACGATACGCCGCCCTGCCCGCTGGCACTGCCGCGCAAGCCGAAGGCACCTCCGCCGAATTGGCCTCCGGCTCCGGACGACACACCGGTGCCAACCGAGGTCTGCGTGGCGTCGGTCCGGGTTGTGCCGGTGGCCCGGCTCGAGGATTGGCTCCGGCCCTCGGTATCGGTTACGTTCCCGCCGTCGGCGCGGCTGAACCCGGAGGAACTGCCGGAAGCCTCGTTCCAGGAGGATTGCTCGCTGCTGCCCTCGGACACAGTTCGGTTGTGGCTGGCGCCTTCGGTCCAGGAAGCCGTGGTTTGCCAGCCACGACTTTCAGTGTCCGTTCGGCTGTGGCTGACACTTTCGGAGGCCCCGGTTCCGACGGCTTCCGTGCGGGAGGTGCCGCGGGCCTGCGATGTGGACCAGGACTCGCTCCGGGAGGCGGCTTGCCCCGTGGTTTCGGTGGTTGACTGCGAAACGGCAGTGCCTTGGCTGGAAGCGGCGCCCTGACTGCTGCCGCTGGATTCACTCCAGCCGGTGCTCTCGGACCGGGAGCCGCCTTCGGCATCGGTGTCGGTGACACTGTCGGAGACGGACGTGCCGGCTGCTTCGGTTCCCTGCACACTGCTGGACAGGGCGGCGGCCAGCGGCAGAGCCATGGAAAAGCCGATGTTGATGTTGCCCCTCTGCCGCGACGCGTATTGACTGGAGACCCGGGACATGCGAACCAGGGCGTTGGTGAGCAGGAGGCGCTCCACATGACAGGCGGTCACCAGGAAGACGAAGTCTTCGCGCAGCTTGGCCAGGCCGCGCATCAGGATCTCCCCCTGCTGGGAGGCCAAGTCCTCGTCCGCGACGCCGGTGAAGGCGTCGCGGCTGAGGCCCTTGCGGGCATGGCGAGGGTCCGGGTGTCCCAAGATCGCCAGCAGAGAGGGCAGTGTGCGGATCAGGTCCAGGAGTTGCCGAAGCCGCTCGGGCGAGGGATCGGCGAGGCGGGAGTAGACGAAGTTGGCCAGCACCGCTTCCACGGCGCGCAGGCCGGCCAGGGCCAACCGGTGCGCCTCCTGTGGATTTGGATGCTCGGCAGCCGCCCCGTAGAACTGAACCAGGCCCACATGCCGCGGCCGGTACATGCCGGCGGCCGTGTAGATGAAGTCCACGTCGGCGTTGTACAGGCCGCGCAGGGCGGCCCACTGCTTGCCGAGAATGTCCGGGTCCTCGCGGGCCTCCAGCGGGATGTAGGCCAGTTCGCGGAGCAGGACGACGCGGTGGGCGCCCGCACCCGGTCCCGGGGTTGGACCGAAGGCCAGGGCCAGCGGGCCCTCCCCGTGGTCCGCCCCGGGCTGAACCTGCAGCAGGGGGAGGTCGTGACTCACAGCGGCCGTTCCCCGGACCGGGTGTGGCCGCGCGTCCGCACGGTATTGATCGTCTCGATTGGGCTCGACGCCGGTGGATGGATAAGCAGGCCCTGTACCAGCAGGGACATGTAGCCCAGGGGGAGGATCAGCCAGAGGCCCCAGGTGGCGAGGGTATCGAGAAAGGCGCGTCCCTGTTCCAGGGTGCGGGAGGCGTGGGTTGCGCCGCCCAACTGGGCGGCCCACTGGCGGGCGTCCACGACACCCAGGTAGTGGCTGTAGGCCAGGTAGCCCAACGAGGCCAGGGCGTACAGGGTCAAACCGCCGGCCACGCGCCAGCGCAGGGCCTCGGGATTGAAGCGGTCGAGCCGTACGGCCAACACTCCGGCCACGGCCATGACAGCCATCAGGACCGGTACGGGCGCCGGTGCCAAACCCGCGGCCAAGGCGCTCAGTAGGCAGGCCGTCCAGAGCCAGGCGCGCTGCCTGGGTTCCGAGGGGTGCATGCGCACCATGAAGGCCGAAACGCCAAAGGTGGTTAGGAGGGACCCGTTGTCCAAGGCCGTCCACAGCACGGCCAAGAGGCCGTTAAGCCACCACAGGCCGAGCAGCCGGAGTTGTTCGAGGACCTGTGTCATTTGGTCAGGGTGGTGTCGCGCAGGTGGACTTCGACGCTGTGTGTTAGTTGCACTGACTGGGGCGAGCTGACGGCGGTGCCCTTGGTCAGCAGGCGAGCAGTGCCCTCGTGCACACCGGGGTCCTTGGGTTGCCAACCGGACAGGTCCACAGCGCCGCCCATCGTTGAGCCCGTCCAATTGCCGCCCGAGGAGGTTGGCTGCCGAACGGTCGCCTTCGGGTAGCGGGATTGCAGGTAGCCGGTGATCCAGACGCGGGAGGCCGAGGACAGTTTCAGGCTGGTGGAGACTTCCGCGACCGGGTCGTTGTAGGTGGACTTCAGGGAGGTTTCGCAGACGTCCGTCCAATCGTCGGGGCAGTCTTGGGGGTAGTTGCCCGCGATGCGGCAAACCCGTTTCTCCCGCTTGGCGTAGACGAGGGCCCGGCCGCCCCTGACATCGACATGAAAGAACACGGTGTGGTCGACCCCCTGTCCGAACTCCTGCGTTTGCAGGACCGGAAACGGCGGTGAGTGCGCGACCGAGGTGATTTGCGGGGGCACCATCACCGTCCACTCCAAGGGGGGCTGGCAGACGGCGGGATCCGGGGACACCGGAGTGGGCGTGGGTGCGGGGGTTGGCGTGGGTTGGGGCGTCGGAGTCCCGGGCGGTCCAATGATGATGACCCGGTCCTTTGTCGGCGAAGGAACCGGGAGCGGTGCCCCGCGACAGTCATCGTCATCGCATCCGAGGTAGAGGATGGGGCCGCAGCCGTCGACGTTCGGGCGGAAGTTGCAGCTGTCCGCGTCGCAGCCGGTGGTGCAGAGACCGTACCCGCGCTTGCCGCTGGTGTAGCACCGGCCGTTGATGACCTGGTCGCAGTAGCTGCAGGTGCAGTCGCCGGCACAGAGGCTGCCGGCCTCCGGACGGAGGAGGTTCAGTTCGGGAATGACTACGGAGCCGGGCAGGAAGCGGTCCGACAGCCAGGGCTTGAAACCCAGGCCTGCGATTGCAAGCAGGAGCGCATAGCCGGCGCGGACAAGGACCATGTTCATGAGGCCAGTCCCCGATCCGGGGTCAGATGGGGACAGGCGGTGTCCCAGCCGTGCGGACCGTCGGCGGGAATCACCACGGGACCCAGGCGCGCCCAATTCCAGCTTTGCATGGTGGGTCTGGTGAACGCGCCCGGATCCCGGACCAGTGCCAGGCCCTGATAGAGGGCCCCGGCGACAGCCACGGTGACGTGCAGGGGATGCCGGCCGGCCAGCACCCCGACAGTGCAGGCCAAGGCGGCGGAAGGGTGGCCGGAGCGTTGTTGCTCGCACCAGGCGCCGGCTGCAGCCGACTCGGGATGCTGCTCCGGGTAGATTGAGCGGATCGGCAAACCCGAGGGATGCAGGTTCGGATCGGTGAGGTGCAGGGCCAGGCGGCGGACGTCCCGGGTTCGGGCCCAGGCCGCGAGTGCGTCAAGGCAGTCGGGTTCCGTCCAGTCCCAACTCCAGTTGTGGGACCGGTCCGACAGTTCAATGGTGATCCGCGCCTCCGCGGTTCCCATGGACGCGACGGCGCGGGACTGGGGCCGCTCTCCCCAGAGGGCCAGGCGGACGGGCAGGAACCGGTCCAGTTCGAGGTGCCAAGCCGCGAGCACGGTCAGCAACAGGCATGTGACCACGGCCGCCGCGCGGCGGCTGTGGTGTTGGCGGTCCGGCATGGTCAGGGCCGATTGCCGGCTTGCGCGGACACGGCCGGCAGGCTGGCCACCGCACCGGACAGGGTTTCGGTCAGATCGGCGAAGACCCAGCCCCTGGTGTGGCCGTCGGAGGATTCGATGCGCAGCCAGGTGGCATCGCCGTTGCGTCCGGACGCCTGCAGAACCGAGCCGGGCGCGGCGGAACCGACGATGCGGCCCTGGAGGGACGGTTCCTGTCGGATGTTAAGGCTGGCATTGACCGTGGCCACGCGCAGCCGGATCGTGGCCGGGGTTGGGATCGGCAGCACCAACGCGGGCTTGGTTTGGGCGGCGTCCTCGTCCATCGAGGCAATCTGGGCATCGACGGCCCTGCGGTACGAGGAGTTGATTGCGGGCGTGGACGCGGGCACCGGCGAGGGCGGTTCCAGGAGATCGGCGGGGATGGGCTGCGAGAGGATCCGGATGGTGTCCGGGTCGGGGACCGGCGCGACCCGGAACAGGGTCAGGGCCGCCGCCAGGATCAGAACCGTAAGCAGGGCGGCTCCGACCCACAACCACGCCTTTCCGTTCTTGAACACCAGTCGGCGTCCGGCCAGATTCACCATGTATCCACCTCGCACAAAAGAGAACATATGTTCGTATTGTACGTGTGGGACGATGTTTGTCAAGAAAATTGGATGAAATGTTCTACAACTTTCGATGGAAGGGACGATTGCAATCAAAGGCCATTTGCCTGCGACGACGGGGGCCGAATCCGGAGTGCGAATGGGCGCGGGGGCCCATCAAGGCAGGTCCAACCTCCTGCCGGGATACCTTGCGGCGGGACGGCAGGGGCCGAGAAGACTGGGCGGGCCGTGCGCGGATGCGGCATTGCATGGCCGACACGGCCAGGTCCAACCTCACCGGGCGGCCCAGCCAGTGGGCCCTGTTCAGACAGAGTCGGCCCAGCCAGACAGTTGGGGATCCGCCGTGCAGGAGCGAATGTTGGGAACGACAGGGATGTCGGGTTTGTCCCGGATGCCAGCGTCAACGGCGGTTCCGGGAACCCGGGTGTGTCGCATCCGACCAAGCAGGGCAGGTCCGCCTTGCGGATCCGCACATTGGCTCTTCGAGCGCCTGCCGTTCCGGACAGCACAACCGTATGGAAGTTGCGCGCCGAGACAGATTCAGGAGGGGCTCGGTTCGTTCATCAATTGGAGCTCCGGTTCCTGGAGCATGTATGGGAACCGGACAATCGGCCACCGCCGCAGCGCAGCCGGCGAGCCGACTCCGACTGCAAGCTGGGCGCGTTCATCCCGGACCCGGTTGCCGGAATGCCCCTGCCTGGAATGTTTGGGACTTATGTACTTGACTACTGCTGCAACGAGACGTCACGCGGCAGGTTGCAGCGGTTTGGGGCAGCTCCCAGGGTTCCGCCTGGCCGCCGTTCCGCCTTCGGTCCCGCAATTGACCTGTGGTGCCCTGCTCCCGCTCAAGCTCTTCCTGCACGCTTGCCTGGTGCGCCTGACCGGCACGCGCCGGGCGATCGAAACCTGTCCGGGAAGGCAAACATCTGCTCGGTCCGGACAGCTGCGAAGGCCGCAACCGGCAGGGCTGGCATCGTCACGCGACCTTGTGCCTGCTCCTGCCTTTTTGTCCGCTGCAGGACAAGCCGGCGTTCACGAAAAAGCCCGGTCCGACACTGTGCCGAGCCGTGGAAATCCTTGAGGTCGTGCTGGCCCGGTTGTGCCACCGACTGCGGAACGGCTGCACACGGTTGCAGGGGATTCGGGACCGCCTGTCGGGCCGCGTGGCTTGCAATACGGCCACCGCCGTTCCCACAAACGGCGATGTTTGGCGAAACAGCCTCCATGACTTCTTGTTGCAGTGCCAGTCAGGCAAGGGGTCGAGAATTCAGTTGGTGCCCACGTTCAAACTGGAATGGCTGAAGCTGCCCGTGGGGAATGTACGCTTGCATTGAGCCGCGTCGCGGCTCACCCTGAGGTTTCGGTCCGGCCATTGGGACCCAGGCGCGGGCGGCGTCCGGCCGCCTGGT
>JAPPAJ010000412.1 GCA_026705565.1 Caldilineaceae bacterium | reverse complement strand
ACGAGATCACGCTGTACACGCCCTTCCGGGAGGTCAAACGACTGCTCCGGGATCGCAGCGGGACCACGGTGGGGACGGCTCCACCCGGACTCGAGTCCGCCCACGCGGCCAACGCCGCCTGACGGCCGAGAGCGAATGACCCCAAACCCATAAGGTTTGGGGAACTGCTGTCAGCCACATGTGCGCCTGACCTTCCGCCGCCGGCGATCCGATCATGGGGGCATCGGGTCTCCAGCACCACTTGGCTGCTGTTGACAATCGCACGGGCACTGCTGGGCCGAACGCGTGCATGCTCACCATGATTGGGCGACAACCGGTACCTGGCGATCCAGCGACTGTTGAACGCCAAATCAGTTCACAAGGCACACTGCCTAATTTCACAAACTAGTTTCAGGCCGGATCCGCATTCCACGCTACAGCCTTCACCAGCTCGTCCAAGTGGGAAACCCTGATCGGACGCCGCTCGCCGGGATCGAGCCATACGAAGGATTCGGCACAGCTGAACACATCCGTGATGCCCGGCGTCTGGAAGTGGACACCGACCGCGGGCAGGTCGCCGGTGTTCGTGACGACAATGGAATCGCCGTGCCGGCGCGTGTCCAGCAACGTACGCGGCAGTGAAAAGAGGGACCCCTGAATCTGGGTGTAGTTGAGCCAGTAGAACGTGCGATCCGCCAGCCGATTGCCCTTGATCACGTCCGCGACCACCAGCAGGGGAATGTTGAAGGTCTGATCGGCGTTCAGGGACAGGACACCAAGCTCCCGGACTTGCTGCCATGGTTCCGCCACCCCCCTGAATTCCTGTACCGCGACCTGTGCCAGATGCTGGCTGAAGGCGCGTATGCGTACCTTCCAGTCGCATCGGTCAAGGTCGAAGGCATCGTCCAGCAGGAAGATCGGCAGTTCCACAGGCTCCCCTGCCAGGGACATGCGCGGGAACACCACGCAGGCATGCAAGGGGGCATAGGCCTGCTGCAGGATGTGGTAGGCAATCTTGGGAGCACCGTACCAGTCGACGGTCGACCAGGACGAAGCCGGATTGTTGTCGTTGATCTTGTAGTAGCAGATGCCGGTGGCGTGCGGCCAACGTGTGCGATTCAGTTCCACCACGTGCCGCATGCCCGTGGCCTGGGTCATCTGGATGCCGAGAATGAAGTTCTCAAGGCTGTTGTTGGGCACCCAGTCACCGACGTACTGGGCATGGATCGACATGCCTGCCTTCTTGTTGAACACGGGCATGCGGTGGGCCAGCGAGCCGTCCGCGCGCGGTGGCCAGACATCATGTTCCTCAACCGGCAAAAACTTCCGTGTCGACTCCAACGAGGGCATGGAGGCCACTCCAAATTCCCCAATGAAGGTCTCCTTCATGGACAGCCACTTGTCCAACGGCTGGCGCCCCCAGTACACATCGTAGTTGTGCATGCTGCCGCCCCAGGGTTCGGCCCGGTGGAAGGGACGCGTGCCGTCCAGCTCGATGCTGTGGCGGCCCATCATGTTGATGCTGGGGCCGAACGGTTTGCTGGATTCGTTGCCGGCACCGTACATGACCAGCGACGGATGATTCCGGATGCGCAACGTGGTGTGGCGCACCGTCTCTTCCAGCAGATCCAGTGGTTGAACGTCATGGGAGTTCCAGGCGGTGGGCCACTCCTGCAGAATCATTACCCCGTGCCGATCGGCCAGGTCGAAGAAATCGTCCGTCTCCGGCATGCCGGACCCCCAGGCCCTCAGCATGTGGATGTGGGAATCGCGCGCCATCTGGAAAAACCGGGCGTACAGGTCCCGGTCAAAGCGCATCAGCGCGTCCATCGTGCACCAGTTGGCACCCTTGATGAACAGCGGCCGGCCATTGATGACGAAGGTCCAGTTGTACAGATCCGGACTGGGGCCGTCCGGCAAGGGGCGCATTTCGACCGTGCGCAGTCCGAAAGTGGTTTCCACCCTGTCGGTACTGACGGGGGAATCGCTTTCAAGGCCGAGGCAAAGGCGATAGAAGTCCGGATCGCCGTGATCCACAGGCCACCAGAGGTGGGGATCGGGAATGGTCAGCTCCAGCCGCACCTCGCTGGTCCCACCCGCGCCTTCGACGGCATGGTCGAAATGGAAACTGCGGCCCGCAAAATTCTCGGGAGCCACAACCCCCGACAGCCTGCCCTGCCAGGCACTGTCGGGTCCCTCGATCCGGACGGTCAGAAGCACCTTGCCCACCTCCGTGTCCAGGGTGGCAACGAACGGATTCCGCAGGCGCAGCGGAGATCGGGCCTCCAGGAACACCGGTCTCCAAATGCCGACCGTGGGCAGATTGATGTAGTGCCAACCATAGGAATTGTTGAAGGTGGTGGTGTCCATCCAGCCAAGGTTCATCCCCTTGAAGAAGCGCCAGTCCTCTCCTTCGTGGAGGTGAAAGGGAGCCGGTTGCAGCCTCACCACCAGTTCGTTGTCCTCCTGCAGAAGCTCGTCCACCGGGAACTCGAACTCCCCGAACATGCCCCGGTGCGATCCCAGATGGTGACCGTTAAGCCAGACGTCGCAAGCGTCGAACACGCCTTGGAAACACAGGTGCGTGGCATCACCCGGATGCCCGAACCGCCTGCGCAACCACCAGGTGCGGAATCCCTCCGGATAGGCAACCTCGTCGTTCAGGCCCACGTAGGGATCGGGAATGCGGCCCGCCTCCAGCAGGGCGGTGTGCACGCTGCACGGCACGTTGGCAGTGATGGCATCGGACCAGTCCGATCCAAGGCGTTCGTCCGGAGACATTTCCGCCGCCATTTCCCATTCGCCGCTGAGATCGATGTTGCCGGGGGCATCCAAGGGGCTTCCGTCACCCGGCAGGAGGGTAATCGGCTGACCGGGTCCATCAAGCGGGGAGTGGCGGGGCGCGAATTCATCCCTGTCAATCTGATCCAGGCTTTGAGGGGTGGGGGTCATGATGCTTTGTCCCGTAAAGATGAATGGAGAAACCGGATCGGATGGGAAGGGGTGGGCTCAACCTGCGACCACCCCGTCGAATTGGAGAGTGACCGGGTTGGGCCAGCTCAAGTCGTTGTACAGGCGCTGGGTGCGGCAATAGGTCACGACCACGCCTGTTGGTGTGGCAACCCAGCGTGGCCGCGGATCGAAGTCGGGCCGGTATTCGAGGGTCAGGCCCGAGGTACCCAGTATGTCCACGCGGGCGTCGGCCTGCAGGTGCAATCCGTCGACGGCAACCGTGCGCCAGGTGCCCAATGGCAGCGGCGGTCCCAGATCGACCGCATAGACCACGGTACCGTCGCGGCTTTGTGTGAAGACCAGATCGCCCTGCCGGGCATGGAGCCAGGGACGGGTGGCCTCCATGGCCTCTCCGTTGACGAACATCCAGAGGCCCAGTTCCCGGACCCTGTCGTCCTTGTCCCGTGGCAGAACACCGTCCGCGTCCGGTCCCCCGATGGCCAGCAACAGCGTGCCCCCGCGCGAACGGCAGTCCACAAGCAGTTCGATCAGCTCCCGGCCTGTCTTGTTGCAGTCGTTGCCGGCCCGATACTGCCATTGGCGGCCAATGGTGTAGTGGGCCTCGAATGGACCCTGAACATCCTGTCGGGCTTCCTGTTCAGGTGTGGTAATCCCGCCCCGCGTCACCATCAGTTCCGGCTTCAGGTCCCAGGCGAACTCAACCAGCGAGGCAGTCGCCGCCTGATACCCGTCAACGCACAGGATGTCGGGATCGTAGACGGTGATAAGTTCCTCCAGCTGACGCTGGTCATAGGCCAGCAATTCCGGATTGAATTCCGGATTGCAGTAGTCCCGGCTGCGCGTGACCTCCCGACCCCGGCGCCACTGGAACCAGGCGTCGTCCGGGGAAAAATAGAATCCAACCGGGATGTCCCGGGCGCGCAGGGCCTGGGTGTACTGGTGCAGGATGTCCCGGCCATACGCCGTGTTGGTGACCTTGAAATCCGTGGTGGCGGTGTCCCACATGCAAAAGCCGTTGTGGTTCTTGGCGGTCACCGTGACATAGTCGAACCCGCAGGTTGCCGCCAGGCGCGCATACCAGGCCGCATCGAACCGCTGCGGGTTGAACCAGAGCGGCAGTTGGCGGAAATAGCGATCGAGGTAGGTCGGGGATGCCCCTACCACGGAGTGGGCATTGACCATTCCGAAGACGGCATCGACCGTCCAGTACAGGTACATGCCCAAGGCCAGATCCTGGTACCAGGCCAGTGTCTCCGGAGTGTTGGCCCGTTGGGTGTACACCTCCTGCGAGGCGCGGTCCTGGTCCTGTACGGGCACCGGTTGGTTCGAGGCCATAGCGATCCTGGTCTACACCCCCTGCAATTCGATTTCCGTGGAGAAGTGGCAGGCGGCACCATGGTCCTCTTCCCAGTTGACATAGGGAGGGTCTTCCGACCGGCAGATGTCCCGGGCGTAGCTGCAGCGGGGGTGGAAATGGCAGCCGGCAGGGGGATTGGCGGGATTGGCGACCTCGCCAGGCAGAATGATGCGGTCGGATCGTCGGTCGGGATCCGGCTGTGGCACCGCCGAGAGCAGGGCTTCCGTGTAGGGGTGCAAAGGCTGGTGGAACAGCCGGCGGGTGGGGCCGCTTTCCACAACCCGACCGCAGTACATGACGGCAACGCGGTCGGAGATGTGCTCGACCACACTCAAGTCGTGCGCAATGAACAGATAGGTCAGGCTGAATTCCTGCTGGAGATCCTTGAGGGTGTTCAGGATTTGGGCTTGGATGGACACATCCAGGGCCGACACCGGTTCATCGGCCACGATCAGCTTGGGATTGGTGGCCAGGGCGCGGGCGATGCCAATCCGCTGCCTCTGCCCACCGGAGAAGGCATGGGGATAGCGATGCAGGTGCTGGGCCTCCAGCCCCACCACCTCAATCAAGGCCCGGACCCGGTCTTCGGCTTCCCCGGCCTTGACGATTTGAAGCTTGCGCAGCGGTTCACTGACGATGTCCAGCACGGTCCAGCGGGGATCCAGTGACAGAAAGGGATCCTGAAAGATCATGGACATGTGCTGGCGATAGGTTCGCAACTCACTTTGGCTGGCCACCGCCAGATCGATGGGGTCGCGTCCTTCAATGTCCAGGCGAATGGCTCCGCTGGTGGGCTGCTGGGCCCGCACCACACAGCGTCCCAGCGTGGTCTTGCCCGAGCCGGATTCGCCAACCAGGCCGAGGGTCTCTCCGGACGCCAGCTCCAGATCAACGCCATCCACCGCCCGTACCTGCCCCACCACACGGCGCAGCAACCCCTTCTGCACGGGAAAATACTTGTGCAGCGACTCGATTTGCAGCAACGGAGCCGGGGTCGGAGCCCTTTCGTCTGTCATGGGCCTTCCACTTCCTGGCTGTGCAGAAAACAGCGAACGGAGTGGTGTGGATGCAACTGTACGAGGGCCGGCATCGCCTGGTCGCAGACTCCCTCCATCTGATCGGGACAGCGGTCCAGAAAACTGCAGATGGCAGGCGGGTCCAAGGGGATGGGAACGGTGCCCGCAATGGCATTCAGCCGCGAGCGTTCCTCACCAAGACGGGGGATGGATTCCATCAGGCGGATCGTGTAGGGGTGCCGGGGGTTGTGGAAAATCTCCCGCACGGGTCCCGCCTCCACAATCCGGCCCAAGTACATGACGGCGACGTGATCACAGGTTTCGGCAATGACACCCAGATCGTGGGTGATGAACAGCACGGCCATCTGATGTTCGGCCTGCAGTTCCCGGATCAATTCCAGGATCTGGGCCTGCACGGTTACGTCCAAGGCCGTGGTGGGTTCGTCCGCGATCAGCAGGGACGGCCGGCACGACAACGCCATCGCGATCATCACCCGCTGTCGCATGCCGCCGGAAAGGTGGTGGGGAAATTCCTGCAGGCGCTGACCGGGATCCGGAATGCCAACCCGGTCCAGCAACTCGTGCGATCGTTCCATGGCTTCCCGGCGGTCCACGGACATATGCAGCAGAATGGTTTCGCTGAGCTGGTTGCCAATCGAGTGCACCGGACTCAGGGAACTCATCGGTTCCTGGAAAATCATGGTGATCTCGCGTCCCCGGATGGAACGGATCTCCCGACCGGTCGGGTCCATGGCCGTCAGTTCCACGGATCCCTGCTCTTGTGACTGGAACGTGATCGTGCCGGCCTCGATGCGCCCTGGCCGCGGCACTATGCCCAGAATGGAGCGGGCCGTGACGCTTTTGCCACAGCCGCTCTCGCCAATCAGTCCCAAGGTCGAACAGGCGGGAACCGAGAAGTCCACACCGTCGACAGCCTTGAGGATGCCATCGTCGGTATGGAACCAAGTCTTCAGTCCCTGTACGGTCAACAGGGCCTCTGCGGTGTTTGGCCCCGCTTGGGGCGCGCTCCCGGATGTGGTCATGAACTGCCTGCAAACCTGACCTGTCGGTCGTGTCGCTTTACCTTCAGCGACAGGGCCTGTCCAAAGGCTCTGTGGACGCTGTTCTGTCAGTACGGAGCACTCTATTATTGAGCAGCCGCCGAATTGCAGCAACTCGATTTGACAGCGGCCTCTCTACACCGAGTCGGGTTTGGGGGCCATGCACGGCCCGGACAGGGTCAGCCCAGTGATGCTGCTGGCCATGTTTGCAGTCCGGACGGCTGATCTCCGGTGGTCGGGGTGCGGAAGGCAGCGGTCCCGATGCAGAGAACATCAATGGAACCTAAACTATCCCAATCTGTCCCATGCAGGTGCCAGTCACCAGTGGTACGTGACGGTTCTGGAGAATCCGAAACCGGCGGACAAAACACCTCGCCCCCCTTCGACGTGTAGGCAAGCCAGAACTCCCCATACCCCGGTTTCAACCGCTCGCCTCCGCATCCCTCCATCGTCGAATGGCATGCCATTCGGTACCTGCCTGTGCACTTGGCCTCCTGTCGGAACCGATCACATGTATACTCAAGTTACCTGAAGTTATCAAAATCAGATAAGACAGGATAACTTAGATATAATTCTGTCCATGGATCCCGTTCGCAACCCATTCGCACCCGGTGCCGGCACTCCGCCGCCGGAACTGGCCGGGCGCGACGAAGTACTTGAAGCCGCGCGCATCGCACTGGAACGATCCCGATTGGGTCGGCCGACCAAGAACATGGTGTTGATCGGCTTGCGCGGCGTGGGCAAGACCGTGTTGTTGGACACCATACGCGAACAGGCCGAGACAATGGGCCTGTACACCTTGGATCTGGAAGCCGCCGAGAGTCGATCCCTGCCTTCCGTATTGGCCCCCCGATTGCATGTGGCCCTGTTGCAACTTTCCCGCTGGGAGTCTGCAAAGCAATTGGCGCACCAGGCGTTGAAGGGCCTCGCTGGGTTTACCAAAGCCCTGAAGGTGACATACCAGGACATTGAAATAAGCTTGGAGCACGAACCAGAGTTCGGACTGGCCGACAGTGGCAACCTGGAAATCGACTTGCAGGCACTGTTTGAGGTCGCTGGCGAAGCCGCCAAGAAAGGTTCAACCGCCTTGGTGCTGTTGACTGACGAGCTTCAGTATGTGCCGAAGGATCAGCTGGGGGCGTTGATTGCCGCGTTGCACCGCACCGCGCAACGGCGTCTTCCGGTGGTCATGGTCGGTGCCGGACTACCGCAGCTGCGGGGACAGATGGGAAACGCGAAGTCATATGCTGAACGCCTGTTTGATTTCCCGGAGATTGGGCCGCTTTCCCGGGACGATGCCGGGATCGCCATCGCCAAGCCCACCCTCAACGAAGGGGTGTTGATAGATTCCAACGCGCTTGATGGGATTGTTGCCCGAACCCAAGGCTACCCGTACTTCCTGCAGGAGTGGGGAAAGCACGTGTGGGACATCGCGGAAACATCTCCCATTACGCCATCGGACGTAGTCACGGCAAGCCGGCAAGTCACAGCCGCCCTTGATGCAAGCTTCTTTCTTGTTAGGTTCGACCGGTTGACTCCATCCGAAAAACGATACCTTCGTGCCATGGCCCAACTTGGTGCCGGGCCACACCGTTCCGGGGAAATCGCCCAAGAGTTGAACCGTCAGGTGCAGTCCTTGGCTCCCACACGCAGCAAACTGATCGGCAAAGGCATGATTTGGAGTCCCGGCCATGGGGACACCGCCTTCACCGTTCCGATGTTTGATGAGTTCATGCGGCGCATCATGCCCGACGACGAGTGAAGACTGCTGCTTGAGTCCTCTGGAACCTTTGCAGCCCAATGGCAACGCAGGTCTTCGGCTTCGGGCTTCGTCGGAGAGGGTGCACTTCCTGACCGCCGGGGCAGTTCGGCCAATTGCCCGGCACGCTCGATTTCACTTGGGGGCATGTCGCCGATGGTTCCCGTGGCACTTCCCGCGCCTAGTCGCTCCTCCCGAACCTGACTGGTTGGATGGATCTCGGATCCACGCAAACGCCAACCTCATCTGCTGCACAGGACGAGAGTGCCACTCGGTCACCTCAATCCCCATGCCCCATGCGCTGGTTGGGCGCGATTCACTGCACGGGGTTGGGTTCACGCGCAAGGGCTACCCAACTCGACTTGGGGATGCTCCCTCGGATTCGTTCTCGCCCCTATTTCAGGCCACCTTGTGTCAGCCCCTCCACGAATCGGCGCTGCAAACCCATGAATATGATCAACACGGGCAGGATCATCATGATGGCGCCGGCTGCCGTCAAACTCCAATCCCTCGAGAAACGACGCATGAAGTTGAAATAGGAGGTTGTGAGGGGCATCTTTTCATCTTCCTGCATGAAGATGAGGGCGATTTGGAACTCCCCCCAAACCCCAAGGGCAACAACCAGGGCCACCGTTAGAAGGCCCGGCCACATGATTGGCAGCACTACCTTGGTTAGCACCTGTACCTCTGTTGCCCCGTCCACCCGAGCCGCGTCCTCAAAATCCGGCGGGAATTTCACCAGAAAGGAACGCAGCAGAAAGATGGCGAACGGTGAGTTCAGCGCGATATAGATGACGATCAAACCAAACCGGGTGTTCAACAGACTCAGGTTTTTCCATAGAATGAAGAGTGGCACGGCATAGAGCCAGAAGGGGATGGTTGACAGCGACAACATGTAAATCATGTACAAGTTGCTGCCGCGGGGATTGAGTCGGGCCAGGGCATAGGCGGCCATGCCACCCAGCACCACCACCCCGGTGACCGTGCCGACCACGAAGATGACGCTGTTGGTCATGGTGACAGCAAATCCGCCCTGTTCCCAGGCATCGGGGTAGTTGGACCATTGGAACTGGCGAGGAAAACCAACCGAGTTCTCGCCCAGTTCCAGGTTGGACTTCAGGGAGTTGAAACCCAGGATCAGAATCGGGATCACTGCAAAGGCACAAAGCAGCCCCAGAATGATGTAGTTGGGAGCCAGATTCTCGCGTTGACCAAATAGGCGGTGGATCATATTTCCCACCCTCGCCTTCTCAAAATCGTGAAACCTCCCACAATGCAACCCGCCATGAGTGAAACCGTCAGGCCTATGGCCGCCGCGTATCCCGCCTCGAAGCGCAGGAACGCCTGCTTGTAGAGGTGGGACGATACCAACTCCGACGCACCCGACGGTCCACCCTGGGTCAGGATCCAGACATAGTCAAAAGCGAGGAAGGACCAGATTGCAGTCATGAGCAACATGAACAGAATGGTGGGCCGAATCCCGGGCAAGGTGACATTGCGAAACTGCTGCCAACGATTGGCGCCGTCCATTTTGGCCGCATCGTAGAGGTCAACAGGGATGGCTTGCATGGCGGTCAGGAACAAGATGGAGAGGAAACCCCACCAATGCCAGTTGTCCGCGAAGGCGATTGAAGCCAGGGCGGTTCGAAAATCTCCGAGCCAAGGATGATCCAACCCCTTGATGCCGATCTTGTCCAGCGCCGCGCCGATACCCAGGGATGGATTCAGCAACATTGACCAGGTAAAGGCTGAGACGATGGAGGGCAGTACATAGGGCAGATAGAACATGGACCGAATCACCATGGCCCCTCGCCGAATCTGTGCCAGCAGACTAGCCGCACTCAAAGCCATAATCATGGGAACGGTCAGAAAGAACGCCATCCAGAACAGATTGTGACGAAACGCGGCTCGGAAATTCAGGTCCTCCGTGAACAGTTCCACGAAATTGCCCAAGCCAATGAACTCTGCCTTGCCAATGCCTGACCAATCCGTCAGCGCATAATAAAGACCGGAAATTCCCGGGCCCACCACCACGACAAGGTGAACCAGCGTAATCGGGACGATAAAGGCCCAAGCCAATAATCCCCGGCGCACTTCCAAACCCTTACCCAGAAAGGAAGTACGCCGGGACGAGGTGTCTTGGATGGATGGATTTGCGGTCACACCGTGTCCTCAACCCTCAGTTGCCAATTCGTCGGTCTAGCGGCTGGGTGTGGGAGGTACTTCCCCGGCAGCCAGTTCCTCCTGGAAAATTTCGTTGGCTCGCGTCAGATATTCCTGAGCTGTCATGTGACCGGACCAGACCTTCTCCAGTTCTTCATACAGGTAGAGGTCTGTCTTTGGTGGGAAGAACGTCCAAAGGGTGTAACCAT
>JAPPAJ010000088.1 GCA_026705565.1 Caldilineaceae bacterium | reverse complement strand
CTGCAACAGGCCCGTGCGGGAGTCGATTTGCGATGTGTAGGCCGGATTGACCAAGGCCAGCGCAGAACCTCTGCGTCGAGATATCGAGGTTAGGGTGCCGGCCTTGTCCACGACGGCATGGACGGCCTAGCAGAGGTGGTCGCGCACCTGCTTGCGGTGCTGGGTCCGCCGCCGGTCCCACTTTTGGTTGCCCAGATTGTTCTGACGGATGTTGTCGGCCTTGCGGTGGTTGCTTTTGGCCCGGTGCGTCTGCTCGATGTCCCGGAGCCGGTTGCGCAAGGTGAGGCCATGATGATTGCAGCACAAGTTCGGAACCGGCGCTTTGCTCGTGGTCCGACCGACTGCTGCACCGAACGCCGCTGGAAGGGGGTGAAGCCCAGTTCAGGTGTCTTGCGTAACCAAGGGGCTTGCAAGCTGAACGGTGTTACCGTACACTGCCCCGTATGATCATTCGTACGGTACGCCACCGAGGGTTGCGCTTGCTGCTTGAGGACAACAATCCCCGGTTTGTGAGACCGGAACTGATCTCCCGTGTGCGCAAGATCTTGACCGTGCTCATCCTGGCCGAGGACATTGATCGCTTCGCCTCCGATGCGCCTCGGGGTTGGCGACTTCATCAACTTTCAGGAAGCCGCCAGGGGGCATGGAGCGTCTCCGTCTCAGGCAACTGGCGGATTACGTTCATGGAAGCGGATGGCTATATCGACCGTTTGAACTTGGAGGATTACCACTGATGGCTGCCAACGGCATTAATGTGAACATGACCCCTTCTCATCCGGGTGACTTCATTCGCACGGAGATCATCGAGGATCTGGGCCTCACCGTCACGAAAGCTGCCGAGATACTTGGGGTCCGCCGAGCGACGCTTTCCGCCCTGCTTAATGGCAATGCGGGATTGTCGGCGGAGATGGCCCTGCGTATCGAGAAGGCCTTCGATGTGAGCATGGACATGCTGCTCCGGATGCAGGCTTGGTACGACACATCCCAAATGCGCGCGCGTGCCAGCGAAATCACCGTGCAGCGGTACGAGCCTGCCTGACCAACGTGCGTTGTAGGCCGTAGTGATTCATCAGGACATTGACAAAGTTGCCGCAAGGCCATGATCGACTCCCGCCGGGCGAGATTCCAGACCACCATCTTGCGCAACCGGCGAATAGGCAATTGGGGCCAGCATTTCCGCTGCAGAACGGTCAAGGATGTTCAGGGCGATGCACCGCAGGGCGGCGATCATGCGGATCTGAGACATCCACTACAACAATGGTGATCGTTCTACGTTGCGCTGGTTCCAGCATCTCCGTGATCATTTGTCGAAGCTGATCGGGCGAGTCAGGGCGAGTACCGACGGTGGGCGAGCGCTTAAGGTGTTCAGGCCCGAACCATAGGACCAAGTAGATCCCGTACCCGCCCGACCTCGGATCACGAACGTATTTGGCAATCAGTTGATCCCTGCAAGCACTCCATAGATCCCTGCTGTCGGTTTTCTTGATCTCCACAGGTACCGCGTGGGGACGGCAGACCGTTAGGATATCGGACCGGGCATCTTCCGCGTGGTGGGCTTCCGGCTCGGCATCAACTTCGTAAGGGAATAGGCAAGGTCGGAGACCCGAGAGGAGATGATCCCGGCAGAGCTTTTCCGGTTTGGGCCGGATGACCTTCCTGCCTTGGGGATCATCGGGATCGGTGTGCCAGTATTGCCGCCAATCACCTGTGTTGCCGGTGCGGATTCTGTCTGCGAGCTGGCTCAGTTCCTCGGTGACCAACGCGGCGAGATCGGCGGCACTGGCCGGGGGCCCGCCCTCCATCGCCTCCCTTATTTCGCTCAGGGTTGGCACATGGTATTTGGCCTTGCGAAGCCGTTCCGCTTGCGTGTCGCGCTCGCGTACAAGATGACCGCGCCAACTCTCAAGCTTTGGGTCTTCCGCCAAGTTGTCGAGTGCAGCAATGGCTTGTTCGTCCACCCGCTTCGCAAGCGTGTCAATCCAGTGCTGCACCAGTGGTGGCGCCTTCATGTCGATTTCAGCGATCCTTACGGCCTTGAACCGGTCGGATGAGTCTTGCCAATAATCCGATGACGGACGAACCCATCTGCAAACGGCTCCAATCAGCGCGCCCAAATGGGTGGTTGGCCATTCCTGATTGGGAAGGGACTTCGTATCCTGCACCAAGAAATTCACTAGGTGGTGCGCCCTTTGCTCCCAATGGCGCGATCTTGTCTCGCCCTCGTCCGACAGGAAACCTACCAGCTGCGGAAGCAGCTCCTCGGGAGTGGTCAGCGCGCCTGTGGCCAGCCACTGAGCGCGCTGACCGATGTCCATTCCTTTTCGGGCCAATCGCCTCCGGACCAGTTCGCGCAGCGCGGCAGAACACATATGGCGCAGCGCGGCCCACAGGACTTGGCGAAGGGTCTCCAGTTGAATCGCGCTGCAACGACTCGGGAACGGTGTGAACATCCGGGGCACCGCCAAGCGCGCCACCTCCGCGTATTCGTCGGTCCTGGCCAAGTCATACAGATGCTGGTCCGGTGGTTCCTTCGCGCGGACACGAACTCGGTGCACGGCCACGAAGGCATCCGCAACGGCCTGTGGGTGGTCACGGAGGGCTTGGCGGTACCAGGACGGGCGGCAGTCCTCCTCACGAGTGAAGACTCTCGGGTTCGGACGACACTTGGTCGGCAGCCGGGAAAGGAGATAGAACCCCAAAGCGCGACCAAGCCCCTCGTCGTTGAGACGTTGAAGGGGGTCTGTGCCAGCTACTTCGTCCTCGGTGAGGCCGGCCAGGAAGGGGGATGCGAAAACTGACATCTTGCCGTTCCCATAGAGTCGCACGATACCGTTGAGATCTGGGAGATCGCGGCGGTCCACAAGGTGGTGGAAGCCGTGAATGACCGCTTCAACCAGCTCGCGATCCGAGCCGAGATGGAGTGTCAGGTCCTCGCGTGCCTGGACGGGGCCGCCCGCTTCCAGGCCAACCACGTACACCCGGCCGAGTTCGTAAAGCATGCCAGGCGGCCCCTGACCCGTCTGGATGGCATCCATATGTTCGCGAACCGAGGCAACATAGGCCTCTATTCGTCCGCGGATTTCGACGAAGGCTGGAGACTCACGCTGCTGTGCTGCCATCTCGGAATAATGTTCTTCCGCGGCGAGACGCTTCTCGTTCCACTCCCGCAACAGCGGAATGTCCCGAACCGCAGCAGCTACCTCGTCGTCTCCCAGCACGGGGTCCCACTCTTCGCAGTTCCGTGTCACAGCCCAGTACGCCAGTTCCTCAGCCAGACGCGGGTCCGTTGTTGCCAGCTGAACTCCTTGGTCCAGACACCACTTGCGAAACTCGGCCGTCGCCGTGTTACCCAGGAACTTCGCGCCGATGGTCATTTCAAGAGCTGTGGTTCGCGGCCCTGTGGCATTGCGCTTCAGCCCTTCCAAAACCAGTGCCCGTTGGATACAAGGTTGCGCACGGAGCCAGCAGTAAATCTGCTTCTCCTCCTCACGGTGATATCGGTAGCCAACCTGTTCGCAATGGGCCGGTACCAGCCCAAGGGGCTCATGGTCCACATCCACTAGTTCGAACCACTCGTACAGTTTGGCAACCTCCCTCTCCTCACCGAAGAGTTCCAGCCCCCAGGCAAGCAGTTTCATAACCAGCGAATCCAAATTGGCCTGGGCGAGGCGAACATTCAGTTCCTCGGCTCTAGCCACGAGTGTGTCGAGCAGGGAGCTCCCATCCCCCGGTAGTGATTCGCACACAAGGTGCTGCGTCCAGAACTCCCGAGCCTTACCATCGAACACAGCACCGGATGGCAGGTATTCCCAAATGTGCTCGACGGCTAGATGCCCTGGATACAGGCGAAGGAGAAGCTCTCCCTGCAGATCACCCTGTTCATCCGTAGGTACTTTGCCCTCAGCCAGGTCGTCCAGGAGATTCCGAAGCGTTGAAATGTGGTCGGCCTCGTTCCCGACAACGTGGATGAGCGCGACAAGGGCCTGGTGCCTCGTCTTTGAATGCCAAATGGGGTCGCGCACAACGGACTCCAAGGCCCCTCGAGCACCCTCCGCATGTCTTGACGAGTTGCCAGCCGCGATCCGCGGACGGTCCCAAGTGGATGCGGCCATGCCCCGCAGAAGCAACTCCACCACGCCCTGCCTGGCATTCGAACGATCTCCATCTCGCAGCATCTCCCACAAGATTTCGCGTGCAGGGCCGGCAACAAGGGCAGCTAGAGAGGCCCGTGACGGCCACTCCCGCAGATACGGCAACTTCGCCTCGAGACCACCCAACAAAAGCTGGGTTTCCCGACGGCTGAAACGTCCGGCATCTCCGTGGAAAGCCAAGCCGATCGGATCGGATTCGATGAGGCGGCTGCGTACTTGACCATTCATCGCGGCCAGCCACACCGACACGCCGCGCAGGTCGGGCATCACCACACCATCGATTCCCTGCATCCATGCCAGAACGCGTCCGGGGGCCAGGTGTTTCACCCTGATTGTGTGATCCAGGTATTTCGCGGCGAGGAACTCCCCGATGGCTCGGTGGTGTGGACTTCTGCAGGTCTCGGCACTCCCTCCGAACAGTTTGGTGTCCAAGGCTGCCTTGAATAGATCCTGCCTATCTCCGGCTTCGCTCAGCGCCAGACAGTCTTCATCTCCCGGACCACGCCGGGACCAGCCGGTCTTTCCGGAAAGCAACAGGAGCGTGCACAGACGGCCTGACGCAAGAACGATCTCCATGGTCGAGAACGAAACGCCGTCCCGAGCGTCAAGATGCCGTTTGCTCTTCTCCTTCGCCAACTCTTCACATGCCCGCTCGAACGTGTCGAGCCGGCCATCCGGCCAGGAGCCGGAAGCCACCGTGTCGGCCAGCGTCTCAAGCAGAAGGGGATTCTCGATGAAGACCCGCAACCCGTCTTCCACCGCCCTCCACACGAACTCTTCAGGATTCTCGACCCCCTTGTCTGCCAAGATCTCACATGCCTTGTCAGTGTCCAACGGATCGAGTCGCAGCAAGTGAAGTTCCTCTCCACCCGTGACCGAAGCCAGTTCGCCAAAGTCATTTCGCCCCAACCAGGAATCCTCACGGCAGGAGAGTCTGAAGCGTGGCCGACCGAACTGCTCGATACGACACAGGAAGACATCCAAAGGCTCGTGGGGATTGCCCCCCGAGGCGCGCAGTTCGTCCAAGCCATCAACCAACAGCGTCTTGTCCCTCCATTCAGGGTGACTGTCGAAGTGCCGGCGGATGAAGTGGCGAGCGGAGACAAACGATGCGTTCCCGTCCTCTTTCTCCTCACCCTCAAACGCAGTGGTCTTGCCCGATCCCGGCTCGCCCAGCAACACATACGCGTGCGCGGACCGGAAGTCCGACAATCTTCGATTCTCCGACTGCCACCTTCCGTCTCGCCACTCCGAGACCGTCCTTTCAACCAGCACGGTGGGCCTCCTCGAACCAGAACCCGGCCGTCTCGGACAGGAATTCGTTGAAGGGTATTCCGCCGGTCCCTACCACGAGCCCTTTCGCACCGGGAAAGTTGGCTTGGAAGGCGGGCAGGCCCGCGGCTCGCTTCCGCCGCCGACCGCTCTTGATCTCGATCGCGACCAGATCCCGGCCAGACGCGAGGACAAAATCCACCTCATTGGTTCCATCCCGCCAATAACGAAGACGCATGGTCCCATCGGTGCCAATGGTGTTGTGTAGATGTGCTCCCACTGCACTTTCGCAGAGCCGTCCCCAGAAAGCTCCGTCGTCTCGGCCTCGTGCCAAGGGATAGGGATACGTAGCCGCCATGATGGCGGTGTTCAGCACATTGAGCTTTGGGCTCGACCGCCTCGCGAGATGAAGTTTCGCGCTGTGCTTCGGCAACCCGGCAACCAACCCGGCATCCGAAAGCAGATCCAGGTAACGCGCCAGCGTCGTGGTGTTTCCGGCATCCTTGAGGTGGCCCTGCAACTTTATGTAGGAGATGACCTGGCCCGAATACTCCGGAGCCAGATCCATCAGGGCACGCATCAGCGACGGCTTGTCGACGCGCGTCAGGGACAGGATGTCCCGGCCGACCGCCGGTGCAACGATGGCGTGTCGGATGTATTCCCTCCACCGGGTGATGTCCCGCATGTGACTTGCAGCACCCGGGTAGCCTCCAAAGAAAAGGTACTCGTCTAGAGTCACTCCGAATGCACGCTGCATCTCCTCCAACGACCAGTGTGCGACTGGGAAGGGATCGAATCTGCCGGCCAGGCTCTCGTGCATTCCGGTCAGCATCACCCATGGAGCGGACCCCATGATCACCACCCGCAGCGGACACCCTGTACGTCGATCCCGGTCCCAGAGGCCCTTGACGACATTCGACCACTGCGGGATCCCCTGGATCTCATCCAGTGCCATTACCATGCCCCGAGGAGAACGCTCGGCAACAGCGCGCGCCCGTTCCCATGTCGCAACAAGCCATTCCGCTCCTCGGGGGCGTCCGGGAATCAGTACCCCGGAGTCCACGAGATAGCCAAAGGAGGACGCGTCTGAAGACGGGTCGTCCACGGCGACGTACCAGCACGGGGTGTCTTTCCTCTCGAGTTCCTCCAACGCCTGGCGAACCAAGATGGTCTTGCCCGTCTGCCGGGGACCGGTGACTGCGACGAGGCGCATGGGACCTGCCTCAGTGAGAAGGTCAATCAGCTCGGACACCAAGGGGCGGCGAAAAGCCGGAAGTTGATTCATAGACAATATGATACGCCACTGAGTAATTTTACTCAGTGGCGTATCTCCTTAATTCGCTCCCCAATGAAACGGAACCTGGATGCCAACATCAGGGTATCGATGCGCCAGGCCGTGTAGGCACAGTCGCCGAACCTCTTCGGACTGAAGGTGCCGCCTGAGAATCTTCGGTTCCCGACAGGGCAGCCACTTCTCGAGTATCCGGTTGCCACCGAGCCGGTCGATGCCCAGCTCAGCTGGCGCCGCCGTGCCTAGCCAGTCAAGTGCTCAGAGCGTGGCAGTGGTTTTGGCCCGGAATCGCTTCCAGTCCCATTCGCCCCCCCAACCCGGTCCGGACGGAGGCGCAATCACCCCGTTGACCGGCACGGGCGGGTTCAGCAGGCCGATCTCCCGCCCCAGTTCGTCGCGGCTTCCGTCTGGAAAGTACTCGTAGCGCGACGTGTTGGGAATGGCACAGACCATGTGGGCATGGACCAGGCCGAACAATCCGCCGGGACCGTTGAGTTCCACCGAAGTGTTGTACCGGGCTGCGAACTCCGCGAGGTCCAGCAGGGAGGTGGCGCCGACCCGGGCGTTGGCGCGCACCAAATCCGTGGCCCCAACCTGCAGCCAGGCCTTGCACAGGTCCATGTCGTGCATCAGGGTCTCCAGGGCCAAGACCGGAATGGACAGGGATGCGCAGAGGGCTTGGAGTTCAACCAGGGAGCGATCCGGCAGGGGCTCCTCGAACCAAAGAAAGTCCGTTTCCTCAAGCACCTTGCCCACCGCCAGGGCTTCGTCCAAGGTGTACTGGCAGCCGGCGGCATCGTGCATCAGATCGATGGACGCGCCCACTGCCTCCCGCAACCGACGCAACCATTCACAATTGCGCCGCCAAGGTTGGGCAAAGTGATCCTTCAGGGCCACAAAGCCCTCCCCGGCGGCGTATGCGGCATCGGCCAAAGCCGTGTCCAGGTCACCACTGCGGATGTTGTAGTAGGCCTCGGCGTGCGGGCGGGCGGGCCCGATCAGTTCATGTACGGGCCGGCCTTCGGCCTTGCCATGGATGTCCCACAGGCAATTGTCCAGGACACCGAACCAGCCCGGAACCAGGAAGGCCGTCCGCGTGGCGTGGTGCAGAAGATCCCGCAGCCCCCTTCGGTCCAAGGCATCGTGGCCAACAGCCAAGGCCCGCATGTACTCCAGTTCGATTGGCCGCAGGGTGGAATACCGGGCATCGCCAACCGTGCAGACCCCTTCGATGCCCTCGGTGGTTCTGACATGCAGGACATGAATCTCGGTTTCCGCCGGACCTTGTGTTCGGCTGCGCCAGTAGAAGCGGCCGTCCTCCCGGGAACGGGTCAGGGAGAACAGACTGCTGCGGCCCGGCAGGTCGAGAACGGACAGGTGGATCGATTCAATTCGCATGGCAAGTTGGGTGTGTGATCAGGGTAGGCGTCACGGTCCCGGAAGACAGATGCCCATTCCATCCTTGACTTGGACCGCCGCTACCCGAAGCAGCACAGTGGAATGGCCCCGGAACCACTGCCGGTTCCGAATGGAATGCCCTGTCCGGTCCGAACGGGTTCGACCAACCGCATTGTCGTCGCGGTTCAGGAACCGTAATCGCTCTGCCCGCGCCCGTGCCCCGACCCATTCTGGCACAGCCTCTGCTGCAGGATGTCCGCCATCGGTTGACCTGCCGCCAGAATGGACCGGGTCGGATCCTGTACAGGGTTCGTCAATACATGTGCGACTTCCCCCTCCTCCAGCACAATGCCAGCATGCAGGATCGCAATGCGGTCCGCGGTCCGCCGCACGACGCGCAGGTCGTGGGCGATCAGCAACACCGCAAGACGGTTGTCCCGCCTCAAGTCGTTGATCAAATCGAGGATGGACGCCTCCACGGAGGCGTCAAGGGATGAAGTAACTTCGTCGCAAATCAGCACTTTGGGTTGCGCCGCCAGGGCGCGGGCAATGGCGATGCGCTGGCGTTCGCCGCCGGAGAGTTCCCGGGGAAAGCGGAAGAGCAACTCCCGAGCCAAGCGCACCCGGTCGGCGAGGGCCTCGGCTTCCCTGTTGGCTTCCCTGCGATCCATTCCCCGAATGCGGCGCAATGAGTGCCTCAGAATATCGCCAACCCGGCGTCGGGGGTTTAGTGAACTTTGCGGATCCTGCGGCACCAGTTGAATTGCGCGCCGGTCGGCAAGGGGCCGGTGGCGTACGAGAGGGGCAAGTTCGTGGCCATCCACCTCAATCGTTGCCGCATCGGGTTCGTGCAGCCCTACAAGACACCGGGCAACGGTGCTCTTGCCCACACCCGACATGCCAACCAGGGCCAGGCATTCCCCGGAAGCAAGTTCGAGGTCGATGCCGTTGACCACCTGTGAACGTTCCTTGCCGCGGCCATGGCTGGCAGTTAGTCCCCGAACTGTCAGAAGGTCCCTGTTCTGCGAACCATGGACATCGTACAGCCGACAGCGGTCCCCGGTCTCACTCCAGGTGTCCACCAAGCCGCGGGCATAGCTGTGATGCGGTGTGGACAGGGATTTGGTGACAGGACCCTGTTCCACGACCTCGCCGTCGCGCAGTACCAGGACATCATCTGCCATCCGGGCCACCAGCGCCAAGTCGTGGGAAACCAGAATCAACGTGATGCCTCTTGCCGCCACCTGACGTTCAATTGCCTCCAAGGTCCGCTGGCGCGAGACCGGATCCAGGGACGCCGACGGTTCATCCATGACCAGCACCGCAGGTTCCGGAGCCAACGCGCGGGCGATGGCCACACGCTGAAGCTGTCCGCCGGATACTTCGTGCGGAAACCGACGGGCGAAATTCCGCTCTCCGGGGAGTCCGACAGCCTCCAGATGTGCCGTCACGGCATCGCTGTCCGAACCGCCCGGCATGAGTTCGCTGATCTGATCACCCACCCGCAGGTTGGGCGTAAGGGCGGCAGTCGGGTCCTGCCCCAGGTACGAAACCACCGTCCGCCGGTAATTTCGCAGTTCGCGGGCGTTGACCGCCAACACCGCACGGCCTGCTACATCTATCGATCCGGCCGCCAGGCGCAACCCTGGGCGGAAGTGTCCGAGCAAACTTAGGGCGAGGGTCGTTTTCCCGGCTCCCGATTCACCCACAATGCCCAATCGTGCGCCACCGGCCAGGGAGAAGCCGATGTCCCGCAAAACGGACCGGCTATGCAAATCCGCCACGGAAAGGTCTGCCACCACGACCGCGGCACCGCCTTGGCCAGTCTTCATCGGGCAGCGCGGTCGGCGAAGGCCTGCATGGTCACGTTGACGGAAATGGATAGCAGGGCGATCATCAAAGCCGGCAGCACTAGCGCCCATAGATTGAGGCCCGCACCCTCGGCATTTTCCAATGCCATGGTCGCCCAGTTCGTTTCGGGCACCTGAGGCCCGAAGCCGAGCAGGCTGAGTGCCGAAGTGAGATAGAGGGCGGCAACGAACAGAATGCCGGAGTAGGCCAGTACGGGGCCGATGAGATTGGGAAGTACTTCCCGCCACAGGATTGCAAACACACCGTCGCCCTGCGTAATGCCGACCTGCACAAACGGTGCCTGGGTGATCTCGAGGGTCGTGGCCCTAATCAGCAGGGCCAGAAAAGGCGATCCGGTCAGCAGCAAAGCCATGACGATCACCAGTGCTCCCCCTCCCTGCCAGTTCGCCAACACCAGAACCACGATGACGGGGGGCATCACCAGGAACACGTTGACAGTGGCCATGGTCAAAGGCTCCAGGAACCCCCGCAGGTATCCAATGGACATGCCAACGGCAGTGCCGACCACAACGCAGATGACCGTAGCCACCATCGGCACCACCAGCAGGCTCCTCCCCCCGTATAGAACCTGAGACCAAAGATCCCGGCCCAGGCGGTCGGTCCCGAAGAGATGGCCGCCGCCGGGCGGCTGAAACGGCAACGCCACAG
>JAPPAJ010000172.1 GCA_026705565.1 Caldilineaceae bacterium | reverse complement strand
CACGGAGTTCGCGTTCGGGGCCAACCCGCAGGGGTTCGCGGAGTTCGACGATGTATGCGACAGCCAGTCAACGCGGCGCGCGCAACGCCTTGATTGTCACCGGCGGCGGCGGCTTCGCGATGCTGGCCGGCTTCCTGCTGTTGGGTCAGGCGACGGGTGATTGGACATTTTCGGCATGGAATGCGGCATCCCCGACAGGAGTCGACGACACGACCACGGCGGCGCTGGTGTTGATTCTGCTCGGCGCATTTACCAAGTCCGGTCAGTTCCCCTTTCATTTCTGGTTGCCGGGTGCCATGGCGGCGCCAACCCCGGCATCCGCCTACCTGCACTCCGCGACCATGGTCAAGGCCGGCATATTCCTGGCAGCCCGCATCCATCCCGCGTTTGGGGATCATCCAGCCTGGCTACCCGTGCTGGTCGGGTTTGGTGCCGTGACCTGTGCCGTCAGCGGGGTGCTGGCGCTGACCAAGACGGACCTGAAGGGGATGCTCGCCTATGCCACTCTGGCCCAGCTTGGATTGTTGTTTGTTGCCTTGGGGCAGTCCGGCAAAGCTGCCCTGGTGGCCGCGGTGGTCGGCATCCTGGCCCACGCCCTGTACAAGGGCCCCCTGTTTCTGTCCGCGGGGATGATCGAGCACGCCACGGGTACCCGCGACATTCGGTGCCTCGCCGGACAGGCCCGTCCATTGTGGACCGTGTTCATCATCGTTGTGGCCAGCGCCCTTTCCCTGGCCGCCCTTCCCGTGTGGGGAGGATTCCTATCCAAGGAATACCTTCTTGACAGCCTGCTGCACCTTGCCGACTCTGCATGGATCGCTTGGTTGGGCCTGATTGGGGCCCTGATCGGCAGTACAGCCTTTGCATGGTTGGCGATCGCCTTCGTGCACAGGATTTTTTTGCGCCGGGAACCCGACACGGCGGTGGACCGAACCCACCAACTGCACCCGCCTGCAGTGACCATGGTGGCAGGGCCAATGGCATTGGCGGTGATTGGATTCACGTTGCCCTTGACTTTGGACCGCTTGTTCCAACCCTTGGTACAGGGCGCGGTGTCGGCCATCGCCGGTGAGGTGCAGTCAGTCCACGTTCACTTGTGGGGCGGCTTCAATACCGTATTTCTGCTCTCGTTGACCGCGTTGGCGGCCGGCACCGGGGTGTACCTGCTGGGGGATCGCGCGCTGCGCATCCTGCATCGGGGAGTAGGCCGGGTGCCTTCCGGGGACTTGCTGCTGGAAAAGACCTTGGGACTGGCCGCGCGCGGCGCTTCGTGGATTTCCCATGGTCTGCAGGACTTGTCTCTCACCAGCCACGTTTCCATCGTTTTGGGGGCAGCCGTTTTGGTGGTGGTCCTGGGAGCCAATCGTCTGGGATCGCTGTTCAATCCGTCCGACCTGCGGCTCGTGGCGGAGAGTCCCGTGGCGCTGTGGTTGGAGGGCACCATCCTGCTCTTGTCACTGATGGCGGCCCTGACGGTTCTTGCCTCCAACAACCGACTGGCACCCATCATTGCCTTGAGCGTGGTCGGATTGAACGTGACCCTGTTCTTTGTCCTGTTCGCAGCCCCCGACCTTGCCTTGACCCAACTCCTGGTTGAGGTTCTGGTGTTCGTGCTGATCATCCTCATCCTCTACAAGCTGCCGGCCGCGCAGCCGCCCCGGCTGCCACCGGGGCACAAGATCAGGAACATTGGCATCGCCTGCATCACGGGCGCATTCGGGTTTGTGCTGGTCCTGCTGGCATCCGGCCGGCCGCGGTTTGAGCCGATCAGCAACGAAATGATCCGGGCCACGTGGCTGGACGCGCACGGGGCGGCCAATGTCGTCAACGTGATTCTGACCGACTTCAGGGGGTTCGATACTTTCGGCGAGATGACCGTAATTGCCATCGCGGGCATAGGCGTGTACAGCCTGGTGCGCGCCTATCGGTTTCGGCCCCGGCGCAGCCGGGCATCGGAGTAAGCAGGATTGATCCGGACGTGGGTGCGCCGTGACCGAACTCTATCTGAAGTACGTCCTGAACGGCCTTACCGCCGCCTTGATTCTGCTGGCGTTCTTTTTTCTCCTAAGGGGCCACCTGCTGCCCGGTGGCGGTTTTGTCGGCGGTTTGATGGCCGCCGCCGTGGTTGAGCTGGCCATCATCAGCCAAGGGGCCGTGACGGTTCAGAGACGGGTCGGCCGCTTGCTGCTTCCGGTGTCGGGCCTGGGCCTGCTGACGGCGGTGTTGGCGATTGTCTTCGGCTGGCCGAAGTCCGGCACCGTGTTCGCACCGGTGTACTTCCACCTGCCTTGGCTGGAGGTTGAATTCAGTACGGCCCTGGCCTTTGACTTTGGCGTATTCCTGGTCGTCATGTCGGTAACGTCACTCTTCCTTTTGGATCTCACGCTGACCCGGTCTGCCCGATTGGAACAACTGCTGGACATGGAAGACATGGAAGACCGGTCAGTCGGCAAAGAGCAGGTTTCCCCGCCATCATGAGTGTCCTGCTGCTGGCCTTGCTCGTCATGCTGTTGTTGGGGTCGGGCACATACCTGATCCTGCGCCAACACGCCATGAAGCTGATTTTGGGTTTGGGACTGATCAGCCACGCCTTCAACCTCATCATTTTCAGTGCCACCGGACTGACCGCGGGAACAGTGCCGATCCTGCCCTTGCCGCCACGGAAGGCCGATGAATTGCCGGAAGCCGGCCATTTTGCCGATCCCCTGCCCCACGCGCTGATTCTGACCGCCATCGTGATTGGCTTCGGGGTGACCGCCTACCTGATTGCCTTGATTCAGCGGTTGCACGAGGTACGAGACGGCGCGGACTATTCTGCCGGCACCGCCTACCATGACGTTGAGCATTTCAGTCCGGGCCGTACCGGGGAACCCGACGACTACATGTACCTCGAGGACACCCTGAACGAACCTCCGATCGGCCGCGCCGGTGCGGACGCGTTAGGAGAGGCCCGGTGACCGCCAGCGCCAACCTTGCCAACCTCCTGGCCCTGTTCGCGATCGCGCCTTTGTGTGCGGCCGGAGGCAGCCTGTTGATTCCCCGGTTTCAGTTGCTCCCGCGGCTGCACACACACAGCCTGGCGGCGCTGTTGGCCGGGGTCGTCAATCTCATACTGGCCCTGTGGCTGATGGCATGGACCGTGCAGGGAACCCACCTCGTCCTTCATGTTGGAGGCCATCACGGCCCGTTTGGCATCGTACTGGTGGCGGATGTGTTCTCGGCCCTGCTGTTGCTGCTGACGGCCGTGATTTACCTGGGAGCCGTACCGTTTGCAATCGACGTTCTCGATCAGCGGGATCGGATGGGGTTCTACCCCCTTTCCCTGTTTCTGCTGATGGGGGTCAACGGCACCTTTTTGGCAGGCGACCTGTTCAACCTCTATGTGTTCTTCGAGATCCTGGTAATCACCAGCTTTGTGCTGGTAACACTCGGCGGGCAACGGGACCAGATCAGGGGCGGATTGCGTTTCGTAGTCCTCAACCTCCTGGGTAGCATGGTGTTTCTGGGCGCCGTTGCCGTTGCCTACGGAACGCTCGGCACCCTCAACATCGCCCACATTGCCGTGCTGCTGCGCCAACCGGGACTTCCAGCCTGGCTGGCACCGATGATGGCCGGTCTGCTGTTTGTGGCGTTCGCCGGCAAGTCGGCCCTGTTTCCCCTGCATTTTTGGCTGCCTTGCAGCTATCACACCACCCACCCGGTGGTCAACGCCCTCTTTGGCGGCCTGTTGACCAAAGTTGGCCTCTATTCGCTGTTCAGACTCTTTCCACTCCTGTTTCCCGAACAGTTGGCATCCTGGCAACCCGCCTTCCTGACGCTGGCCGGAGCTTCGATGGTCGTAGGCACACTGGGAGGCCTGTCCGGTGACACCATACGGCGCGCCCTCAGCTTCCAAATCGTCAGCCACATTGGCTTCATCTTTGCCGGGTTGGCACTGGCCGGCGCGCGCAACGGGGTACTGGCCGTCGGCCTGGCACCGGCAATCCTGTATCTGGCCCACCACATGGTCGTCAAAACCGCCGTGCTCATGGCAGGAGGGGCGGTTGAACTGGAACTGAGAACCGGAAGGGTGGTCCCGGGACCGGACGGAGGCACCGGGGGACTACTGGCACACCGCCGGTGGCTGGCGATCTGGTTCTTTCTGACGGCACTGTCGCTGGCAGGCATCCCTCCGTTCAGCGGTTTCACCGGAAAGCTGGGTCTGTTGCACCTGATGGTTTCCATGGAGCAGTGGCCGCTCCTAGCCGTCGCGGTCCTGTCCAGCTTCGTAACCCTGTACATGATCATGCGCCTCTGGCAAGGAGCGTTCTGGGGATCGTCACCGGTCCGGCACGAGGGCGGACCGGCAACCGGTCCCGCCCGACTTGGACCCGGTTTCGGCATGCTTACCCTGACTCCGATTGCAGTGCTGGTCGGCTGCAGTCTGTTAATGGGGGTGTTTGGCGAAAGCGCCTGGAGCGTGGCCAACCAGGCTGCGGCTACGCTGACGGATGTGGAAACCTACATCGACAGCGTGGCGCTCGCCGGGCATTTGGCGGACGTAGGCCATTAGGATTGCCGGAGAAGGCACCGGGACATGACCCAAGACACAGCCAGATTGGCCACCGAACGGTTCGCCGTTTGGCGTCACCTCATCATGCTGGTTGGCAACACCCTGATGGCCATCCTGTGGATGGTGTTCAACAGCACGTTTACCCTCAGGACGGCTGCCGGAGGCTTCCTGTTCGTTGCCGTGGTATTGACGATCTACCGCAGGTCGTACCTGCGCTGGCTGGCCCGCATCTTCCTGTACACCGGGTATTTGACCTGGCAGATTGCCGCCTCCTGTATCGAGGTGGCCGTGAACATCCTCACCGGCAAAAGGCACCCTCAGGCACTGGTGGCCTACGAGTTGCGGGCCGACACGGACATCGAAACGCTGTTGCTCGCCTCGTCGATCACCTTGACACCCGGCACAATCGCGGTCGACAGCCGCTTCCGTCCCGACGGCCGGCGGCTTCTGTACGTGCACCTGTTGGACGGTCGCGACCCGGAACTGTTCCGGTTGCAGACACGCCGCGGATTTGAACGGCGCATCATGCAACTGGCCCGTGAGTAGCCCCATGGAATCCGTCTACGCGCCGTTTCAAACCGGCGTCCAACTCTGCCTGTTGATCATCGCCGTGTCGATGGTGCTGACCGTTATCCGCCTGGTGCGCGGCCCGGAGACCCCCGATCGGACGGTGTCCTTCGACCTCCTGGCGGTGCAGGCCGTGGCAGCGGTCCTTGTCGTATCCATGTTGCTGGGACGTTCGGACATTTACGACGTGGCCATTGTGACCGCCGTGCTGGGGTTCCTGGGAACGGTCCTGCTGTCCCGATTCCTTGAAGGGGACGGCTGAGGCGGGCATACCCATGGAAGTCCTCAACCACTGGGAATATTGGATGCTGCTGGGCGTCATGGGCTTGGGCACGCTATTGATGCTGACGGCATCGCTGGGGGTCCTGCGCATGACGAACGCGCTCGCGCGCATGCACGCGGCCGGCCTCGGCTCATCTCTGGGAATACTTCTCCTGCTGCTGGCCACGGGCTATTACTTCCAATTCATGGGCAACCACGAAAAAGGTTCCCTCCTGCTGATGGTTGCCCTTGGATTCCTGTTGTTGGTAACCAACCCAATCGCCACCACAGCCATGTCACGGGCCGTGATGAGGTCCTCACCGGACAACGACCGGCAGTACTTGGCGGTGGACGAATACGCCGTTGGCAATCGGCTCACTGTACCCGTTCCTTCGGAGCCAGACACCATGATTTACGTTGATCGACGCGGCTGGGATTCAAGCAAGTGGGAAACATATGACCGCGATGTGATTCCGCTATGGGTCGCAGACATGGATTTTCGATCCCCGGACCCCATCATCAAGGCGCTGCAGGTGCGGGCCGCACACGGCATCTTTGGCTACGGAGCCACGGAAGAGGCTGTGGGCGAATGGTTCTGCACCCATCTGCTTGAACAGTACGAATGGCACGTGACCCCGGACCAACTGGTCTTCCTGCCGGGTCTCGTGTCCGGCCTGAACCTGGTAGTCCGTGCCATCGGCCGGCCCGGTTCCGGTGTGATGACACACGAGCCCGTCTACCCGCCGTTCCTGGTCGCGCCGGAGTTGCAGGACAGAAAGCTGCAGTCCGTACCGATGCCGCATGACCACAACGGCGGCCTGCTGCACTTCAGATTGGACATGGAGCGGTTCAGGGCGGTCGCGGACGATTCCACCACGCTGTTTCTCCTGTGCAATCCCCACAACCCGACCGGCCGCAGCCTGGCCCGGCACGAACTGTTGGAACTGGCCGAGTTCTGCCTCAACCGCAGCATCGTAATTTGCTCGGACGAGATCCACTGCGACCTCATGCACGAAGGCCGCCGGCATCTGCCCATCGCCTCGCTCGAGCCGGAAATCGCCGACTCGACGATCACGCTGATGGCGCCCAGCAAGACATACAACATGCCCGGTTTGGGTTGCAGTGTGGCAGTGGTGCCCAACCCGGTATTGCGCACTCTCGTGCAACAAGCTGCCATGGGCATCGTGCCCCACGTCAACGTCATGGGATACGCGGCAGCCTTGGCCGCCTACAGTCATGCGGACTGCCGTACTTGGTTGGAAGAGTTGCTCCGAACCCTGACCGCCAATCGCGACTATATGGAACAAGCACTGCTCGCCGCCTTCCCCGGTGCACGAACCACGCGGCCGGAAGGCACCTACCTCAGCTGGGTTGACTTCGGTGCCGTGGTGGAAAACCCCTACCGATTCTTTCTCAACCACGCCCGGGTGGCCCTGAGTGACGGAAGCCGCTACCACACGACCGGTGGCCACACATGGGCACGCATCAATCTGGGCACCAGCCAATCCCTTCTGGAGGAGGCCGTCGCCCGCATGCAGGCGGCTGTGGCTCAGCACCGAGGTTCCTGACCCCGGCCGGCATCCCCTCCGGTCAGTTCGCTTCGAGGTTGTCGAGCAGGTTCAGAAACTCGCCCTCGTCCAGTACGGATACCCCGATTTTTTGGGCCTTGGCCAGCTTGGAACCGGCATCCTTGCCGGCCAGCACGTAGTCCGTCTTGCCGGAAACCGATCCGGTCACCTTGGCGCCGAGTTCCTTGAGGCGAGTCGTCGCTTCGGACCGGGTGAAACCGGACAGCTTGCCCGTGATCACGAAGGTTTTGCCGGCGATCCCCGCCTCCTTGGGCTCGGCCACTGCAGCTCTTTCAGGCCCCAACATGCAAAGTCCGGAAAGGGCCAGCGAGTGCAATTCCCGGCGCCGCACCGGATCATTGAAGTATTCGGTCACGGCACCGGCGATCTCGGGTCCCACGCCGTCGATCAGTTCCAGGTCATCCGCGGAACAATGCGGCAACTCCAACAGGTTGCGCACTGCGTCACAGATGAGTTCCGCCACCTGCAGACCGACAAAGGGAATGCCCAGGGCATGCAGCAGCCGCGCGGGGGGTCTGGACTTGGCTGAGGCCAATCCGGCCTTGAGGCCCTCGATCCGTCGCTCGCCATACGATTTCAGTTTGGCGATCTTTGACCAGGGCAAACGGTACACGTCGGCCACGTCGGCGATGAAACCCTGGGCGACAAACAATTCAGCTTGGCGGACGCCGAACGAGCGAATGTCGAGTGCGCCCCGGCTCACGAAGTGCTCCACGGCGCGTGTCAATTGCCGCGGGCAATTTTGGTTGAGACAGCGGTGGGCCACTTCATCTTCCTGTTGGACCAGTGCCGTCCCGCATGACGGGCAATGTTCAGGCGGCATCCAGGGACATTCGCTGCCGGTTCGGTGTTCCGGCAGTGCCTTGACAACCCGCGGAATCACATCGCCGGCGCGCATGACCATGACCTGATCCCCCTCCCGAAGGTCCAGGGAAGCCACGTAGTCGAAGTTGTGCAGCGTCGCGTGTTCCACGACCACGCCCCCCACCTGCACCGGTTCGAGCCGGGCTCTGGGTGTCACGACCCCGGTGCGGCCCACGAACGTCTCAATCTCCAGCAGGCGGGTGACCACCTGTTCCCCTGCCCGTTTGTAGGCCCGGGCCCACCGCGGATCGCGTCCGGTCTGCCCCAGGGCCCGTTGAGCGGCCACCCCATCCACCTTGGCCACCACGCCGTCCACTTCGTACGGAAGGTCGGCTTTGGCGTCCAGGAACCGGTCGGCCGTCTCCACCAACGCCGCGAACTCGCTGTCGGCAAACCTGTGGATGGCGGCGCAGGCCACCGGAAACCCAAGCTGCGTCAGGAATTTCAAACGCGCCTCGTGCGTCGGGAGATCTGGTCCACCTTCGATGTCCAGCAACTCGAAGACCCACAGCCTGAGCGGCCTCCTGGCCGATTCGTTGGGGTCCAACTGGCGCAGGCTGCCGGCTGCGAAGTTGCGCGGATTCGCGTACACGCGGTCCTCCTGGGCAGCCAGGGTTGTGTTGAACGCGGCGAAGTCCTCCTTGCGAACGTACACCTCGCCCCGTACCGTCAGGACCTCCGGTGCCGGCATCCCTTCCGAAGAGACAGCCGGGATTCGCAACGGGATTTGCTTGACGGTTCGCAGGTTGGCCGTCACGTCCTCGCCTATGTCGCCGTTGCCTCGCGTTGCTCCCTGCATAAACAAACCGTTACGGTACTCCAGGGCTACCGACAGGCCGTCGATTTTGGGTTCAAGCACCCATCCCAGCGATTCCTGCAGATCCGGTTCCAGTTGCGGCACCAGCCGTTCGCGCCAGGTCATCAGATCGTCGGCACTGAACACGTTGGTCAGGCTGAGCAGAGTTTGCGGGTGTTCCACCTTGGCAAACTGGCTGGCCGGGGAGCCGCCGATCCGCTGGCTGGGACTGTCCGGGGTCACGAGCTCGGGATGGGCCCGTTCGATTTCCAGCAACTGGTCCCAGGCCGCGTCGAATTCCTCGTCCGACAAGTCGGAACGGTCTTCGATGTAGTACTGGTGCTGACTGGTTTGAATGAGCCTGCGCAGGTGCTGCAGGCGCTCCTGAACGGTCATGCAGACGTGCGGTACCGCGCTCGCTTTTCGGTCAAATCACTCGAGGTGTGCTTCCTGAACCCACCCGGTTAGGCCGTCCTGGGCTTGCACCCGCCACCAGCCTTCGCCATCGATGACCACGGGGTAGGAATACTCCAAGGATGCTTCCACGATGCTGAAGCTCGTCGCCGGTGCATACATGGCCGCGATCATCGTGGGACTGCCGGCGTCCGGGTCCATCCGCAAGGGGACTTGGGACATGCCGGAGGCTCCCTGAACCACCGTCCCCACCGTCCAGACCGGGGAATCGACAAGCTGATTGCTTCGAACCTCCGCGGCGAGCGCGTCGTCTCCGGACCCTGTCGATTGCTGTTCGCTATCCGAACCGGTGGGTGTAGCCTGGACGCGAACCGTGTTCGCGTCGCCCAACGTAGCGGGCGCTTCATCCGCGGCGTTGCCCGGGACTTCGGGATCAGTGCCGGCAGGCAATCCATCAGGTTCCTGACCCGAACCGAGCAGGCCTCCCAAGGGTATCCCCGTCAACTCTCCAAACGCATCCTGCACCAAGGGCATCTGAGCGATGGATTCGACCAGCTTCGGATATTGATTCCGTGCCAGGCCTGCCGCCGTAACCACCGTCAGGATGACAACCCAGCGCACCCATTTTCGCCGACCGGAGGCACCGGTTTGCCCTGTGGTGTCCGACGGCTTGCTGGGCGGTGCCGAAATCGGTTTGGACCGGCGAAACATGGTGCTTTTCCTGTCGACTGCTCAGTACCAGCACTTCAACCGTTGAACCATTCAAGAACCTTATCGACGGGCCGCGTGTTGAGAACCTGTGACGGCTTCAACTCGGCGCGTCGGGCAATTCCGAGGCCGTACCGAATGAAATCGAAGTGGTTGACATCGTGGGCGTCGCAATTCAAGACCAGGAGGCAGCCATGACGAGCCGCCATGCGGGCCAGTTCGTCGCCCAAGTCCAAACGGGCGGGATTGCAGTTGATTTCCAGGGCGGTTCCATGTTCCCTGCAAGCCCTGCAAACGGCTTCCATGTCCAGTGCGGATGGATCGCGGCGTCCCAGAAGACGACTCGTGGGATGACCCAGAATGTCCACATGAGGATTGGCCACCGCCCGCAGACAACGTTCGGTAATGGTATCCCGGTCCTGCCGCAGGGAACCGTGAATGCTGGCTACGACTACATCCAAACGGGCTAGCGTATCATCGTCCAGTCCAAGCGAACCATCCGCGTGGATCTCGGCTTCGATGCCCTTCAATAGTCGGAAGTCCAGCCCTTCCTCCTCAAACAACGCATTCAGGCCGTTGATTTCGAACGCTTGATTCTCCAGTCCGGCGGCGTCCAGGCTGTCGCCAAACCCGTGGCCCTTCCCGTGATCGGTCACCGCCCAATAACTGTATCCGCGACTTTGGGCGCTCCTTGCCATCTGCTCGATGGACTGGTGGCCGTCACTGTAGGTCGAATGGCCGTGAAGTTCGCCCGTCAGGTCGGTGAAGCCCACCAGATCGGTACCCGGCGTCAACGACCGGTGAAGATCCCTGGTAATGCGATGTCGTTGTTCCGGAACGAAGCCGGGAATGCCCAAAAACCGGGCCAGGCCCTGCTCACTGACCGGTTCCGGCTCCATGCGGTCGGCCAATTCGGAGATGAACTCGGCGGAATCCCCACCGCTGGAC
>JAPPAJ010000274.1 GCA_026705565.1 Caldilineaceae bacterium | reverse complement strand
CAGGACCTCAAGGCCGATGTCGCGCGGGAAGCCGTACACGTCGCCGTCGTACTTCGCCGACTCAAGGAGGTCGGGCCAGTAGTCGTCCAGGTTGTAGCCGTCCCGGTCGATGTAGGGTTGGAGATTCTCCAGCACGCCTTCGGCCGCATAGGATGGAGTTGGCCATAGGAACAGGATGTCCGGAATGACCGAACCGTCGCCGCCGGCCCACAGGGCCTGCATCTTGGTGAAGTAGTCACCCCACGGCTCGGACAAAATCTCGATGGTCACGTCAGGGTTTTCGTCCATGTAGGCGTCGGCCACCGACTGGTGGGTCGCAAGTTCAGCCGGACTGCCCCACATGGCCCACGTGACGACGGTTTCTCCGGATGTGGCCGCATCCGGTGGTGCGGCGGTGCACCCGGTCATGGCAATCGCCAGCATGCCCAGCAACGCCAGAACGGTAAGGAATCGGGTTCGCATCAGGGCCTCCTCGCAGGGACGGGCAATAACAATTAAACGGAACGGTGTCCAAGCATGCGCAGATTATAGAACAGGCCTGATCTCCGCCCCGGACAGGGCCGGGATCACTCGCGGATCACTGTGACCAGGCTGCCCGGAGCCACGCCGCCGAGGATCGTGTACTGGCCGTCCGGCCACTCGATGGTCACTTGCACATCCTGATTCTGGTTGCCCAACCCAAAGTGCAGTCGGGGCGCGCGCCCGGACAGGTAGCTGTCGGCCACGTGCACGGTCCGGACCCACCGGTTGGAATCCGCAGCCACGATTGCCTTGGCGCCCACCGCATGGCTGTTGCCGCCTGTTTCCTGTCGCAGATCCAGCTGCAGTCCGACACCCCCGCACAACCGGTTTTCGAACAGGGCCGCCGGACTGCGCAGATTGTTGACCGCGATGTCGAGGTCGCCGTCCCGGTCCAGATCGGCCATCACCATGCCCCTGCCGCTGGCCCGATCGCCGAGGTTCCATTCCGGAGCCGGCATCAAGGAACCATCCGCGCCGCTGCGAAAGGCATGGTTCCGTTCCACCAGTTCATGGTCGGGCAGATGGGCGAAGAGCGTTGCCTCGATCATGCCGTTGACCACATACAGGTCCAGCCAGCCGTCGTTGTCCAGATCGCCGAAGCTGCCGGACCAACTCCAGCCGGTGGCCGCCAATGGATCCGAGTCCGCGGCATCGGCCCAGCCGCCATCGTCGTCCGCGGCGACCTGCAGCACGTTTTGCATGAGCTGGCGTTCATCGTGCTCCTCCATCCCCGCTGCCATCATGGCCTCCATGACCGGCTGCCAGGCCGCGAGCGCGTCCTGGTCGTCGGGTGCGGGTTTCATGTCGGTGGCGAAGAGATCGAATCGGCCGTCATTGTTGACGTCCCCGGACGACAGGCTCATCGTGGAATGGGTCGTTACGCCGAACGGCTCGATGGTGTTCCAACCATCGGCCTCCTGCTGAAAAAAGAAGTCCGGCGTGGCGAAGTCGTTGCCGACCAGCAGTTCCGCCTTTCCGTCACCGGTCACGTCGAGAAACAGGGTTGCCAGACCCTGGGCCTGCAATGTCAGCTGCTGCAGGCGAAATCGGCCGTTCTCCATGCTGAAGAGGTAGACGCCCCCCGAATTGTTCATCAGGAATTCGCTGCCGAACAGATCCTTGAGCTCCGCGTCGTACGTTGCCGCACCCAGATCCAGATCCCCGTCGGCATCCACGTCCAGCCAATCCATGGAGTAGAGGGGCCGATCGATCCCGGGCAACACCACGCGCTCGAACATGGCGGCCCGTTCGTCCGCGCCCGTGTTGCGCCAAACCGCCAGCCCGGATCCCCGGCGCGTGGTGGCAATGTCGAGAAGGCCGTCGCCATCCACGTCGACCAGCTGGACTTCGCGGGTTAGGCCCTCGCCCAGTTGTTGCGGTTCGAAGGACAGGCCGCCGTCATTCCAAAGAATGGTGTTGGCTTGCGCATAGCCTCCCAATACGAGATCGAGCCAACCGTCGCGGTCCAAGTCCCCGGCCGCGATGCCGGAGCCGTTGGCATCGAACCCGGCCACGGTCCATTCCGGCGCCGTTGTCTCGTGGATCAGCGTATGTCTGTGGAACGAGTTGTCGCAGGCTGTCCCGTTGCGCCCGGTCACGACCTGAACCCTGACCGGAACCGACGTTTCGACCTGTGGCGTCTCCGGGGAGGGTGGGACCTGTGGCAGGACGCAGCCTGCCAATGAAAGGGCGATCAGGAACGTCAATCCGGCTCTGAAACGGTTACGTTGTTTGGCAGACATGGTCGTTGGCACCCTGATGTCTGTAATATGAAAGGACAGCGGCCTGTGTCCGACCAAGTGGACTCCGACCGGGCCGCATTGTAGGTTCAATGCGGCCCAGCGCCGCGAACCGCCTGTCCGAGTACGGGCCGCACACCCGGCCAGTCAGCACGAGAGCCAATGACCAAACTCATTATTGTTGAATCCCCCACCAAGGCCCGGACGATTCAGCGGTTCCTGCCGAGCGGGTACACCGTCCTCGACAGCCGCGGCCACATCCGGGGCATGCCGAGGTCGGCCAGCGAAATTCCGGCCAAGTACAAACAGGAGCCCTGGTCCAACCTGGGCATCAATGTCGACCAGGACTTCGATCCCATCTACATCGTGTTTCCGGAAAGCCGCGAAACGGTGCGCGAGCTGAAGCAGGCATTGCGGTCGGCGGACGAACTGCTGATCGCGACCGATGAGGACCGCGAGGGCGAGAGCATTGGTTGGCACCTTTGCGACGAACTGCAACCCAAGGTTCCGGTGCGGCGGGTTGTCTTCCATGAAATCACCCGTGCGGCGGTCGAAGAGGCCTTGGCCAATCCGCGCGGGTTGGATGCCAATCTGGTCAATGCCCAGAAGGCCCGGCAAATCCTGGATCGGTTGATTGGCTACTCGGTTTCCCCCCTGTTGTGGAAGAAGATTGCCAGCAAGTTGTCGGCGGGACGCGTTCAGAGCGTGGCCGTTCGCATCCTGGTGGACCGCGAACGCGAGCGCGCGAAATTCATTCAGGGCAGCTTCTGGACCTTGGAGGCCGCCTTGGCGCGCGCCTCGGGGGCGGGTGCCGACGAGGAATTCAGGACCCAACTGAGAAGGCTGAATGGCCGGCGCCTGGCAACGTCGGGCGACTTTGACGACAACACCGGTCAAATCAGGGAGAGCCTGGATCGGCTGGTGCTGGGGGAGGCTGAGGCCGACGCGGCGGCCCGGCAGTTGGAGGCGATGAACTGGAGGGTTCATCGGGTCGCGGAACGGGAAGGCAGACGGCAACCCAGTCCGCCCTTCACCACAAGTGCCCTGCAGATCGAAGCGAATCGCCGCTTTGGCATGTCGGCCGAACAGACCATGCGAACGGCACAGAGCCTGTACGAGAATGGCCACATCACCTACATGCGGACCGATTCCGTCAGCCTGGCTCCCGAGGCGGTGCGGGCCGCCCGCAAGAGGGTGGCTGTCCAGTTCGGAGCGGAACAACTAACCGACAAGCCGCGCGTATTCAGGGCCAGGCAGCAGAACGCCCAGGAGGCCCACGAAGCCATCAGACCCGCGGGCGAACGTATGCTGCCGGTTGGGGAGAAGGGGTTGTCCGGTCGTGAAAGGGATCTGTATGACCTGATTTGGCGGCGCACGGTTGCCACGCAGATGATCGATGCCCGAATTCGCAACGTGACCGTGGATGTCGCAGTCACCACCGATCAGTCCATGCCCGGCCCGACACCTCCCGCCGAATCCTTGACAGTCCAGTCCGCAGAGTTCCGCGCCACGGGCCTCACCGTGCTTGTTCCCGGTTTCCTGCTCGCGAACCCGGACCGGGTGGTCCCCAAGTCGCTGCCCGATCTGGCTGAGGGGGATGCCTTGGCAGTCCGCGAGCTCGAAGGCCAGGGCCACGAAACCCGACCACCGGCCCGGTATACCGACGCCTCGCTGATCAAAACCTTGACGGACAACGGCATCGGCCGGCCCAGCACCTACGCAACCATCATCGAGACCGTGCAAAGTCGAGGTTACTGTTTCAAGCGGAAGCAGGAGATGGTGCCCACCTTCACGGCGTTTGCGGTGGTCAAGCTGCTGGAGGAGTCGCTCAACGACTTGGTCGACTTCGAGTTCACGGCCCGAATGGAGACCAACCTGGACGACATCGCAGCCGGCGGTGCCGTTTGGCTCGCGTACATGCAGGACTACTATCTGGGCGACCAGGGTTTGGAAGTGCAAATCGCCGAGTACGAGGCCAACATCGATCCGGGAATCTACCGGACCGTGGAGCTGTCCCGATGCCGCTATCCGGTGGTCATCGGACGGTACGGCCCGTTCATCGAAAAACCGGCCGGAGACGACGAGGCCGCCACGGATGCCGGCGCCGGCAGGCCGGAGCAGCGCGTGATTGTCTCGGTGCCCGAGGATCTGGCCCCTGCCGATTTGACCACGGAACTGGCGGACGAACTGTTCCGCCGCAAGGAAGCCGGACCCGCGGTGCTGGGCCGCGATGCCATGGATTCGGCGGACATCCAGCTGCGTCATGGGAGATTCGGCCCGTATCTTCAACTTGACCTGCCGGATGGGGCGGACGGGCGCCCCAAGCGCGTGTCCCTGCCCGACGGGTTGTCCCCCGAACAGGTCACGCTCGAACAGGCGCGGGAACTGCTGGCGTTGCCCGCCGTGCTTGGCTCCCATTCGGAGAACGGCATGGAGGTCACGAAGCATATGGGACGCTATGGACCGTACGTGTCGTGGAACGGGAAGTCGGCATCGCTCAAGGGGGACGACACCATCTTCAACATTTCACTTGCCCGGGCCGAGGAACTGCTGGCCGCGGCGCGACCGGGCCGGACAACCCAAGTCCGTGTTCTGGCGGATTTGGGCCCGGTTCCGGGCAGCGACGACGACGAACCGGTTCAAATCCTTGACGGTCGGTACGGGCCCTACATCAAGTACCAGAAAGTCAACGCGTCCCTGCCCAAGGACACCCCGGTCGAGTCGGTGGACATGCAGCTGGCATTGGATCTGATAGAGAAGAGGCGCAACGCACCCAAGCGCCGACGGTCCAAGGGAACGTCCCGATCCAAGTCCGGAACCAAATCAGGGAGACGCTCCGCCAGGACTACGAAACGCGCCGGCTAGCTGTATTCGCACGATACCGGGAGGGCGCGTCCGCGGAACTCTTGCGCACCCGGTACAAGGGGTTGGGCGGTGCCGCCCCAGCTTGACATAAGTTCCTCGGCCGCGGAACAGGCAGGGGATGCCTGGAACGCGGGTCGGTATCGGATGTCCGAACCGAACGTGGATGCGCCGACGGTGCGGCCGTGTCCGGGTTAGTCCGCCCAACTGGGCGGGGGTGGCGCCAATTCCACCTTGATCAACAGGTAGTTCAGCGCGTAGTTCGACAACACGGTTGAGAATGCGGGCCCAAACAGAAACAGGGGAATGAAGGCCGGCAGCGAGAAAAGGAAGAGGATCGTGATCTTGAACAAGGTAACCAGGACGCAGAACAAGGGGTGCTGCAGTACCAGAATCAGGGCGTTCTTGTAGATCAACGCCAGGGAAACCTCTTCCTGTTCCCAAAGGAGGGGAAACACGAACTGGGTGACCAGGAGGAAGAGGAACGCGACCCAGATCAGCGGGATCACCAGAAGCTGCACAAACGGGGACTGGATACTGCCGTAGAACCAAATGCTGACCAGTATCACCACCGAGCCGAGGAAGTTGCCCCAGTACATCAGATAGGCCAGACCCTTGTGCATGCGCAGGCCTTCGTAGAAGAAGTCGCTGTCGATGCGCCGGTAGGTGGCTGTGCGGTGGGCCACGCGGTGCATGGCCGTGTGCGCGAGGGGAGCCAGGATGACGGTCAACGTCCCGACCCACCACAGGACGCTCATCCACACATACGGGAACAGGTCCCCGTAGACCGATTTGATCGTCTTCCACAACACCGTCCCGGAGCGGACGACCGAATCGTTGATGCCTTGCAGGAAGCTCATGGGTTCAAGCCTGACGGAGAGTGGATGACCGGGGCCTGTATTGGGCCGCGTTGTGTCGCCGGGAATGGCCGGTCGCTGCCGATTATATGCCCTGCCCCGAATGGACAGGCTAGAATGCAGGCAGGTTCCAGTCAGGAAACGGGCCGGGCGAGGCCGCCGGACGGCAAGTCCGGCACAGGTGCGAGCCCGGGTCGCGGTGTACCCCGGAAGTCGTCGCAAGACAGGACAGGACATGGCTAAGAACAGGGTTCTTGTCGGTGTGGCCTGGCCATACTCCAATGGTCAGCAGCACATCGGACACATTGCCGGAGCATACCTGCCTCCGGATGTGTTCTCGCGCTTCAACCGCATGCGGGGCAACGACGTGTTGATGGTTAGCGGATCGGACACGCACGGCACGCCGATCACCGTCCTGGCCCAGCAGGAGGGCATCGAACCCAAAGAGGTGGTTGAACGCTACCACCCGCTGTTCATTGATGCCTATGTGAAACTGGGCTTGACTTTCGATCTCTTCACCCACACGGATACCCAGGTCCATTGGGACGTGACCCAGGAGATGTTCCTGGTGCACCGCGAGAAGGGCTACATCTACGCCGACACCCAGGAACAACTCTACGACCCCGTTGCCGGGCAGTTCCTGCCCGATCGGTACGTGGTCGGCATCTGTCCCTACTGCAGTAGCCGCGAGGCCCGGGGCGACCAGTGCGACAACTGCGGGAAGTTGTACAACGCCACCGAGTTGCGCAAACCAAGATCGACCATTTCGGGTTCCACTGAACTGGAAGTGCGGGCAACCGAGCACTTCTTTCTGGCTCTGGACAAGCTGAACGCGGATCTGCTGGCGTGGTTGAAGGACGGCAAGGAGGAGTACTGGCGACCGCAGGTCTATCGCTTCACACTGTCGGAACTGGAGCGCGGCGAACTGCGCGGCCGGCCCATTACGCGGGACATCGACTGGGGCGTCAATGTCCCCGTGGAAGGCTGGGAGGACAAGCGGATATACGTTTGGTACGACGCCGTGATCGGGTACCTGAGCGCAGTTGTGGAGCATGCACTCCTGAGTGGCGATCCGGATGGCTGGCAGACTTGGTGGAAAACCGGTGCCGGTCAGGGCAGTCGGGTATATAACTTCATTGGCAAGGACAACATCGTGTTCCATGCCATCATCTGGCCGGCCATGTTGTTGGGACGCGACGGTTTCTGCCTTCCGTACGACGTGCCGGCCAACGAGTACCTCAACATGAAGGGCCGGAAGTTCAGCAAGAGCCGCGGGATCAGCATCTCCATCAACGACCTGATGGAACGGTACCAGCCCGACGCCTGGCGCTATGCCTTGACGGCCATGGCGCCGGAAACCTCCGATGTCGATTTCACATGGGACGACTTTATCGAAAGGGTGAACAACGAACTGGTTGCCAATTGGGGCAACCTGGTCAACCGCGTAACGGGGTTTGCCTATCGGGCCTGTGACGGCATGGTGCCGGAACCGGGTGAGCTGGAACCGGTCGATGCGACCCTGTTGGCGGAAGTCCGCAAGGGATTCATGGAGATTGGCACCCTGTACGAGGGTGTGCACCTCAAGGCCGCCCTGGAAGCCTGCCGCCGGCTCAGCCAGAAGGTCAACCAGTACCTGAACGCCCGCGAACCGTGGCAGGTCATCAAGTCCGATCGGCAACAGGCCCACACCATCATCTACACTGCATTGCAAGCAGTGGACTGGCTCAAGATCATGTGGGCACCGATACTGCCGTTTTCATCCCAGATGCTGCACGAGGACCTGGACACGAGGGCCGGTTGTTTGGCCGACAGTACACTGAAACAGTACAGGATGCCCGTGGCGAGCACCTCGTCCTGCGCTACGACCATGCCGGTGCGCGCGGTGAATGGGCCGCAACCGATTTGCCGGCCGGCCAACCGATGCGCAGGCCGCGGGTCCTGTTTACAAAACTGGATGCCGACGAGGTCCTGGCCAGGGAGACGTAGCCGGGTGTTTGCCGTCCCAGTCCAAACCAAACGGGCCGGTCCTACCGTCAACGGACCGATCAGGTCACGTGTTGGCTACGGCGCGGCCGTGGAGATCCATTGGCTGTAGCACCTCCCCGGTTCCATTCCGCAGGCGAACCCGGAAAGACATCGATGCGGGGAATCCCGCGCGGCCGTGGCCTGGTGGCCTCGCTGTTGCTGTGGCCGTTGCTGATTTTGGTTTTGGCGACCTTGGTCGGTGCCGTTCATGCCTTGTGGTTCACCGATCGGATCTATCCGGGGGTGTACGTTGCGGAGGTCCCGCTGGGCGGCCTCACCGTGGCCGAGGCGCGGGCTGTTTTGGCCGGTTTGGAGCCGAGGGATGGTCTGGAGCCCGTCCTGGTTGAACTGGATGCCCGCCAGTTTGCCTTGGGTGGCACGTGGGATGCATCCGATCAGGCGCTGGATCTGCTGACACACCGGGCTTGGCTTCAGGGGCGCGATGGGTCTCCCGTGGCCAATCAGATCGCCAGATGGCGCCTGGCGCTGCGCGGCGCCTATCTGGATCCGCCGGTGGTCTACGACCCCGGGAAAGCCGCCGAGCTGGTGGCGCATGTCGAACGTTCCCTTGAGCGGCCCGGCCGGCCTTCCGTGAGCGTGGGCTCGGTTCAGGTGCCGGCCATTGACGGGTTGGAGGTGGATACCGAGCAGTTGGCGGCTGATATCGAGGCCGCGGCGGACGGCGGGCAGTCCGATTCGATCCGGGTTGTGGCCGACAGCTCAACCGTCGGCATGCCGATTTTCCTGCCGACGGATTTCAATCGAAGTACGGTGGTGGTTGAAGATGCCGCCCGGGGGCTGAGGTTGGCCCTGGATCCGTTCCAGCTGTCACTTGCAATGCAAGGACCAGGCTTCCGGGAGCTTGATCTTGAGGTCCTGGAGGCCCTTGTTGCGCGATGGGAACCACTGCTGGCCAGGCCCCCCCGCGAAGGCCGGTTGGCCTTTGACCGCAGCACTGGAAGATTGCAGGTGGTGGTCCCGAGCCAGACGGGACTGGCCTTGGATGTGGAGGGTACGGCCCGCGCCGTCGCGGATGCCGTGGCTCTCGGCCGCAACCGTGTCCAGGCACAGTTCAAGGTGGTTGAGCCGGTGGTGGGCACCGACAATCCCGAGGCCTACGGGATCCGGGAACTCGTCGCATCCGGCACGACCTGGTTCAAGGGCAGCAGCGCCTCCCGGATCCACAACATCGAACGGACCACAAGCCAGTTGCATAACGTCATGGTGCCCCCGGGGGCGGATTTCAGTTTCAACGATGCGGTCGGCGCCATCACCGCAGCCAACGGGTATGCCGACTCTGCGATCATCTGGGGCGATCGCACGGCGGTGGGGGTCGGGGGCGGGGTCTGCCAAGTGAGCACAACACTGTTCCGCGCGGCCTTCGACGGCGGATTTCCGATTGTGGAGCGGTACAACCACGGCTATGTGGTCAGCTGGTACGGCCAACCGGGCAAGGACGCCACAATTTACTCGCCGTATGTGGACTTTCGGTTCCGCAACGACACTGGTGCCTGGATCCTGATCCAGCCGAGGTTGGACTTGGCTCAGGGAACCCTGACCTTCGACATCTTTGGCACCGCTTTCGATCGCGTCGTCACGATTTCCGAACCGGTGATTTCCGACGTGATTGAGCCGGAGGATCCGCTCTATCTGGAAGATTCGGCGCTGGCTCCGGGCGAACAACGGCTGGTGGAGACGGAAAAGCTTGGTATGACGGTCACGGTGGACAGAACTATCGTCCAGCAAGGTCGTTCCCGGACGGAAAGGTTCCGCAGTGTCTACCAACCTTGGCGTGCTGTATACCTGGTTGGCTATGATCCGGAGGCCGGAGCCGACAATGCCGATCCCACGGACCAGGCGCCTTCCGCCGCGGGAGCTTCGGCCTAGCACGGCTCGCTGTCCGTCCGCGCGGGCGGACATGCCGGACCTCAATCCATCATGGGACCGCAAAACCGGAACTCGGACAATCGTTGCCAAAGACGCCATCTCGCAAGTAGCATTCCTTCGTGACCCAGTACAGGACTCCTTGGCCATGTATCCAATCGCCAACATAGCCGAAACCAGGACGCTCGAAAACCGGGTTGTCGAGTCGGGCGTCCCTGTCGAGGCTCTGATGGAACGTGCCGGCACCGAACTTGCCTCGACCCTGAATGCATGGGCGCGGGCGCGACAGGTGGCCACTGGCCCCGTGTTGGTACTGGCCGGTCCCGGGAACAACGGAGGCGACGGGCTGATTTGCGCGCGCCGGCTGCATGACGCCTGGGAACGTGTGTACGTGTACCTCTGGAATCGTTCCGACCAGGAGGATGCCCTGATCGCCGATCTCGAACGCCGTCAGGTGCAAATCGCGCACGCGGAGCAGGACGAGGAAATGTTCGTGCTGACGCGTTGGCTGCGCCACAGTTCCTGGTGCGTGGATGCTCTGCTCGGCACCGGTGCCAACCGGCCTTTGCCGGAGGATTTGGTCGCCGTTTTGGACGAAGTTCGCAGGCATCGGCCGCGCCTGCGCCTGTGCTCCGCCGATTTGCCCGCCGGCGTACTCAGCGGGACGGGAGCGGATGTGGCTGCGTTTCCTGCCGATCTCACAATCATGCTGGGCACGTTCAAGTCCGAAGTCTGCCGCGATGGTCGCCTGCCGAATCTGGGCAGCATTGAGGTGGTGGACATCGGTCTGTTCCCGGAGGGTTCTCGGGACACGTATGCCCAGGGGCTTCGTGCCGCGGATTTGGATTGGCTGCTTCCCC
>JAPPAJ010000094.1 GCA_026705565.1 Caldilineaceae bacterium | reverse complement strand
GACCCACGCTGTCCGTATCGTAGACCGGGGAACTGTTTTGGCTCTCCCCCAGACTGGGGGGATCGCCGGTCAGGGCGAGAATGTTGCGCAGGCCCAGCGCGTGGGCGCCCAGCAGGTCGGCCTGCAGGCCCATCAGCGACCGATCCCGGGTCGTGAAGTGCAGGATGGTCTCAATCCCGACGCGATTTTCGATGAGCGTTGACAGGGCCAGGGCTCCCATCCGTACCCGGGCCATGGGGCTGTCCGCCACATTGATGGCATCGGCCCCCCGTTCCTTGGCCAGCCGGGCGCCGGCCAACTGGCGTTCCGGGTTCATGCCCCGTGGTGGATCCACTTCCACGCTGACCACAAACTCCCCGGCGCGAATCTTGGTCAGCAGTCCGGATCGCGAAACCGGGTCCGATGCGTTGGGTCCGCTGGTTTCGGATACCCGGACCCCCCACTCAACGGACGGCTCCGCCTGGAGGTGCTCCGCATCTTCTTCGTGGTTGGAGTCGATGCTGTCCAACGCCTGCCGCATGGCCTTGATGTGCGCGGGCGTGGTTCCGCAGCAACCGCCCACAATCCTGGCCCCGCGGGCGAGAAACTCCGGCACCATGGCGGCGAAGTATTCCGGGCCCGCCTCGTACTGGAAGCGCCCATCCACGCGCGTGGGCAGGCCGGCGTTGGGTATCGCGGACAGCCAGATGCCCGGCCGGGCGGCCCGCAGGGTCGCCAGGACATCGAGCAGGGCGGTCGGCCCCACCGCACAGTTCGCGCCCAGCACGTCAATCGGCAGGTCGGTCAGCGCCTCGGCGGCGGCCGCTGCGTCAAGGCCGAAGGGGGTCTCGCCGTCCGCACTGAACGTCAGGCTGGCCAGCACGGGCAGATCCGACAGTTCCCGAATGGCCAGGACAGCCTGTCGCAGTTCCGCCACATCAATCATGGTCTCGATGCAGAAGAGGTCGACTCCGCCCTCCAGGAGCGCTGCCGCCTGTTCGCGGAATGCGGCCCGGGCCTGCTCTGCCGAAACGGGCCCGCGGGGTGCCAGAAAGCTGCCCAGGGGGCCGATGTCGCCGGCAATGAAGATGTCCCGGCCACTGCTTTCGCGCACGTCGCGCGCGATGCGGGCCGCAGCCCGGTTGATGGCAACCACCTGGCCGTCCAGCCCGTGTTCCGCCAGCCGTAGCGACTGCGCCCCGAAAGTATGGGTCAACAGGATGTCGGCACCGGCCCGGGCGTACGCCAGCTGGAGTTCCCGGACGCGATCCGGCTCGGTAAGACAAAGTTCTTCCAGGTTCTGGTCCACGCGCGCTCCATGGGCCAGCAACAGCGTGCCCATGCCGCCGTCGGCCAGCATGGGGCCGGCCTGCAGGGCTTCCAGAAACGGGACCATGGGATGGGGTGCGGGGCAGGGAACCGGAACGACCTGCGCCGTCAGGTCTGGATCTTGTCGCGCATGCGGGCATAGGTGGCGTAGTCGATCACCACCCTTCGCGCAAGGTAGTCCGCCGTCTCCGGGGTCCTGCTCCGCCAGGAAGCCGGATCGCGGGTTACGGTCATGTCGATGGCATCGGATCCGCCGCCGCTTCCGTAGCTCACGGCCAGGATGCGGTCGCCCGCGTTGGCGCGGTCCAGGATGGCACTGAGGCCAAGCAGGGTGGAACCGGCGTAGGTGTTGCCAATTTTGCCCACGAGCAGGCCCCGTTGCCACTGGTCGGGCCGGAAACCCATGTCGGTCAACACCCGCGTCGCAAACTTCAGGTTGGGCTGGTGGACCACCACATGGCGGTAGTCGCAGGGCCGGGAGCCCACATCCTCCATGAGTTTGCGCCCGGCGGCCAGAACATGCTGGAAATAGCCCGGCTCGCCGGTGAACCGGCCGGCATGCATGGGATAGGGCTGGTTTGGGCGCCGCCAGAAATCCGGGGTGTCGGTGACCCAGGACAGCGCGTGATTGATGGTGACCGGTGCCTCCTCTGCCGGGCCCAGAATCAGGACCGCGCCACCGGCGGCGGCGGTGTACTCAAGGGCGTCGCCAGGGCGGCTCTGGGCCGTGTCCATGCCCGCCACCAATGCATACGTGCCGCGTCCGCTGCCGACAAAACCCATGCCGGCCTGCAGGGCTTCGGTGCCGGCCTTGCAGGCGAATTCCAGGTCCGCCGCCAGCGTCAAGGGAGTGGCGCCAATGGCCTCGGCCACGATGGTCCCCGTGGGCTTGACGGCATACGGATGGCTCTCACTGCCGATCCACACGGCTTCGATCGCGGAGGGTGGCACGCCGGCCCGACTAAGGGCGTTGGCGGAGGCTTCCATGCACATGGTGGCGGTGTCTTCGTCCTGCCCGGGCACCGACTTTTCCTGTCCGACCGGTACCGTGTCCGGATCGGACCAGACCCGGGCGATCTCGCGGGCGGGCAAACGATACCGCGGAATGTAGGCGCCGTGGCCCATGATGCCCACGGGCCGCCCGATTGCATTCCGGTTCGTGTTGTGCTGTGGATGGGGAAGAACTTCCATGATTTCACGGGATCATGTCGCAAGCGAATTTTGATAGCTTAGTGCCGCTTCCGTGGATATGCGGCGCGATGCCACCATCTCGGCCGCAACCTGGGCCGCCTGCCCGGCCGGCACCCCGGCCGCCAACGCCACCTGACGCGCGTGCAGTCGCATGTGCCCGGCCTGGATGCCGGCGCCGACCAGCGCCAGCAAGGCCGCAAGGTTTTGCGCCAGCCCGACCGCCGCGGCAATGCGGGCCAACCGGCGCGCGTCGGGGTTGCCCAACAGCTTCAGGGAAACAGGCACCAGGGGATGGGCCCTTGTGCTGTGGCCGGCCACGCCCAGGGCCAGTGGCAAGGTGAGGCGGCCGTGCAGCAGGGGACCTGCCGGATCCGCACCCCGAGCGCGGACGAGACTGTCTTGGGGCAGTGCGTCGGCACTCGGTACAACCGTCCAGTGGGAGAGACCTCGATAGCGACCTTCGCCTGCGGCCCAGGCGTGGGCCGCGGCCGCTACCGCGCGGCAATCGTTGCCGGTCGCCATGGCCACCGCCTCCACACCGTTGAGGATGCCCTTGTTGTGGGTTGCGGCCCGGTGGGGATCCGCCTGCGCCAGGGCGTTCGCCTGAACAATGCGCCTTTGGAGATGCCGACCCTCCGTCGGGCTGTCCGCCAGCGCGTTCCAGGTGTACAGAACCTCGGCGGTTGCCAGGCGCTGAACACACAGGTTGCTCAGGATGCCCATGACGACTTCGCCGCCGGTGAGTTCCGCCACAAGGGGAGCCAGTGTCTCCAGGGCCGTGTTGACGATGTTCGCGCCCATGGCGTCGGCCACGTCCATGGTCAGTTCCACCAACAGAATGGGACCTGCTTCCGAGTGCGGAATGTGGCGCGTGGTCAAACTCCGGGGGCCTCCGCCGCGTGCCAACAACGATCCGCGGGCCGGGATGTGCGCCAGGAGTTCGCGTTCCGCGGCCGCCAGGGACCGTTGCGCCTCGGCGATGTCCGGCACGTCCACCAGCTGAATGTGGCCGCCCATCAGGTTGGGAGTGGCTCCCGTACGGAAGCCGCCGCAGGTGCGGGCCAGCTTGGCCGCCTTGCTGGCGGCCGCCACCACGGACGGTTCTTCCACCGCCATCGGCACCGCCAGCTCCTCGCCGTCGACCAGGAAGTTGGTGGCGATGCCGTAGGGCAACGCGTAGCGGGCCACCACGTTTTCCGACATGGCGTCGGCCTGGGGAAGCGACAGGCCGGTGTCCAGGACGGCGCGATCCCGTTCGTCCAACAGGCGTTGTTGCTGGAGCAGGTCCAGTCGCGCGGCCGGTTCCAACCGGTGCAGACCGGCTAGGGGAGTCGGGGTTTCAGGGGCGGTCATGGCCGGGGACGTTCAGGGAAATTGTTGTTGCAGGGCCTGCACGAATGGATGCAGGGTCTGGGGCACAAACGAAATCCAAACCAACAGGCCCAGCATGCCGGCGGCAGGCAGGCGCAGCGCCATCGGCTCCAGGGCATGGGTGGTTTCCGCCTCGGGACGCAGGAGTATGCGCAAAACCCGGATTAGGCCCACTGCGGCCAAGGCCGTGCCCAGTGCCAGCACGAGTGCCACTCGCCAGTCGATGGTGGCGATGAACTGCCATGTGACCCAGAAGTGGCCGAAGCCACTGGTCAGGGGGAATCCGACCAGGCCCAGCGTGCCGAACAGATACAGGGCCATGTTCCAAGGCAGGCTGTGGCCCAAACCGGCCCACTGAAAGTTTCCGCGGATGCGGCTGATGTCCAGTTGGGTCAGACCGGCCAGGCAGCACATGGTGCAGACGATGCGGACAAGGAACAATCCCAGGATTGTGCCCCAGACGCGTCCTACGGGCAGCGTCACAACCAGCAGGATCATGCCCCAGTTCAACATTGAGGCGTAGAACCAAATGCGCCGAGGATCCTGAGTGCCCAAGGCGGACAGGCCGCCCCAGACCACAGTCAGGATGCCCGCCCAGCCCAACCACGCGAACAGGGGTTCGTAGCTCTGCAGGATGGGATGTCTGAGCAGCGTGCCGTGCAGCACGGTCAGGATGCAAAACTGCAACATCAGATCAACGGCCGCGCCTGGGATTGGGTTGGTGCCTTCGTTGGGATCGCGCAGCAGCTGGTGCAGCGGAAAAGGCATGCACAGGACGAAAAGGCCCGCCGACAAAAGAAACTGGGCGCGTTGGACCAGGTCCGCGTTTTGGGGGTCAAGGGGGATCAGTGCCACCAAAACCCAGTTGGCGAGGATGAAGCATATCAGCGCGATCATCGGGACAAGCGACAGACGGCGCAGCCGAGGCAGGGCACTGGAAGACACCAACGGTGTCCAAGCCGCAATCGGAAGCAAAAGGACCGGGTGCAGCAACGGCATGGCCAAGGGAGTTGCCGAGGTTGTCAACACGAACGCGAACCCGGCGAACGCCAGAAACAGACCCGGGATGGAGTCGGCCGCACTGCCGGTCAACAGCATTACCAGGCAGGCGCCGGCCAACACCAGGATCGCCAGCTGTAGGCCGGGCAGGGACTCATTGGAGAGGGACAATTCGACACCCAGGAGGGGAAAGTCCCAGACAGGTATCTGCCCCACGCCCAGATGGCTTCTGCGTTGTTGCAGTTCGGTCAGCAGCAACCCAATGATGCAGGCCAGAACAAGGCCGCTGGCCTGGGTGACAACGGCATTCCGGCGCAGCACCTGACAAAGACCGCTGCCGGCCAGCAGTGCCAGCAACACAAAAAGGGGAGTCGGATCCTGTCCCTGCAGGAACTCGGCGGGACCGATCATGGAAGCGATGCCGGAACGGGCGCGGGGCGGGCGCGGGTGGCTTGGAGCGCAAACACAAGGACCGCCAGCAGCTCGGCCCCGTTGACGAGAAAAATCAATGGGACGGTTTGGCTGTAGGTTACAAAGACCACCAGGTTTAAGGTCAGCAGAACGAGCACCCCTCCGAGGCCGAAGTCCGCCGGGCTGTCGGACAGACCCGTGAAGAGGAATCCGCTCAGGGTGAGCATGATGGTCGACCGCAACAACCAAGGTTGCTGCAGGGCCTGGGGCAGGAAGTCCACGAAATTGTCGACAGGCACCCAGCGCGCGGCAAGAACCATGGCCATCGCACCCAGCAAGCGCATCAGAAGCGCGGGCCGTTCCCGGCTCCATCCGCCGGGCTGGCTCAGCAGGCTGCCCAGCGTTACGGCAACTGCAGCCGTCAGCGGTACCAGGCCGATGCCAACGACCACTTCCACTGGATCCCCCCCGACCTGAAGCAGCATGCGCACGACCTGCAGGATGGCCACGGTCAACAGCGGACCCGTGGCGCGGAGATCCCAGCTGGCGAACAGCAGGAGCAGGGTTCCGGCCAGCAGTGTCCAGTCGAATTGGTTCACGATTGTCTTCAGCGTAGAATGGCTCGGAGCAGGACCAGCAAAGCCACGGACCAGCCCACAAGGCCGGACCCTTCGATTACATTCAGCGTGTTGGACCACACCACGCTGATCCGGGCGGCACTGAACTGGATGCCTCCCGATACCCACTCCAGCGATAGGTTCAGGGTGAGCTTGTGCAGCAGCCGGGAGGCCGGCTCGCGCACCCGGGTCAGCATCCAGCCGACCGACAGACCCCCGCCCGTGGCGACTGCCGTGTAGGTCAGAACCATGGGGGAGCGCAATTGCCCGAGGCTTTCCCACAGGGACGGCAATGCCGCGCCGCCGGCATGCAGCCAAATCCAGCCCGGAACGATCCCAAGGAGCAGGTTCGACACGGCCAGCAGACATGCTGCACCCAGTTGAGGATCGCGGTACAGTGGGATTCCGACCTGCAACCTGCGGATGGCGTCCAGCCATGGACGCCAGAGGGAGGCACTGAACACGAGGACGGCCAGCAGGAAGGTGGCGTTCAAGGCGCTTACCGGGGGCAGGGCGCCGGGTTCAAGCCAACGGCCCAGTGCGATGAATCCCGGTGTCAGGGGCATTCCCAGGAGGCCCAGGATCCCCAGCAGGTGCAATGCCAGACCGACGCGCGTTGGGGGAAGTCGTTGCGCCACAAGCCACAGCGCCCCCGACAGGCAGCAGGCGGCGACCGAGGAAAGGGTTGCCATGGGCCCCTGGCCGAATCCCAGCATGGCGGCCAATCCGGTCAGTGACACCGATGTCACGATGACGGACTTGCGGCGCAGGGATCGGCTTCCCCGGTGCAGGCAGACAACGGCGCTGATCAGGCACATGAGTGTGATTGCCGGCAGCACCAGGGCCTGGATTTCGGGCTGTCGCTGGGCGAGCTCAAGCGTGAGGCCCAACAGCCAGAGCCCCGACAGGGCCGGCAGCACCTGGCTGAAAATCCGTTCGGATACGCTGAGGTTCAGGTGGCTGCTGGGCAACAGCCAAAGGTGCAGGGGGTAGGCTCCCCCGCGTACGGCGCCGGCGATAAACAGGGCGTAGAGGGTCTCGATCGGCAGGGACGAGCCAATCAGCATTTGATTGGGGCCGTTGACCCCTGCCGGAAACAGTCCAATCAACAACACCAGCGTGCCCAGCATGCCCATGCCCAAGGCACGGTGGTACACCACGGACCATTCCTCCTGTACCACCGCGTGCTGGTTCATCACCTGCGTGTGGCGGAAGACCAGCATCACGTCCAGCAGGACCCAGGTAAAGACCGTGGTCAGCATGTTGCCACTGTTGACCAGCAGCCACACGCAGGCCAACGTTGCCAGATTCAGGGCCAGGAACCGCGTAAAGAAGAACCTGTCCTCCGGGGACATCTCTTCCGGATCGGACAGTCGCTGTGCGGAGCAGAGCAGGCCGGCCGCGCCCAAAATGCCCGCCAGGAGCGATATGTTCCAGTTCCAGCCCACGTGCAGCCATACAAACTGAAAGCTGTCCTGCAGAGACGGCTGCCAGGTGAGGGCAAACAGCGGCAGCCCGCGCTGGAACACCTGGCTGACCAGGGCTCCGAACGAAACGCCGAGCAGGATCAGGGCCAGTCCCAACAGTCGATCCGGCCGACTGCGCGTGGGATGGGCAAAGGACAGGGCCACCGGGCCCGCCAGCAGCAGCAGCGGCGGCAAGAGTGGGGAAGTGGCCAAGCCGCGCAGGGCTTCCATGGCAACGCCTTGACGCGGAGTCGGCGGGCTTAGGTCCGAACTCGCCGGAAGGCCGCCCCAAGGGGGCGGGAGCGGCCTCGGTCGGGATGGTGGTGCCGGTCGCCGAACCTTCCGTCCGCGTCGGCGCACGGTGTGGCGGATTTCACCCCAGTTCGGCCGGTGAGTTGGCCGTGCCGGTGAAGACAATGGCGGACAGTGGCTCGCGTTCACGGGCCGACACTTCGCGTTCCGCCATCGGTTCCGCCAATGTGTCCGGTTCGTCACGGTACCCGATCGCGACGGCGACCACCGGTTCCCATTCGTCGGGCAGATCGAGGACCTTGCGCGCGGCATCGCCCGAAAAACCGCCCATTTGGTGCGCATGGAGACCCATGGCCGTGGCCTGGGTCACGAGGTTGGCCACCGCCTGGCCCGTGTCGTACACCGCCTTGCGGTTGGTCCGTCCCTGGGCCACAGTATTGGCGGAGGCAATCATCAGGAGACTGGCGTTGCGAGCCCAGGCCTGGTTCATGTCCATCAGCGTGCCCAGGATCCGCTCGAAGCCCTCAGGGTCGGCCGAGCGCTCCGCGTACACAAACCGCCACGGCTGCGCGTTGAACGAGGAGGCGGACCAACGCGCAGCCTCGAACAGGCTCCCAATTTGCCCGCGGTCCAAGGATGCCTGTCGGAAGGCCCGTGGACTCCACCGGGCCGCGAGGTGTTCGTGGATGGGGTAGGCGGTGTCCGCGCGCTTCTGGCTGTCGAGACTAGACAAAATCGTCTCCTTGGGGAACTGGTGTCGGAGTGGGGGGCGGCTGTTCAGGGCAGGTGGACCCAAGTCGCCCGGCTGTTTTCAAGGCCGGTTATTGTAAAGGATTCAAGGGCGGCGGGCAGGAGGCAGCAGTCCAGCGGACCCAACTCGGCAGAACCGCCGGCTGCGGCGATTTCAAGGGAGCCCTCCAGAACCACCACGCACCGGCAGGTTGCCGGATTCCCTTCGCCGACCACGGTCTCGCCGGTTGCGATCGTCGCGAGGTCCGCCGCAAACTGCGGGCATGTGATCAATCGGCTGGCGGCCAGTTCCTGCCAGGTTGTCGGTTGGGGAACCACTGGATTGGACATGGCCGCGGCCGTATTCAAACACGCCAGGGATTCGCGCCAGTGCAACGGCCTCGGCTGTTCCGGCCGGGCCGGCCGATCCCAGTCGTACATGCGCCAGGTGGTGTCGCTGGTTTCCTGCACTTCCAGGACCGTAATCCCGGGTCCCAGGGCATGCACCTGCCCGGCCGGCACGAAAAACGTGTCCCCGGCACGGACTTGATGGCGCTGCAGCCAATGTGTCAGGGCCCGGGAAGGGCCGGCCTGTTGAATGTCCTCCAGCGTTGTGCCCGGCTTGAGACCGAGTATCAGTTCGGCGTCCGGTTCGGCGGCCAGGATGATCCACATTTCGGTCTTGCCGAAGGTTTCGCGCCGACCGTCGCCTTGGGCCGGATGCACCTGCACGGACAGCCACTCGTCGACATCCAGCAACTTCAGCAGGATCGGGAAGCGGCCATGTGCGACGGTGTCTGCATGCCGCGTGCCCACCAGATCGGTTCCGAATTCCCTAATCAACCGGGACAGCTGCCAACCGGCCAACGGGCCGTGTGCCACCGGTGTCTCGGCTGTCGGGTGGCCCGACACAAGCCATGCCTCAGCCAGGCGCGAGCCGACCGGAACCCACGGCAATCGTTCAGCGAGTCGGTGTCCGCCCCACACTGCATCCCGCATATGGGGGACAAAGCACAATGGATGATCAAGCCGCTGGGCGGAACTCACGTTGATTCTCCGCCGGGAACCCGGGGTTCGGATACCGTTGCCTCCTCGTCCAGGGCCTCCTCGTCCTGGTTGTCGTCCTTCGCTTCGCGCCGGGGGACTGGCCTGCCAAACCACCGCCTTTGCGGCTCCGGGTCTTCCTGTTCGGTTTCGTCCAGGAATGTCAGGGGCTGGTCCAAGACCCGGTACCAGGCATAGGTCACGACCAGCTTGGCCGAGGCCATGACCGGTGCGGCGAGCACCGCACCCAGAACCCCGGCCAGCGACGTGCCCATCAACACGCTGAGCAGCACCACGACGGGATGCAGACGCAGCGAATTGCCGATGATGCGCGGCACGATGATGTTGCTTTCAATTTGCTGGACCGCAACCACGCACAGGGTGACCAGCAGTCCGTATTGCACCGTGGTGAGGCCGAAGGCCGTCGAGTCCTGGAACAGGGCCACGAGAATGATCAGCACCGAACTGGCGACCGGCCCGATGACCGGCAGGAATTCCAGGGCTCCGGCGGCGAGCGCCAAGCCGAAGGCGTTGCTGACCCGGAGCAGGGGAAGCAGGACCGTGTAGACCGCAAACAACAGGAGCGAAATCAGGATCTGGCCTCGCAGGTAGGCCTTCCAAATCTCGCTGAACCGCCGCCAAAGCGCTTGCAGGTCCTGCTGGATGCTCCGTACCGGCGCCAGGCTGTCGATGTAGCTGCCGACCTTCGGTATGTCGATGATGATGTACAGCGACAGGATCAGGACCAGCAGCGTGACGGCCAGGACGTTGAACGTGCCCTTGGCGAACCCCGAGGCTGTGACCAGGCTTTGCTGCAGCAGCGGGTTCAGCCACTGCAGGGCCTGGTCGCCGATGGCACCCAGATTCCACTCCAGTTGCGAGCCGTCCGGTGAAATCGGTTCCAACCATTGGAGGGAGAACTGTTCCACGAAGCCGAAGCCCGGACGCTGCATCAGGGATTCGACAGTTCCGGCGGCCTGCGCAGCCCATGATTGAAGGGCTGTTTGCAGCCGTTCCAGGATGGAAGGCAGGGCGTTGTACAGCAGATTGAACTGCTGGATTGACTCCGCAATGAGCCAGAACGCGGTCGTGAAGCCCACCACCAACAGGCCGGCCAGGACCAGTACGGCGGCCGCGGCCCGGTTCAGGAAGGTGTGGCGGGAGATTGCGGTGATCGCCGGATGCAGAAGGTAGGCCAGGATGACGGCCAGAACCAGTGGCTGGATCAGGTTGGAGAAGCGCCAGAACATCCAGGCCACGGCCGCCAGGAACAGGAGGGAGGCCAGCAGCTTGGTGTTGGCCGACCAGCGCACTTCGCGGTCGGCGGGCTGGGTTGGCGTCGGGGCGTGTCGTTCGTCCACGGTTGGGAATTGGGCGACTCAGTCCGGCTCGAGACCGGCGATCGAATTCAGCACCGTCTTGAGGCCGTGCCGGCGGAACGCGATCGTCACTTCCTCGTCCCCGTCGGCGAGCAGTTTGGAGCCAATCACCTTGCCCGCGCCGAAGATCCGGTGCCGCACGTTCATGCCCGCCTTGAACTGCGACACGGCCGGCGCGGCCGGGGCCGCATCGGCCTCGACCGACGACCAGTCATGGCGTGACGGGCGCATCCTGTCCCACGGTTCACAGCCGTGGCGGGC
>JAPPAJ010000323.1 GCA_026705565.1 Caldilineaceae bacterium | reverse complement strand
TGATGAACACGTTCGGCAACATCATTGCGGCCAAGGAAAAGGAAGGCGAGGCGCGCGGCCTGGAACTCGGCGAGGCACGCGGCCTGGAACTCGGCGAGGCGCGGGGATTGGAACTCGGTGAAGCGCAGGGCAAAAAGGAGATCCTCCTGCAGTTCGTTGCCGAATTCTGGAGTGACGACGAGACGGCCCGGTTCGCACGGCAACTGGACAGTGCGGACCGCAGCCAATTCCCCACGATCGCTGATCTGATGCAGGACCAAGCCGCAGGGCGGCTTCCCCGTTTACGGAAGAACGGTCGTACCGAATCCAACAAGTAGGCGGTACGACCCACGTCCAATCCTCTTCACTTCTCTCGGACAGGCCCTGTCCAATCGGCCATGTGGCGGATTGGACGTTCCATTTGATGACTGCTCACAACCGCTTGGCGTGTTGCACAACACCTCTTACATTGAAGGGGTAGAGGCGGGTTTGGGCAACCGGGACCGACTCGGTGACTCCGTACAGGTAGGCGTCCACATCGTCGTGCCGCTGCCCACCGGCGGTGGGAATACAGAGGTTGAGGCCATCGTCCGCCCGGCGGCGCAGGTTGCGGATGCAGATTTCCAGTCGCGGCTCCGCCTTACGGCCGGCGATGCAGGACATGGGGTGTGGGGCTGGCAGATCATGCCTGCATGGCACCTGAGCACCCAACTTATTCGTCGTTTTGACAATCTCCAACGAATGGAACGCATTGGTTTTCCGGTCGTGCCTTTGGACTGGGCAACTGCGCGTGTGGTGGGCACGATCAGGGTCGGAGTGGTCGACACCTTGCATGTCTGTCGTGAGCCGGTGTCACCGCTGTACTTCTGCTTTGCCGACACCGAGCGCCTTCCCAATTGTCCCCACCCAAACTCGCCATCCCCTTGAACGACCGTGCTGTGCCGTTGTATAGGGGAAGGCCATCGATCCGGACCTTCCACACAGCCCTGACATGATGGATCGTGCCCGGTAATTCCGTTGGTCCGCGCCGTGATCGACATGGATCCGCATACAATCAACACAAACTCATCCAATCCACCTGTTGGGACCAGCCATGATCCACAGACAGCCGTTTGGCCAAACCGGCCATGACAGTTCCGCCATCATTTTCGGGGCCTTCGCCGTCAACCGTTGCGACCAAGCCACGGCGGACCAACTCCTCATGCGGCTTATGGACCACGGCGTCAACCATATCGATACTGCAGCTTCCTACGGCGACTCGGAACTTCGGGTGGGACCTTGGATGCAGCACCACCGGGACGAGTTCTTCCTGGCCACCAAAACCGGCAGGCGCGTCTACGACAAAGCCAAGGAGGAAATCGAGAACTCGCTGGTGCGGCTGCAGACCGACTGCCTGGACCTGATCCAGCTGCACAACCTGGTGGACGAGGAGCAATGGGATCAGGCCATGGCTCCCGGCGGAGCCTTGGAAGCGGCCTGCGATGCACGTAAGGAAGGCAAGGTACGGTATATCGGGGTCACCGGCCATGGCTTGACCGTGGCGCGCATGCACCTGCGCAGCCTCGAAGCCTTTGCGTTCGACTCAGTGCTGCTGCCCTGGAACTATGTGCTGTGGTGCAACGAAGAGTACCGCTCCGACTTCAACCAACTGAACGCAGTGTGCCGGGAACGCGGCGTTGCCGTCCAGACCATCAAGGGGGTCACCCGCGGTCCGTGGGGCGAAACGCCCCAGTCGCGGAACACGTGGTACCAACCGTTCGAAAATCAGGCGGACATCAACCGTGCCGTGCACTGGGTGTTGGGTCAGGACGGGTTGTTCCTAAACTCGGCCGGGGACCCGGATCTGCTACCCCGCCTGCTGGCGGCCGGTTCCACGTTTCGACGTGCTCCACGTGACGACGAGATGGAGGATTTGATGGCCTCTGCCCAAATGGCGCCCCTGTTCGTTGAATAAAGCCGGGTCCCCCACGCAAACTGGACACGGGCCAGAGGATGTCCTGTCTCATGGGCAAACGGTCCTGTTGATCACAATCAGAGACCACCTGTCAATGCCAACGATGTAAGTGGCATGGCGGACGAACAATCCCCAGGCATGAATCACGATGCTTTGGTGCGCCGGGCCTTGGGCGATCCGGTGACCGCCCGCGCCTGGTTGCAGGCACGGTTGACGGAGGATGTGGCCCAACACCTCAACATCGAGACACTGCAACGAGTGCCGGGATCATTCGTCGCCGAAGCTTTGAAAAGGTCGGAAACGGATGTGTTGTTCCAGGCCCGATACAACGCAGGCCGGAGCGTGTACGTGTAGGTCTTGGTCGAGCACCAGTCCACGGTGGACTTCTGGCTGCGCTTGCGGCTGCTCCGCTACCACGTTCACATTTGGGAACGGGAACGGACCCAACACTCGCGGGTGGACACGATCAGCCCGATTGTGAGCGTGGTCCTGCACCACATTCCTTGGGAATGAATGCAATCGCTCTGTCTCGAGAGCTTACACAACGCAAAGTTGCAACAACTGCCTGGACCCTGTCGCTTCCTTCCATTCTGCAGGGCTCAAACTTGGCTGTTGCAAGCACCCGTCTGCCGCAACCCAGGTAATCGGCACTGCGGCACACCGCGGGCCGAATTTCATCCCATGTGACCTCGGAAGCCAAGTTGCACCGCAAGGTTCGCATCACGGCAGCCTCAAAGAATCCGGCAGGCCCGGGAATTGAGTGGCTGGTGATCAGGTCGGCATCCGTCTGCCCCTGCCAGGCAGTATCCCATGAGGTAGTTGGCTCCGGCACAGTTCAGGACGAGGCATGTCCACGGTCGGCACTCTGCTTCCGCAGTGCAACTGGCTCCACCAGCAGGGCAAACCAGTCTCGGGGTGACCGTTGCACGGCCTTGATCTTGTCGAACCAGTCGTCCGGCGGACCTTCCTCCCGCCACACCGCTGCGATCCGCTCCCTGACCTTGGGCTCCAACTCTACATACAGCAGGACATGCAGATGTTCGATGGCAACTCCTCCTCGGCCCCGCCGCCGGAAAGTCACTCGGTCTGTCTCCTGTCGTCCATTCGTTGAATCGGTCTCGGTTGCATCATCCTCGTCTTGGCTTACGGGAGGATCCAACAGCAGGAAGGGCCACTGGTTGGGGGTCTGCATCACTGCCACGATTTTGGCCGCAAAGTCCTCCGGAAGGCCGTGTTTACGCCAGAACGCCGCCACGTGATCCCGAACATTCGATTCCAGCTCGGCCTCCAACCACGCATGCAGGAATTCGATGGCGACGTCCGTTTGGCCAAGCGCCCTGCCTCGCATCCTGGCAACCTCCAAACTTCGCTCGTGTCGGACCTGCTGATCGGTCTCGTGGTCGCGCCAGCGTTCCTCCACAGTGTCATACCACTGGAACCGCGGGCCATTCACATGCGGGGACAATCGATGCGCAGGATTCGGATCGATGCGGATATGCCTCCCGAACACCTTGCTTTCGATCGCCGGCAGGTCCGGTTCGGACAGATTGGAATCCGGTCGGACAACACGGTACGCTCCGTCCTCAAGTCGGTGAACCACCAAGCCCACCGGTGACCCCGGCTCCCGCATGTCCCCGGGGTCGTACACCAGATATTCGATGACTCCGAGAGCCTCATACAGGCGCAGCTTGCTGTTCCGTTGCCAGTCCCCGGTGGTCGACAAGTGCTGCAGGACCAGCTCCGGGGCAGGATCGCCCAGGCCAAGCCGAAACACACAGTCGTTCAGGGGCCGCCATTCGCCCCGTGGCAGTTCGCATTCAGGCAACAGAACCGCCAGATCCGGGGCCGTCACGTTCTTTGGGCTTCCCTGTCTGGTGAACAGGTTCAGGCGCGCCGCCACATCCTCGTCAAAGTAAACATCCGGTTTCACCACCACACGGTTGCCGAGCCGGTTGAGGGATGTCCGTTCCATATCCCATAGGAAGAACGTATCGCGTAGGCGCAGGAATTCATGGCCGTCCTTGTCGTATTCGCGTCGATGAACCTTGGTCCAGACGTAATCGGAGTCGGTGGTCCAATCGTAGTCATACTCGTGGGCAACATCGTACGGATATTCGGTACGGTAGTGGCCCAGGGACAGGAGGCCGCGTCGCCACTCCGCGAGGTTCTGCAGGCGCCAAGCAATCCGCTCCTCCCGCGCCGCGCGCGTCATGGTCCCGTCCGTGTATTCGGACACCTCCTGCACACCTTGGTTGGACGAACTCCGAGTACCCTTGTGATTCCCCGATGCTCCCATCACTGCCTCCTGCATCGCCGAACACTCGATTTCAAAGTCTGCCTGCTTTCCCTACTTGGCAAGGTGCAGGACTTCGCCTGGAGAACACCGCCAACTGGGCACTGAACGACACCTTCCTGGAAAACCGCTGCCATCTCCGCACGGACTGGGCGGCGCGTATCCCCCAACTGGTGACGGACATGACCCTGTGGCGACTTTGTCAATACCTTGCTTCAGACCCCGCGTCGGGCGTGCCCGCCCCGAACCAACTCACCAGGCAGTTGGTGGCAGGGAGATGCGGTAGTCACGCACACTGCGGACCAAGTCATGCCTCCATTCCAGCAGGTGCTTCACCAAGGAAACTGACACCATGCCTCCGAGACTATCGGCTTGACATGCAGTGAGCACACTCCCACAATGGGGCATTCCGTCACGGCAACACGGAAACCATGTCCGAACCCTTCAATCTCCCCCCGCTCCATACCAACCGGGCAGATTTTTCCAATATCCGCAGTAGACGTGAATTCTACGTGGACAAGACTCGGTTCTTCAGGGACTTGTTGGCTGTAACCGGAGAATGGAACCATCTCTACAACGAACCACCCCCCTTGCACCATGGCCATTTGTTCCTAGCGCGTCCCCGCCGTTTCGGCAAGACCCTGTTGATCAACACCCTTGAAACCTGGTTTCAGGGACTGCCGCCGGAACACCCTGCCAGTGTCGCGGGGACAAGTGGTTCCAGCACCCGTCTCGCGGCGGATCTGCCCGAGCGCTGGACATCTCCTGCATGGTTGTGGGACGGCTTGGCAGGGATCGATTGGCATGGGACTCATGGCTGGCATCCCGTCATCCGGCTGGACATGGGGCAGGCCGTCAACCCAAACCTTGGCTCCCTGCAGGATAAATTGCAAGCCTGCCTGTGGGGAGCGGTCACACTTTGGCGACAACGCGGCGTGGATTGGGGCAACCCCGACTGGGAACCGCCAACGCGCCATGATGCGCCGGATACCATCCTGTCCAGCTTGATCAGAGCCCTGCGGCAACACTACCGGCGAAGCCCTGCCGTGCTGGTCGATGAGTACGATGCACCCCTTGTGGAATTTATTGGCACGGATGTGGACCCGTCTCGAGCCTTGGCTGAACTGCGCCAACTGTACCGGGTGCTCAAGGACGACCAAGGGCAGCTCTACTGCGTCTTCATGACGGGCATCACTCGTTTCGCCCGCAGCCACCTGTTCTCCGCCGCCAACAACATGACGGACATTTCCGACATGTCTGCCTACGGCGCCCTCTGCGGCTTTACGGAACGTGAAGTGGACCGGTATTTGGCTCCCTATCGGGAGCACTTGGAAACCTTGGATCCTCGGTTTCGGAAACAGGATGTATTGGGAGAATGGCGGAGCTTCTACAACGGCTACCGCTTCGCGCCACATCCCGATACCCCGCGCGTCTACAACCCGTTCTCCCTGCTTTGCAGCCTGGATCTTGCCTTGAACTCCGGCGATGCCCGGGAACGGGCCGCGGAGGGACATTGGCCGTCCCCATGGAGTGAATCCGGCCATCCTGGATTGTTGGCCCGTCTCGCAGTGGACAAGAACAATCCGTTGCCCGACACCGTGCGCGAGGGAAATGACTTCCCCATCTCAGCTCCGGAACCGGGACTGGCCGACCTCACGCGTCCGAATTTTGTCCGTCTCATGCTGGATACCGGGTACTACACCTGGCACGGGGGACACAACGGTGCACCGGCGTACCTGAACTTCCCAAACCGGGAAGTAGCGGAGTCGTGGACCTACGACATCCTGGGGCTGTGGGAGCACGCACCGGAGCGGGACGGAAGTCTGATCTCGGACCTGAAAGCCTTCTTGGCGGACAAGGATGTATCCGGTTTTTGCCAACGGCTGGAAAACTTTATTTTTGGCATCTCGCATGTGAATCTGCAGGGCGAAGCCAGTTTCCGCACTCTACTGCAGGCGTTGCTTATGCAGATGGACGTCCCTACACAGTCGGAGATGTCCACGTTGGGGGGACGTTCAGACCACGAGATCCAAGTCGGCAACCGGATTTATGTCTTTGAGGTGAAGTACAACCGGCCTGTCACCGACGCCCGGAACCAAATTCGAGACAGGCAGTACGGACGTGAACACGTGGGAACGGGCCTGGATGTGGTGGCAGTGTCCCTGTCCTTTCGACGGGATCCGAAAGCAGGCCCCCGCTTGGAATGGAAGACTGACAATCTGGCCGAACTGCTGACGGAGCATGAGGAATCGACCATGCCGGATCGCAACGGGCAGTACCTTGGCCTGGAGTAATCCTTTCTGAAGCCAACTGGAACAGCAAACACCGGCTGTGTATACGGCCTTTGCGACCCTGTCGGTATGACGGGAAGGTGAATCGCTGACAGAGGCAGGCAAAACTCCAATCCGCATTTTTGTGCATGGCTTGGATCGCCCGGCCGTCGGGTCTGCTTCTTGCAACTCCTAGGGCGGAGCCAGTTCGGGGATGGATTGCAGACACACCGCGCCCAGGCATAACCGCGGTGTCACAGCCACTGAGCTTGGAACAGGCCCCGTTGAAACACGACCAAGAGCTGGTCCCGGCCCCTAGCAATGTGCGCCTGGCCAAGCTCCTGGATAAGCCGGAGACCGCGACCGGGCTGTCCGGATGAGCCACCGGTGGCTCTGCGCGCCCACAAGGGGTGCCAGGGGGCCGCGCCGGGGGTTCCAGGGCCCTTCGGACTGCCTACTCTCCGCTTCCGCGCACCCTCCGTCGTTGCCGAGGGCATCCCAAACCTATTCTTCACGCCTAAAGTCCGGGGCCGGCCCGTTCCCCGGATGCCGGGGCTCGGCACCCTACCGGTCGGCTAGAACCCGCCGTAACCTCGGCCTTCCAGGCTATCGCTGGCCTACGCACCATCCACCGCCGTCCCTCTCGGCAAGAAACAGGGCAGCCACAGAGGCCGCGACGGCTCCCCAAACCTGTGCACTGAACATAACGATCGTACGCGCCAACGGTGCCATAAGCAGGAATGTGCCGAATTCGTGTTACCGTTACACTGTGGAAGTGTTATAGAGACTTCAAATTATGTCAATTTAGTATGACCAAGTAGTTATAACTCGTAAAGGTGCCGGGGACGGTGGAAATGACAGCGGGAATCGGTACGGAGCCATACCAAGGACCCAAACGACAGGTTGAGAGCGTGCCCCGACCGGCATGGAGAAGCCTTGGGCCTTGCACACGCGGGACTGCACCAGACGTTGCGCTCCATCTGCTGCGATGTGACGCTTCGGACTCTGCACGCCCGGGGGCGGGTACTCACACCAGTCTCATGGATAGACACTTGGGCCGGCCGCCGTTCCGGTAGGTCTGTGGAATATCCGTTCCCCCAACCCAACTCGGCTCGCAAACCGGAGCCGACTCGCACGTCAACGTGTGTCCAAACCACGGAACGCTCGTTCCCGGCCAAATTCCCTTCCACTGCGCTGCATGGTGTCCCACTTACTGAAGACCAAGAAATCACCCAAACCGACCTCTGACTGTCGAACCAAGGAATTCCAATGCCGGTCAATCTGAGACGTTTGTTTGACTCCGCCACGCCCCGTTCCCCGGAGGAAACCAGCGAGGCGTACGCAGCCAACTTGTCGCAAGCCTTGCGTGGGGAAATTGACACTCCCAACGGTGCGCGTGCCTTTCTGAAAGGCACCTATGCGACGCAGGCCATGCGGAGTGTTTGCAATCAGGTGATGGATCGACTGTGCAACGGACGAGCAAGCAACCGTGAAGGTGTCTATGCCTTCGAGTCCGGCTTCGGAGGCGGCAAGACGCACACCGCCATTGTCCTGGCTGCAATGACCATGTATCCGGATGTCATGCGCTCGCTGCCGCCGGAGGACTGCCCCGCCGATCCGGCCTATGCCACGGACCGGGCACGGGTCATCGCGATCAACGGTCAGGATGCCGACGCACACGGTCGCATCCACATCAAGGACGACCAATATGCACCGTCCATTGCCGACGCTGTCAGGGCGCACCTGGCTACCGGTCAGAGTAGCCGGACGGTTGTCGGCAATCCTGGTGTAGCGGGTTTTTCGATGCTGATTGGCGATCGTCCTGTGCTGATCCTAATTGATGAACTGGTGCAGCTTCTCAACAAGCTGGATACCGACGAACGGCAGTCGGAACGAGACGCCGTTGCAGTAACGCTGAGCGATCTGGCCGCGGCAGTGACCGAGTGCCCGCGCGCCGTGATGATCATCACAACCCCGGAACCCGGCGCGGATGCCCTGCAACAAGCGACGCAGCAGGTAAACCGGATCCTGCGCGACACCAGCAGCCTGATGGCTCGGATCACGCAGCCGGTTACACCCTCCGATCCCGCCGACGTACCTCACATTCTGCGGCGACGACTTTTTGAATCCTGGGACGACGCGGAGCGGGGAATCGTTGCCGACGCCTACGCCGACATAGTGAACCAGGCCGGAAGTGCCGCGAAGCTCGAACTGCGGAAGCGCTTTCATGACAGCTATCCGTTCCATCCCGATCTGATGGACATCATCAACAACCGTCTGTCCGACAACCCGAACTTCCAACAGGTGCGCGGGACCCTGCGCCTGCTGAGCGCCACCATCGATCTGCAGCGGACGAACAATACACGGGACGCCATCCTGCACCCGTATCACGTTGACCCCAGGGAAAGCCGCATTCGCGAACAGTTCGTCAACCGACTTGAACGGAGGGAACTCGCTGCCGGCATCAACGCCGATATCGACAGCGATCGCAACCAGGGTATTGAAGGCGCCCATGAAGCAGCCGTAACCATCATGCTGGGCTCGGTTGCACAAAGTGCCAACCGCGGCCTAACCGAGCAGGAAGTGGTCAATGCACTGATTTCACCCCGGTGGCCCGACAGGGGATTGGCCGAAAGCGCCATCAAACACATTGCCGACACGGCGTTGTACGTCAATCGAGAGCAGGGACGCGGCCTGTTTTTCTCGAACGAACCCAGCCTGAGAAAGATGGCCGAAGACCGCCAGGTGGCTCTGCGCACCGACCATGAATGGCTCAGGAACAGGGTTGACGACGCAGTACGGGACACATTCAGCCCCAGACACTCCTCACCGTTCAAGGTGATGCTGTGGCCCAGCAAGGGACGGAACCTACCTGATGAACCGGATCGAGTCCACCTCGGCATACTCAATCCGGAACACCTGCATAAACAGCATCAGGATCTCGAGTCAGAGCTGATCGAGCTCTTCCACAAGTCGCCGGCCAGCGGGGGCAATGCACCACGCAGGCACAGGAACAACGCGCTGTTCCTCGTCGCGTCCCGACAGAGCACCAGCGACTTGGAGGAGGCGCTCGTCAATCGCGAAGCCTATGAGCGGCTGAGCAAGGAACCGAACCTGAAGGAACATCAACGGGACGAGGCAAGGGAACGAGCGGCCCTGGCCCAGAAGGCGATCCACCACTCCGTGCAGCGCAACTGGTGCCACCTTTACTACCCCGCCAGCAAGTCCCAAGAGTGGATTGGCAGCCATTTGCAAAGTCTCACGATCAGCCAGGCCGATCAGGAAGGCAAGGGGGCGCAGACCATCGTCAATGCGCTGATTGGTGTCGGCAAGCTTGTCAATCCCGGCCTCCCGCACCTCAATCCGGTTGAGTGGCAGCGACGCGCCAGTCTCAAAGGCAACCTTGGCCCCACCTTCAAGAGCCTATATGCGGAGTTCACGGACAGCCCATCAATGCTGATGTTCCTGTCCAAACAGGACTTTGCGACGGCTGTTGCGAATGGGGTGAAGCAAAGTGACTTGGGGGCCGTCTCCGCCACCAAGCAACACTTCGACAAGGACCACCCCCTTGACGCTGCGTTGATCCGGGACGATTTCAAGTTCTACCTGCCTGACAACATGCCGGCTGACCGAGACGACGATGACGAGGCCGATGACGATGGAGAGCATCCAGATCCGGACCCGGTGACCAGCCAGGTATTCAGAGACCAGGGACCGGTGAGCGTGGTCAGGAAAAACTTGGAGACGTTCCTGGACCAGAACGGCAAGTCTTTGGCTGACACCAGCGAAATCACCATTCGCCACTCGGATCACAGTGTGCTAACCGCCATTGCCGGTGTTTGGCAGGGGGCGAACAACTCGGTGGCACTGTCATGGAACTGCTACAGCGATGACGGTTTCGTTTCCGTCCATCTCGCAGACCGGACTCCGGACTGGTGGCAAGAACATCGGCGAGACATCGATCGGGTCCACCACCTTGCCGGCAAACCGGGAGCCACAGACACCAAGGCCGTGATACGGCCCAATGGCGACAGTCGGCAAATCGAAAGCACGTTTCAACAGTTGAGCCGACGCGACATCGATCTGACTGTCGTCCTGTAGACACCAGTTCTCGACTACGGAGCCAACCATGCCCACTGTGAAAATCCGACGTGATCTGACCCACGGCGTTTACTTCACAGAGTCCCGGGACGAAGGGTTGTCTGTACACGTAACCCGCGCCCGAAGGGGACGCACGGGGGGAGGCCGGAGGATTGCGGAGGCCAGTTTGTCTCCCGAAGACTTGGGGCTGAGCTACAGCGCCATGCGCTCGGTTCTGGCTGAACAGGAAGGAGTGGAGCTGCCTTCCGACATTCGCGATCTGACTTCCGAGACCTACATTCCGACGAGTGCGCCGACGGCAACCCAGTTGCGATTGCTCATTGCGGCCGTGCGACGGGCTGATTCAAGGCACAAGGCGCGACGGCTTGCCGATGCAATTGGGGATATGCACGACTGCGAAGCGGGATGGTGGCACGCCTGCCTGGAAAACCGACATCGTCCTCGCCGGGTGCTGGATGCACTGGAACTGATGTACGTATAGCTCCAAACTGACGAATTCAACTCTTGCCGAGGCAG
>JAPPAJ010000411.1 GCA_026705565.1 Caldilineaceae bacterium | reverse complement strand
GTTCGGATATCCGCCGGGCTCTCTTGTTGGCAGGACACGATTATAGCACAGGTGTACAGGGTTGTGCCTGTCACACCGACTGCGTAATCAGGTATATAAGCTCCCTTGATATCGAAGCGAAGCCGCTTGCTCCGTATTCTACGTGAGGAGTCTCGGCAACCTATGGGACTGCGAACACCTCAATCCGTCCCCGGGAAATGCCGTGTGGATCGGCTGGGCAGGCGGCAACGCCTACCCAATCCGGTCCCGGCTGCCCGAAGGGCAGCTTGAGCGGGGATTAGCTCGGTGTTCCTTGGTGCGATTCCAGGGCGGAGCCGCCTTGCACTATTGGGGCGGCGGCGCGGCACGGACCGCATCTTCAGGACTGGATGATGGTCGTTTGCAACCAAAGTCAACCATTTTTGCAACGGTACCCCTGCAGGGCTACGGCTACCGGAGCACTTCATGGAAGCAATCCTCCACCACACCGAAAAGGTCCCCACACAGCGCATGTCATTGGATGCTACGCCTTGCAGCACCCACTGCTCCGGTCAGTGTGGAATCTCGCCTGCCGGCTACTGCAAATCGGACCGGCATTGGGTTCAGCTTTGTGCCAAGTCGAACCAGGGTCCATGCAAATCAACGGTGCTATCATCCAACCGCACCGAACAGGCAGTGATTTATGGAAGGTATTCATCATGATTGAGCTCAAGCTCCTTGGAGACAGCAGCCTGCAACCCGCGGACATCACTGACGGGCAGAAAACGGACGATTTGCGCCAACTGGCAAATGACATGATTGATGTCCAACTGTCCATGATCGCCGACTGCACCGATGCCGATGTTTTCTTTACACCCATTGACGAAGCAGCGGATGATCCCCATGCGGTTTCGAAAGAGGAAGTCGGGATGGCATGGACATTGGGCCATGTGATTGTCCACTGTTGTGCATCGTCCGAAGAGTCCACGTTCCTGGCGGCTGAATTGGCCCGGGGAGTCGAGAATCACGGACGGTCGCGGTATGAACCGCACTGGTCAACCATCAAGACGATCCGGCAATGCCGGGAAGCACTCGAGGACAGTCGCAGGATGCGGTTGGCCACTTTGGAAGTATGGCCGCGTCAGCCGGATCTCGACAAACGCTATGAAGTCTGGTCCGGCGGTCCCGTAGCGAATGCGATGGAACTCTATGTTGTAGGCCACATGCACGAGTATTCCCACTTTGATCAGATTAGGGAAATCGTAAGACAGGCAAAGGCGGCACGCACGTAGGGATCCGTTGGATTGGTTCCCTGTGGGTTCTCTCCCTAAACCTGTGGATCAGGTGTCCGGCCCCATGGTTTGCGGTTGGCGAAAGTCCAACTTGGCCATGATCCATTCATATGGGTGAAGGGATTTGGCTGAAACTTATGCGATTTGACTGCTGAGCCCGACAGACAGGTCAGGTCGGCAGAGTGCGCGAACAAATGCCATCGCCGTGCTTGTCATGGCTGACCACAGTCGTATACCCGCACCCAGTCCACTTCCATGCGCTGTGGCCATATCTCCGGATCCACACCGTGCCGGCCTCCCCAACTGCCTCCCACTGCGATGTTGAGAATCAAGTGGAACGGCTTGTCGAACGGCCAGTGCCGGAAGTCGGCGTCCGGATCCGTCAGCCTCTCGTTCGCGAATGTGAAGTAGTGGTTGTCATTGACAAAGCCCCGAATCTCGGACGGGGTCCACTCCACGGCATACACGTTGAACTCCGAGCGCGCCGTGGGCACATGGATTGAAGATCCCTGATGGGTGCCCAGCATGTGGTTGTAGGCCGCGGTGTGCACCGTTGAGTGAACCGTGTCCGGATTGAAGCCCACATGCTCCATGATGTCGATTTCCCCCGCCCTGGGCCACCCGCCGTGCTGCCGCAGGTCCGGCAGCATCCAGATGGCCGGCCAGGTGCCGCGTCCGGACAGCAAACGGGCTGCGATCTCAAACCTGCCGTAGGTCCACTCCTGCCGCGACAGGACGCGGGCCGAGGTGTAGCCGTTGCCCTGGAAGGTTTCCCGGTGGGCCTCAATGACCAGCAGCCCGTCTTCCACCCGCGCGTTTTCCGACCTGGACTCGGTGTAGAACTGGAGTTCATGGTTGCCCCAGCCGTGGCCGCCCCGGTCGTACCGCCACCGCTCTGGATTGGGCAGCCCCTCGTAGTCGAACTCGTCGGACCAGACCAGATCGCATCCTTCGGGTGCCGGCACCTGCAAATGAGTGACCTTTTCCGCCCCCATGTCCAACCAGGCAGGCAGTTGGCCGGACGTGCACGAACCGAGGGCCAGGAAGCAGACAGCCATCAACAGGGATGCGTCGCGTCTGTGCACAGTGCGACGGGGGGAATTGTGCATGAGGACATCTCGGTGACTGACGTCGGCAGGCCGCCTGCGGGAAACTCCTGCCCGGACTGTTTCGGAACTGCTCAACCGTAGCAGGTCGGACGCGTGCACGGCCCTTCGGCACACTACACAAGAACCGACGCAACTTGGGCACATGGGGACCGTTGCAGTCAAACAGCGTACTGTGTAGCGCAGCTCTACCGGCACCATTCAAGATGAACAGGATCTCTCCGGTCATTGACCCGTTGGCCCTGTGGTGTGGGATCATTGACGCCCATCCACAGAGACATGCCGAGGGTTCCGGTCGAGTTCGGCCCCCGAAACGTCAGGCATCGGCGTGCAGCAAACAGTCAGTCAGGTGCAATCAATGAGCCAACGTGTCGTGATCGGCCATCGCCACGTCGCCCCGGAAGACCCGGGGATCAAGGTTCTGCTGAATGCGGGCCTGGAAGTGACGGCTCACCCGAACTTCAACGATCCCGCGGCCCAGGCGGACCTCGCACGCTGCGACGGCATGATCGTATCGCTGCAACCCATCGACGGGCCGCAGTTGGACCGTATGCCCAACTGCCGGGTGGTAACCCGGCTGGGGGTGGGCTACGACAACATTGACGTGCCGGCTGCCACCGAACGCGGGGTGCGCATCACCTATGTGCCCGACTACGGGGTGCATGAAGTCTCCACCCACGCCATCACGCTGCTGCTGGTCATGGCCCGCAACATGGAGTCGCTGCTCAAGGCCAGTGCCGAGGGCCGGTGGGACTACGCGGCCATGGGCACGGTCCAGCGCATCCAGGATCAGACCCTGGGGGTTCTTGGCTTGGGCCGCATCGGACGTCAGACCGCACTCAAGGGCCTGGGACTGGGCATGCGCGTCCTTGGCTACGATCCGGTGATTCCCGATGAGGACATCCGGGCCATGGGCATCGAACCGGCGGACATGGAACGGGTGCTGGCCGAATCGGACTACATCTCGCTGCACGTTCCCTCCATGCCGGAAACCCGGCACATCATCAATGCCGCAGCCCTGGCCGCCATGAAGCCGACGGCCCGGATCATCAATACGGCCCGCGGCCCCCTGATCGACGAGGAGGCCCTGCTCGCGGCCGTCCGCGACGGCACCATCGCAGGTGCCGCCCTGGACGTGTTCGAAACGGAACCCCCGCCACCGAATCATCCGCTCCTGCACGAGCCCAATGTCATCGTGACGCCGCACGCGGCCTGGTATTCGGAAGCCGCCAAGACGGACATGCAGGTCAAAGCCTCGCAGGATGTCGTAAACGTACTCTCCGGCAACGAACCCGTCTACCCGCTGAATTAGGGGACACCCATTCCGTCTTTGCGTTCCGCCATCGAGGAGCCGAACCATGCAGGCCACCGCCGTCTATGTAAACGAAGACAAGACCTTCCATGTGGGGACCTTTCCCATTCCCGACCTGGTGGGCGACGAAGTTCTGATCCGGACCCACTACTCCGGCATCAGCGTTGGCACGGAGTTCACGGCCGTGCGCGGCACGCGCTACTACGGAGAATTCCCCATGGTCCTGGGCTATCAGGGCACCGGCCGCATTGAGGCCGTGGGACCGGAAGTCGAGCGGTTCCAACCCGGGGATCCCGTCTATTTCCGGACCAGTACCATGTCAATGGAAGTCGACGGCAAGGAGGTCCTGCAACGGAGCGGCACCTGGGCCAGCCACGTCATCCACTCGGAAAAGCAGCGCGTCGAACCCCTGCCCACAGGAGTGGACGGTGCCACGGCCTCCATGTTTGTCATGCCCGCGGTCGGCCTCAATGCCGTGGACATGGCCGGCGTGCGCATGGGGGACTGGGTAGCGGTCCAGGGTGTCGGGTTGATCGGCTTGGGCGTAGTGGCCGCCTGTTTCCTGCGCGGAGCCAAGCCGATCGCCATCGACATGATGCCGAACCGGTTGGATTTGGCTAGGCAGTTCGGCGCCGCGGCCGTCGTCAATCCGGCCGACGGCGACGTGTTGGAGCAGGTCAGGGCGATTGCGGGTTCGGACGGCGTGGATGTCTCCTTTGAAGGCACTGGCGTGGGATCCCTCATCGATCAGGCCATCTCCCTGGTACGCATGCACGGCAAGTTCGTCTACCTGGCCGTCTACGGCGAAGCCCCCGTGGCCACGCGCTTCATGCCGGCCCATCACCGCCGACTCACCGCCTACTATCCTTGCGACGACGGCCTGGAACCGTGTCGCGAAGCGGTCCTCAATCAGATGGCCCTGGGCGTGCTGCCCTGGCACAAGACCATCTCGCACAAAATCCCGGTCGAGGACATGCCGGAATGGTGTGCCCGCATCCTCAATCGCCAAACCCCGGAACTGCTGGGTTCCGTGATTGACTGGCAGGTTCCAAATCCCGTGTAGGCCCGGCTGCCGTCGGCTCGGAGCCAGGGCCAGCTCCCTTGCGACAAGTCCGAACGGAGGCCTACTCGGAAACTACAACGCGGCTTCCGGTCCGACGGAACCAATTTGCAATGCCGGATACTGTGAGTTGAGGAGGGTCAGATCCCCTGTCTCCTTGATGCGCCCCCAAATTAGGGACAGCAGCCGGTCAGCCTCCGCAGACCCTTGGTCGGAGTCGGCCAGCAGGTTGCGCTCCTCATGGGGGTCGTCGGCCAGGTTGTACATCTCGTCGTGGGCAAAGCCGTTGAAGACATATTTCCAATGGCCGTCCCACAGGATCCGCTGGGTCAACTGGAATCGGGTGCCCTCATACTCCGCATACCCGCACCGATCGTCCGTCAACTCCTCGCAATCGGCCCGACAGAGGTCCGCAAACGAAGAGCTGTCCGGAAGTTCCGGGCTGTCCAGCCCCAGCAAATCCAAGAGCGTGGGATGCAGATCCTGCAGTCCTACCAGGGCATCGGATTCCCGCCCGGACTTGATGCCCGGCCCGGCCAGCACCATCGGAACCCGGTAAATCTCCTCGCCAGCGCCGTAGTTCTTGCAGTAGAGGCCATGAGCCCCCAAAGCCTCGCCATGGTCGGAGGTCAGGACGATGATGGTGTTGTCCGTCTGGCCCGCCGCCTCGAGCTGGTCCAGTAGCTGCCCGAAAAGCTTGTCTATTTCCGTGACGGAGGCGTAGTAGCAGACAGCCGCGTTCCGGTGGTCCTCCTCGCTCCAGTCACGCCAAGGCGTCCGAGCCCGCGCATAGATCTCCGGGCGGCCGGCCAGGTCGTCCCGCAACGTAGGCGAGACCGGCACGTCCACGCCATGGTACCGGTCGAAGGCTTCCCGCCCGGCAAAAAACGGGTCGTGCGGCTCCAGGACGCTTACGAAACAGGCCCAAGGAGCCCGACCTGTCGTCACGTCGGCCAGGTAGGAGGCGGCGTTGGACACATGGATGCCGAGGCCTCTCTCTTCCGGCGGAACTTCGGTCACGCCGCAGAACCGATGGGGAGCGTATCCGGGCCTGGGTGTCAGCCAGCCCTCGTGTTGCCAGCGGCCCTCGGACATCCCTTGACGGGCCCTGCCCACCGCCTCGACCACCTCCGGCGATGCCGCTGTGGCCGCGGTCTCCCAGCCGAAACGATCCGGTTCCTCCGTGTGTTCGACATGCCACTTGCCGAAGTAGCCGGTGCGGTAGCCGGCCTGCCTCAACTCCTCGGCCCAGTGTCGCGCGGGGCGCAGGACTGCTCGGTCCGGTCGGACCGTGTGGGTCACAGTCCACACGTTGTGGTTGTGCGGCAACAGGCCCGTCATAAGGCTGGCGCGGGCCGGCGAACAAATCGCGTTGGGCGTGTGGGCCCGCGTAAACCGGATGCCCCGCGCCTGCAGGGCCGCAAAGTTCGGGGTCAGGCAGGGGTTGCCTTCGTCCAGCACGGCCGCCTGCATCTGATCCGCCATCAGGAACAGCAGGTTTGGTGGGCTGGGCAAAGCGGACGCCATGCGGATTCAGTCTGTGGGCCCGGCATCGCCGGTTATCGGGCAGGGGCTCAGATCAATTGGACGAGGACTGGGGACAACTGCACCAAGGTCGTGACGATGAATATGACGATGGTGGCAATGACAACACGCACCACCGAACGCATCACGCGTTGCTTCGACACACTGGTTCGCAGATAGTGTTCGGTCCACAGGGTTGCCACCAGCCAGGCCAAACCCAACAACACGAACCCAAAACGCTGGATGGCGGAAATGGTGAACCGGTGCACGCCGAGCACGTCCAGCATGCCGGCCATGGCCTGGGGCGAGATCAGCAGGGTCCACACCCACGCCGCGGCGGCCAGGAGCCAGACCAGGTACACCAAAAAATACTTGTCGACCCGGTTCGTCGATGTGTAGTCGATCAGACGTCTGAAGCTGCTGCCCAACACTGCATCCTCTTGCATGCCGACGGTGCGTCCTTCGCAAAAAGGCCCGCCATTGTGACACAGACACGACCGTTCCACGGGGACTTCGGACCCAGTCCTGGACAATCGCATCCGGTCGGGGCGGGACTTCGGGCAGACATTCCCCAAGGCAACCGCCCCGTATGCGCTTGGCCGCGATGATCCGTTGACGGAGGTTTCGCGGAACAGCAGGTCAAGGGCAGTGCAGCAAAACAGGCACACATGGTGATTGCCCACCAAGGCTCAAGCCGAGGTTCGCTTGCACGTCCTCCCGACACCACGGCAGCGGGTGGTTTCAAAGTCGAGGATGGCTCGAAGCTCACAACAGCCTCCGTCCCGGGAAGCCGAAACGCCTGGAAAATCGGGCAGACCTTCACTACATGGAGTAAAGGGACAACTGCAAAGTACGGAGACCCACACCCACTCTCCGATTCCACTTGTGCCGGATTGCAGCCAAGGTTTCAATCCGGTACACAACGATGAGTTGGTGCCGCCGCAGGCACCGGTCCCCCCAAAAAATGGGTTTGACAGCCCCGTGCCAACGCGGTAGGGTGATGAATTGGCAAGCGGCAAACTGCACATGCATTGGGCCACCATGATTGAGTTCCACACACTGGACGACAGCAACCGTCGGCTGCCGAGCCTTGTTGCCGGCCCAACTACAGATGTTCCACGCGCCTTGTGCACGGCATGGTCGATGCCCGGTTGGCGATGATTGAAAAATGCACAATTTCGGACAACCGGCAAGCGCGGGCAGCTGATCTTGCCGGTCATCAAACAACTCGAATACAACCACCTGCATTCCTGCCTACAGCTTGCTGGAGAGACACACAATGATTATAGATAGTCATGCCCATGTTGGCCCTGTTGCAAAGGATGCCCGCCACCAAGCAATCATCGCCGGTAGTCCTGCCAATTCTGTCGAAGACTATCTTCGCGACATGGACGCGGCTGGAGTTGACATGGGAGTCACTTTCGGCTATCTGGATTTGGACAACGAATATCAGGCCAGTATTCAGAACCGATATCCGGACCGTATCGTCAGTCTGGCCTGGTGCAATCCCCGGCAGCTCAACGCCGCGGACGAGTTTCGTCGCTGTGTTGAGGACCTGGGTGTACGGGGCCTGAAGTTGCACGGCTGGTGGCATCAACATGCCAACTCGGACCATGTACTGTTGGATCCGCTCTTCGAAATCCTTGACGAACACAGCCTGCCGGTGGTGATGCACACTTTGGGCGACAATCCTCTCACCACGCCATTGCAGACTGAGGAAATGGCCCGTTCATTCCCCAACGTGACCGTCTTCATGGCGCATGGCGGCTGTGAATGGGCGGCTGCGGATGGCCTGCTCGTAGCGGCCCGTACCCCCAACATCATTGTCGACACGTCGTTCATGCCCAGTTGGTGGATCAACAAATTCGTGGAGGAGATCGGAGCAGACCGCGTCTCCATGGGTTCGGACTGGCCGTGGCACCACCTGCAGGGAGTGGTCAAAAACCACGAAGTGGCCATTCCCGATCCAGAGGATCGTGCTTGGACCATGGGCAAGACCGCGGCGAGGGTTTACGGCATTCCGGTTTCGTAACAGGATGCTTCCTGTCCGATTCCGAAAGTTTCGCCGCGGCTTCAAGATCCGGCCCATTCACATGAACCGTGTATGAGGGAACCAGGACGAGACAAGGCTGCGCGGGGAGGTGAACGAGTTGATGTGAGCGCATTCCGACAAGCAGAACGCACGGTTGCCTAGCCTGCCGGCTCTGAATGGCAACTGTCGCTCGCCGTCGGCGGCAACCGAGATGTGATTGGGGGGTTTTGGCCTCTCTTCTGTCCGCTCTTTGAAGTCAAGGGAGATTGACAATGTTGTACGCCAGAAATTGGATGATCGCCTGCTTCAGTCTGGTGCTGGTTGTGGCGCTGGCCGGCTGTGTGCCGGCGGTGCCCTCCGAACCCTCGGAGGCGCCGATCGACACGAGCCAGTATGCCGACCGTTATTCGGACGAACTGTTGACTTGGGCCGCGGGAATCCGAGATGCCTATGGGGGTACCACCCTCAACATGCTCGGGTTTGCGCATCCCACCCTGAATGCCATGAAGGCGATCACCGCCGAATGGGAGGATTTGACGGGAATCACGGTGGTCTATGACGAAACCGACTTGGCCAAAGTCAGGGACAAGTTTGTCCTGGACATCACGTCCGGGGCCAACTCCTACGATCTGGTCATGACGGCCGAAGTCCAGGCGCCGGAATACTGGAATCTGGGCTACCTGGAACCCCTGGACGCCTGGCTCAATGACGAAATGGACGTGGCAACCGAAGCCTGGCTGGACTGGGACGACCTGCATTCCGGCTACACGATGATGTTTACTTCAGTCCAAGACGGCAGCCGTTACGCAGTGCCGATTAGTGGTGAAGTGGCCCTGCTGTTTTACCGGACCGATATTTTTGACGAATTGGGCCTGACGGTCCCGGCCACCTATGACGAAATGCTGGAGACCGCCAAGTTCATCAACGATCAGGGGATTGTGGAAGACGGGCGCACCGTCCATGGGATTTCCTTCCGCGGGCGACCGGCCCTGGGCGGCGGAAACTGGATTTGGTCCATTATTGTCTTCCCCTTTGGTGGGCAAATCGTGGATTTGGATGACCAGGTGACGCCTGCTGTGCTGGCCAAGAAAGAGGGGGCGGTGGCAGCGATAGCGTGGGAAACCGAGATCGCCAAGCACGGCGTACCGGGGATTGCATCCTTCGATCCGTTCGACGCCATCAATCAGTACAAACAGGGCTTCGCGGCCATGTCCATCGAAGCCTCGGTGCTTTCGCCCGGGGTCCTGAATCCCGATGAGAGCATTGTGACGGACCTGACCGGTTTTGCCCCGTTGCCGGCAGGACCGAACGGCAGTTTCAATCAAACTTTCGCCCACGGCGTGGCCATGACGGCTTCCGGCGAGAACAAGGGAGCAGCCTATGCCTTCATCCAGTGGATGTTGGGCAGGGCCAACCAGGATTTGCTGCTGGAAAATGGAGGCGCTCCGGTCCGGCGCTCCGCCATGGAAGATCCCGCCAACCAAGAGAAGTGGCCTTACATCGAAGCCACCCTGTTGGGTTTGGACCAGGCTGCCGCAGCCTATGCAAACCGATACTTCGCCACGCCTCAGGTTGAATGGGTACTGGAGTATCTCAATGTCTGGTCCGTCAACGTCTCGCGCGCGATCGCGGAGGAAATCTCAGCTGAAGAGGCAGTCGAGAACATTCAATCCGGAATGGATGAGATTCTGGCTCAGAAGTAACTGATCCGCCTCGACCCAATGCCCATCCCATCCGTTCTCGCTGGGCCAGGGGACCAGTAACGGTCCCCTGGCCCCATTGTTGGTCGGATGGACAACCCACCAAGCGTGGACGACCTGCGCGGCGCCGTCGCCAATGCATTGCCGGTGACCAGGCCAAGTGCCGGCCGCCGACAGTTGCTCAGGCTGTGGCTGCCCTACCTCTGCCTTGTTCCGGCCATCATCGCCAGTTGCGGAGTCCTGCTCTATCCCACCCTGAGAATGTTCCAGTACAGCTTTCTCAACTGGTCGTTTGGGAAGAGCTACGCAACCGCCGAGTGGGATGGCCTGGCGAATTACCAGTGGCTGATCACATCCCAGTCCTCAACCCTGTTCCACTCCCTCCGCCTGACCCTCCTGTACGCTGGCGCGAGTATCGTGTGCGAGCTCGTCCTGGGGTTGGCCATCGCCGTCCTGCTCAACCGGCGGTATGTGTTCGGGCGACAGGTAGTCCTCACCGGTTTCATGATACCGACGCTGCTGATGCCCGTGATGGTCGGCATGATGTGGCGCATGTACATGTACCCCAATGGCATGTTGAGCTACTTCTTGGGACTGGTTGGCATCAGAATCGACTGGTACACCGCCACCTGGGCCATGCCGGCCGTGATCCTGATCGAGATCTGGCAGTTCACACCCTTTTTTATAATCTCCCTCTTCGCCGGGCTACGGGCGATTTCAGCTGAAATCCTTGAAGCTGCGGCCATCGACGGAGCATCCGGCTGGTATCGATTTTGGCACATTTCAATGCCCTACTTGAGACCCATCATTGTCGTAACCTCCATGATTCGGGTGCTTTGGATTCTCAAGTCGTTCGACATTGTCTACACGATGTTTACGGGCGGACCAGGTTCGGCTACCGAAATCCTGGGCATCAGCATTTACCGAGCTCTCTTCCTTTCACGCAACATTGGTCGTTCCGCAGCCCTCAGCGTCATTTTGGCGGCCCTGACCCTGTTGGTTACGTTCGCGTTTGTCCGTTTCGCCTATCGATCGCGGGAAGTGATGGAAAGTGCGACATCATGAACGAGCAACGCCACCAGGCTGGGAACCGCAGGAAGTGGCGACGCGGCCTGGATACCCTGGCGGGTTCCCTGGTTGTCTGGATCATTTTTCTGCTGTTTCTGGCTCCGTACCTATATTTAATAGTATGGTCATTCAAGCATCCAGGGGAC
>JAPPAJ010000105.1 GCA_026705565.1 Caldilineaceae bacterium | reverse complement strand
TGGCTGATTACAGGCACCATCGCGACCACCATCCTGCCGGTCGTGATGGAGCTCATCGTTCCGCGGTTCATGCGTGTCGTCATCGACGACGGCATTCTCCAGTCCGACTTCCAGGCGGTGTGGGAGGGCGCCCTGGTCATGTTCCTGGCCGCGGTCGTTGGTGCGGTCGCCACCTTTGGACAAGGGGTCTTCAGGGCGCGGTTGTCGCAGGCTCTCGCCTTTGACATCCGCAATGAACTGTTCGCCAAGGTCATGCAGTTGTCCCACCCCGACGTGGATCAGCTCAAGACCGGTCAGTTGATCACGCGCCTGACCTCGGACGTTGATGTCGTACGCATGTTTTCCAGCGTGGGCATTTCCCTGATGTTGCGGGCTGCCCTGATGGTGGTCGGCAGCATGATCATGCTGGTGGTGTCCGATGTGCGATTGTCCCTGATTGCGTGGGTCATGCTGCTGTTCACCGGGATCGTGCTGCGGTGGGTGTTCGTAAAGGCCACTCCGCTCTATGCCATTGTCCAGGCCCGCCTGGCGGCCCTCAATGTGGTGGTGCAGGAAAACCTGTCGGGCATGTCGGAAGTGCGCGCATTCGTCCAGGAGAAGGCCCAGATCGGGCGGTTCTCGGACGCGAACGAATCGCTGGTGGACCAGAACATCAAGGTGGGCCGTCTGATCGCCATTTCCATGCCCCTGATCGCCCTGTTCACCAACTTCGGACTGGTGGGCCTGGCTTGGTTCGGCGGCAGTGCGGTGATTGCGGAGGACATCACGCTCGGGCAGCTGGTGGCCTTCAACAGCTATCTCATGGTTGGCCTGACGCCTCTGTTGCTCCTGAGCGGAATGCTTGCCATGTTTTCCAGGGCAACGGCCTCCTCCGAGCGCATCTGGGAGATTCTCGATACGGAGCCGGTGGTCAAGGCGCCGACTTCCCCCTCACCCCGTGCCGTGGCCGGGTCCTTGGAGTTCCGCAATGTTGATTTCGCCTACTCGCGGTCCGGCCAACCGGCATCCGACGGGTTGGCCAACGGGGTCCATGTGTCAGCCAACGGCCGACGCGCCGGGGAGAAGGTCCTGTCCGGTCTTGACTTCACCATCGAAGCCGGTCAGACCGTCGGCCTGATCGGCGCCACCGGTTCCGGCAAGTCGTCGCTCATGTACCTGATCCCGCGGTTCTACGATGTTCGGGCCGGCTCAATCCTGATCGACGGAATCGACGTCAGGGATTGGGATCTCAAGTCGTTGCGGCAGGCCGTGGGTTTGGTGGCCCAGCATCCTGCTTTGTTCAACCGCTCGATTCGCGAAAACATCGCCTTCGGCAATCCCGACATGCCCACCGAAGACGTGTGGCAGGCAGCCCGCAAGGCCCAGGCCGATGGATTCATCGAGGACAGGGACGATGGTTTGGAGCACATCGTGGAGGAGGCCGGCGCCAACCTGTCCGGCGGCCAGAAGCAGAGGATGGCCATCGCCAGGGCCCTGGCCGTGGATCCGAGCATCCTGTTGCTGGACGATGCAACGTCATCCGTGGACTTGGAGACCGAAGCCGAAATCCAGGAGGCCTTTCGTGATGCCTCCCGGGGGCGGACCACCATCATCGTTGCCCATCGCGTGACCAGCGTAATCGACGCCGATCGCATCCTGATTCTTGACGAAGGCCGCGTAGTGGCCGATGGCACCCACACCGAACTCCTGGATGCCAGTCCGATCTACCGGGAGCTGTACGACTCCCAGATGGGTTGATGATGTCCAGCCACCCTTTCACCACGGCCTGAACCCATGTCCGTAGGCATTGCCCGCGCAGCCCGAACCTCGCCTGCCGGCGGCCCGCGCATCGGGGGCATGGGCGGTGGCGGCCGGCCGACGGGAGAGACGGCGCGGGATCCGGCCACCACCCTGAAACGGCTGTTCGGCTACCTGCGCAGGTTCAAGGGCCGGATTGCCCTGGTGATCGGTTGCGTCCTGGTCAGCACGGCCTTGGGCCTGCTCGGTCCCATATTGCTGGGTCGGGCCATTGATCGGTTCATTGCGCAGGGCGATCTGGAGGGACTGGCGCGCACCGTGTCCGTCCTGTTGGTGGTCTTTGGGACCGCCTTCCTGACCACCATGGGCCAGAGCCTGCTCATGGTGGAGATCGCACAGCGGTTCATCAGCGTGCTGCGCAGCCTGATCTTCGAACACATCCAGCAGCTGTCGCTTGCGGACCACAACCAGCGACGCGTTGGCGATTTGATGAGCCGGGTCGGCAACGACACGGAGACCATCAACCAGACCCTGTCCAACGGGTTGATCGAATTTGTCTCCAATGTGCTGCTGCTGCTGGGCAGCCTGGTGTTCATGGTCGTCCTGAACTGGCAGCTTGGCTTGGGAGCCCTGCTCCTGTTGCCCACCATGCTTTACATCACGGGCCAGGTCACCGCCCGCAGCCGGCGCGCCTTTCGCCGGGTCCAGCGCAGACTGGGGGTCATGAACGCCGCCATCGAGGAGGCGGTGACCAATTTCCGGGAGATCAAGGCGTTCAACCGCGAGGAGGCTGCACAGGGGGAGTTCGCGAAAGCCAGCCACGCCTACCGCGATGTCGCGACCCAGGCAGAGGTGATTCTGGCTATCCTGGGGCCGATGTTCTCCACGATGAGCGTGATCACGCTGGGAGCCCTGGCACTGTTCGGCGGCTGGTTGGCCATCAACGGCCATGTGCAGGTGGGTGTTATGGCCACGTTCATCATTTACATCCGCAACTTTTTCCGGCCGCTCCGCGGTCTGGCCATGCTGTACAACCAACTGCAATCCTCGATCGCCGGCGCGGAGCGGATATTCGAGGTGTTGGATACGGTGCCGTCCGTCACGGATCGACCCGACGCCATGCCGCTGCCCAGGGTCAAAGGGGCCGTGGAGTTTGAACATGTGCACTTCGCCTACGATCCCGGCACACCCGTTTTACACGACATAAATCTACAAGTGACACCTGGCCAGACGGTTGCGCTCGTGGGACCCACAGGTGCCGGCAAGACCACCATTGTCAGTCTGCTGAGTCGGTTCCTCGACGTTACCGAGGGTGCCATTCGCGTGGACGGCATGGACTTGCGCGACATCAGGCAGGCCGACTGGCGCCGGCAGCTTGGGGTTGTCCTGCAGGATACCTATCTCTTCTCGGGGACGGTCAAGGACAACATTCGCTTCGGCAACCCCGAGGCTTCGGACGCCGAGATCGTGGAGGCCGCCCGCGTGGCCAACGCGGACTGGTTCATTCGCAGGCTGCCGTCCGGATACGACTCAAGAGTAACGGAACGGGGACACAATTTCTCGGAAGGGCAGCGCCAACTGATTGCCATCGCGCGGGCAGTCCTGGCCCAGCCGCGGGTGCTGATCCTGGACGAGGCCACCAGCAGTGTCGACACCCGTACCGAAGTTCAGTTGCAGAGTGCGCTGCTCGACTTGATCCAGCACCGGACGGCTTTCGTGATAGCCCATCGCCTCAACACCATCCGCAACGCGGACATCGTCCTCTTCGTTTTGGACGGGTGCATCGTGGAACGCGGTTCCCACGAGGAGTTGATGGACCTGCATGGGCACTACCACAATCTGTACACCAGTCAGCGTCGGCGCCTGCGGATGGAACACGCGTAGAGTGCGTTTGCCTACGTCGGGGTGGCTGCTCGTCCCGATGCCCCGGCCGCCACGCGTTCCGACGGATCCGCGTCCCCGTAAAGGGGGCGTGTTGTTGACCCGGTAGGCGGCAGGTCCTACAATGGCGGTTCGACCTCGGACAGGTCGTTCCGTTTGCGTTCGGTCCAATCCCTCGATTACCTACATGCCCAACATCCAGTCTGCAGCCAAGCGAGCCCGCCAGAATCCGAAGCGCCGCTCAACCAACCGCTTCTATCGGGCCAGGGCCCGCAATGCCGTCAGCAGGGCACGGACCCTGCTCGAGGCCGGAGACGCCGACGCCGCGGCAGAAGGCGTGCAGGCTGCATCCAGCGCCTTGGATCGGGCTGCACGGGTGCACGCAGTTCACTCGAATCTCGCGGATCGGACGAAGTCCCGGCTGGCCAGGCAGCTTCAGGCCATTCAGTCGGCAGGTTGACGGCTGCGCTGTCGGCATCCCGGTTGATTGACCGGGTCGGCTCCAGTTGCGAAGGGGCCGGCAATTCAAGCGGCCGCATCGCCCGCGAGCGCGCGCAGAATGCGGTCGCTTTCCGGAATCCGGGCGGTCACCTCGTATTCGATCGTCCCCTCCAGGTCCGCGATCCGGCTGCAGTACAGGGCATTCGTCCTGTCGGAACCAATGAGGGTGATCCGTTCCCCCGGTTGGACAGGAGGGTTGTCGATGTCGGTGATGTCGACAAACGCCATGTTCATGCTGCGGGTGCCCACCAGCGGAACGGTTTGATCCCGAACCAATACCACTCCGGGCACCGTACGCGGCAACCCGTCTGTGTACCCGACCGGCAACACGGCGATCCGACTGGGTCGCCGGGCCTGCCAACAGAGCCCATAGCCCAGCGCTGTTCCGGCGCATACTTCGTGTACCTGGACCACTTCCGTATGCCAGGACAGAACCGGTTGGATTGTCTTGGGTAGACGGCAGTGTTCGTGATTTGGGCTCAATCCGTAGAGCGCGCCACCCACGCGTACCATGTCGATGTGCGCTTCGGGCATGCGCAAGGTTGCGGCGGAATTTGCGATATGGCACAGGGGCGGCCGCCGACCCCATCGTGTCAGGTCCGTCACGAGTTCCCCAAAGCACTGCAACTGGGCCTTGGCCGAAGCCAGGTCCTCGACATCGGCGGAATGGAAGTGGCTGTACAACCCCGACACCTCGACCACTGGCTGCAGATGGGCTAGGTCCGCCAACAATCCGGGTATTTCGTCGGGGGCAAAACCCAGTCGATGCAGGCCGGTATCAACTTTCAGGTGAACCGACAGGGCCTCCGCCGACGCCTTGTGCGCGTATCCTGCCAGTTCATCGATTTGCCGGGGTTGGTGAATCGTCAGTGACAGGCCCTCGGCCGCCGCGCGCGAGTAGTGGTTGCTGGCGGTTGGACCCAGGATCAATATCGCCTTCCGTACTCCGTGGTCTCGAAGAACAGTGGCTTCCCGAAACGCCGACACTGCCAGTGCGTCCACTTCGTCCAGCGGTTCAAGTATTCGGGCGGTTGCTTCAAGGCCGTGTCCGTAGGCATTGGCCTTGACCACTGCCATAAGCCGGGTTCCTGGAGTCAGGCAGGAGGCCACGGTGCGGGTGTTCCGAACCAGCCTGTCAACATGCAGGGTCAGTGTCGACGCGCATCCTGCCACGTGGCGCATATGGTTGTAGTCGCTATATTGAGCGATTGGACGCCAGAGAAAAGGTAACGACGGCGCCGATCGCAAGGGCAATCGAGATGAGATGGAACCGGTTGATGGGTTCCCTCAACACTACTTGGCCCACGTAGAGCGTAGTGGTCAGAATGGCCAGAACGGCATACAGCGCGTAATAGGCAGTGCCGAAACGCGTATACAGAAAGTAGAAGCACAACACCGTGATGTAGAGACCAAGGCCACCGCCCACGGCCCATTGCCAACCGGCTGCCGTGACTTGGCCCGGGTTGACACGTGCCAAGATGGCAACCGTTACAACAGCGCCAAACAGGTAGGTTGCAGCCACCATCGCCACAAACACGAGCGGCGAGGTGTCGGCCATCGCCTTGCGCTGACACCAGGCAAAGAAAGCGTTGCCGGACGCTCCGGCCGAGGCAATCAAAAGGGCCAGGCCGAATGAGGCCAACCACTCCTTGTTCATGCCCGGGACCTATGTCCAATCGAAGACGACGCCCAGGGCACTGGTGCGGTCCCGGGCCAGCATTTCGTAGGCCTCCTGAGCCTGTCGGGGCTTGTAGGTGTGGGTGATCAGGTCCTTGACGTTCATCTGCCCGCGAGCCAGGTAGGTGAAGAAGAGCTCGGAAATCCTTTGGCTGGTCCAGTGGTTCCAGTCCGTAGGCTCGTTCGGTGGATGGGAGTCGTGTGCTCCCACGATCTTGAGGCCCTTGATGATGACATCCGACGACAGCTGCTGTCCGGAAGGGGTGCCCGTGTCACCCAACAGCACCAGCGTCCCGAACTTGCGCGGCAGCTTGAGCGCCGAGGCAAAGACGGCCGGGAAACCGGTAACGTCATAGACCACGTCCGGCATGGCATTGCTCGTAAGACCGGCAACCTTGGGCAGCGCCTCGTCCACGGGCATTTGGAGCGTGTGGGTCGCGCCCGAAATCTCGGCGGAGTACTCCAGCCGCTGTGCCGCCAAGTCGATGGCGATGATGTTGCGGGCCCCCATCAACCGCGCGTACTGCACGACCAGCTGGCCCAATATGCCCTGGCCCACGACGGCCACGTCGTCGCCCATCACATGTTCGGCCCGGCGCACGCCGTTCTGCACGATCTTGGCCAGGGCAATCCAGCTGGCTTCCCGCGCGGTCACCCCGGGGGGCACCGCCAGCAGGGTACTCTCGGGGACGACCGCATATTGGCGATGGCCGGCGCGGTAGGCCACCAACTGGCCTTCTTCGAACCGGTCGGCACCCTGGCCGCGTGCCACCACGATGCCGGCGTTGCTGTAGCCGGGGAAGAACGGGTACCGGACCCACATGTCCCAGTGGGTGCCCTCTTCAAAATTGCGCAGGTAGCAGATGAGCTCGGTGCCGGTGCTGATCAGGCTGGACTGTGTCGCGACCAGAACTTCGCCCGGACCGGGTTCGTCGACCGGCAGGCTCCTGTGTTCCAGCTGGGACTTGCCGGTGAAGGTGATGGTGAGGGAGTCCATGGGTCATGCGGGTCCGTTGGAAGGAGGGAGGGCATCCGCCAGCACGGAGACGGTATGGCGGACGGGAATGTCCAGGCCGCGCCCGGCCAAATGGAGCTGCAGCTGGTTGAGGCATCCGATATTGCCCGTGGCCAGGCACGCGGCACCGGTGTCCGCCACCGCAGCAGCCTTGGCCGCGCCAAGCCGGTCGGCCGTCTCCGGATGATCGATATTGTAGATACCGGCGGAACCGCAACAGAAACCGTCGCCGCCAATTTCTACCAGTTCGAGGTTTTCCACCTGACCCAACAGGGTCCGCGGTTCCGATACAACCTTGAGGGCGTGCTGCAGATGGCAGGCGTCGTGGTAGGCCACCCGGAGCGGCCGGGGCAGCTGCATGGGTGTCAGCGATGGCAACCGGGCCAGGAAGCTGCAGATGTCCACCGACCGACGGGCAAGGTCGGACATGGCCTCTTCGTCGCCGGTCCCCTTGAACAGCAGGGGATACTCGTGAATGCCGGAACCGCAACCGGCGGCATTGGTGATGACGGCATCCACGTCGGCCGGCAGGGCGGCCAGCAGATGCCGGGCATGGGTCCGAGCCGCATCGGCCTCTCCGGCATGCAGGTCGAGGGAACCGCAGCAAACGTCCGCTTGTGGCCGGACAACCTCCACGCCGTTGGCCGTCAGGAGGCGCACGGTGTCGGCCTGAATGTGAGGGGCCAGGACGCTTTGGGCACACCCGGGCAGCAGGGCCACCCGCGCCACCGGCTTGCCCGGCGGCGACGCGACGACGGGTTGGGGGACTCTGGGTGGCAACCGCTCCGGGATCATGCGCGTCAGGGGCTGCAGTCCGGCCGGCGCCAGTCGGTGGGCGAACCGGGTCCAACGTCCCAGTCGCAAGGCCAGGCGCAGTCGCTGCGGAAACGGAAGCACGCTCAGGGCCAATCTTCGTCGCAGCCGTTGCCAGCGGTTGGATCCCTCCTGGCTGTGATCCTCGGCCCTGTAGGGAAACAGAAGTTCACCGTACTCCACACCCGACGGACAGGCCGTGACACAGGCCATGCAACCGAGACACCGGTCCACGTAGGGTTGAACCGACCCTTGGTCCAAATTCCCTTCCAGCACCTCCTTCATCAGGAAGATTCGTCCCCGGGGCGAGTCCATTTCCTCTCCCAGTACCGAGTAGGTCGGGCACACCGGCAGGCAGAAGCCGCAATGCACGCAGTTGGAGACGGCCTCCGCCATCTCGGGTCCGGCTGCCGGCAGTTCGGTCAGGTCAATGGAATGGTGCATGACCTCAACTCCTGCGGTTGGGCAGGCCGCCCGCCATTTTGCCTTTCGGATCCAACACGGAGCGTACGCGGCTCAGGAGACGGGGTTCCCGCCAGGAACCAACCAGGCGGGGGGCACGCGGTCCGCGCAGCACGACCCCCGTCAGCCCAAACTGTGCGAGCAGCGGCTCGATGCGGTCCTGCCAGGCGCCGGACAGCCACAGCAGATGGCCGCCACTGCCCCAGCGCATACCCATGTCCAGGGAAGCCAGCCCTTGGGCCAGTTCCTGGATTCGGGAAGGGCAAACCGGCACCCGCAGCACGGTTTCGGACCTGTCCCGGGACCATTCCGACATGCCGGACCACAGAACCCGGTCTTCCATCAGGAGGGTGCCCGATCCGCCCAGAGTGTGTTGGAGATCCGCCAGGCGCGCCGGCAACTGGTCGGCGCGCCCGGTTTGGCGGATGTGCAGAACCGATTCGGTGACGGACGTCTCCAAGACCAGGCTGGCGATTTCGTGGCGGCCGCACGACAGCGCGGCCATTGTGTCCAGCAGGCCGGACAGCTGGCCGGATATCGAGACGGTGCCGGAAGCCTCCGGACGGGGAAAGACCTTGAACGTTGCTTCCACCATCAAGGCTAGGGAGCCCAGACTGCCGGCCATCAGTTTCGGCAGATCGAATCCGGCCGCGTTCTTAACCACCCGGCTGCCGGAGTACAGCAGTTCCCCCCGCCCATCTAGGAAACGCAGGCCAAGAATGAAATCCCGCACGCCTCCGTATCGCCAGCGGCCCTCTCCGCCCAAGCCGCAGGCAATGGTGCCGCCCAGCGTGGCGTTGTCCTCCCGGGGCGGGTCGAAGGGCAGGTATTGGCCTTCCGCGGCCAACAGGTCCTGAATGTCCGCGACCCTTGAGCCGGCGAAGGCCGTAATCGTGAACTCCGCGGGGTTGTACTCGAGGACTCCGGTCAGCGAGCCGGCATCCAGAATTTCGGCGTGGTCGTCCGATGCATGGACGGCCTTGCTGCCCGCCCCGCGTATCGTCACACGGTCGCGGCTGCGGATTCTCTCCTGCAGTGCATGCACCTTGGCTCGAATGTCGTCGGGCCACTGTTCAGGCAGTGCAACTGCATCGGAGCCGGAGGATCCCGAGGGCAGATCGTCGGTCAGCATCTTGCCCCGGTTGGCCAGGATGCCCGGATCCACGGCCTTGCGCAGATCGTGAAGCAGGACCAGATCGGCACCCGTGTACATGTGTGGCAGGTAGGCCAGCTTCTCGCGGCCGACGCCATGTTCGCCGGTGATGGATCCGCCCATGTCGATGCACATGGTCAGGATTTCCCCCGCCAGTTCCTCGGCGCGGTGCAGGGCGCCCGGCTCGCGGCCGTCGTACAGAATCAACGGGTGCAGGTTGCCGTCGCCGGCATGGAACACATTGGCCACCCGGATCCCGTAGCGTGTGCTCAGGCGGTCGATGAACTCGAGGGCTTCGCCCAACCGCGTACGGGGCACGACACCGTCCTGCACGATGAAGTCGGGACTGAGCCGGCCCACGGCCGAAAAAGCGCTCTTGCGTCCCTTCCAAATCAGCTGTCGCTCGGCTTCCGTGCGCGCCGGCCTGATTTCATGGGAGCCCGACTCCCGGAGTATGGCCTCCAGTTGCACCATCTCCGCCTCAACCTGGATGGGTTCGCCCTCCAATTCGACAATCAGGATGGCGGCCGCCTTGGGGTAGCCCGGCTGTACGCTGACTTCGGCGGCCTCGATGGACAGGCTGTCCATGATTTCGATGGCGCCGGGCAGCAGGCCGCTGGCGACAATGGCGGCGACCGCCTCGCCGGCGGCTCCCAGCGAATGGTAGGCCGCCAACACGGTGCGGTAGGAGGGCACCAGCGGCAACAGGCGCAGGGTGACCTCAAGCGCGATGCCGAACCGGCCTTCGGAACCCACGAACAGGCCTGGCAGATCCGGTCCGACGCCTTCGAGGCTGTCCCGGCCCAACTCCTCCACGGTGCCGTCCGGCAGCACAACCTTCATGCCCAGGACGTGGTTGCTCGTCATGCCGTATTTGAGGCAGTGCGCACCGCCGGAGTTGAAGGCCACGTTGCCCCCGATGGTGCAGATCGGCTGGCTGGACGGATCCGGCGCGTAATAGAGGCCGTGGGCCGCCACGGCCTTGGAAACATCGAGGTTGATGACGCCCGGCTCCACGCGGCAAATGCGGTCGTCCGGGCGAATGTCCAGGATGCGGTTCAGCCGGTTCAGTGCGAGGACAACCCCGCCGGGGATGGGTACTGCTCCGCCGGACAGGCTGGTGCCCGAACCGCGGGCCATGCACGGCGTGCCGGTCTCGTGGCACCAGCGCACGGCCGCCACCACCTCGTCCGTGGAATCAACCAGCACCACGGCTCCCGGACGTTCCCGGAATGCGGTCAGGCCGTCGGATTCGAACGGTGTGCGCTGGGCCGCCGTGTGCAGGACGCGCTCCGGGGACACGATGGCCTGGAGGTCCGCGACCATCTGTGCCTGGGACAGGGACGTGGCCCGGCCCTCCCAGACTTCCGCGGCCGCATGCGGCAGGTTCATGCCACCTCCCTCACCGGGGTGCGATCGAGCACGTCCAGGACGCGACAGGCCGTTTCGTAGCGTCCGAAACTCGGCATCAGGTACACCCCCTGGACATGGGGCGCGTCGATCAGGTCCAACAACAGGTCCTGGGCCATGGCCACGCCGGCTTGGCGGCCCTGCTTGCCGGCTTCCTTCATGGAGTCCAGCGCGGTCGGAGTCAAGGTGATGCCCGGCACTTCATGATGCAGGAAACTGGCATGGCGAAAGCTTTGCAGCGGCAGGATGCCGATCAGCACCGGTGCCGGAATGGGCCCGTACCGGGCGGCGTACAGGTCCGCGAAGCGGATCCAGACCATGGGATCATAGATGGGCTGGGTCATGATGAAGTCGGCGCCGTGCTGGAGTTTGCGGGTCAGTCGTTCCGCCTCCAGTTCCAGGTCGGGCCGGGTCGGGTCGCAGGCCACGGCGATGGCGAAACTGCTGTGCTGGCCCATCTCCTTGCCCTGGAGGTCCTGGCCCCTGTTGAACTGCTGCAGGATCTGCACCAGACCCACGCTGTCCGTATCGTAGACCGGGGAACTGTTTTGGCTCTCCCCCAGACT
>JAPPAJ010000256.1 GCA_026705565.1 Caldilineaceae bacterium | reverse complement strand
GTCCGGTTCGTCGATCAACAGGACACTGCGCCGATGGGCAAACAGGTAGGCCAGGATCAGAAGCATCTGTTGCATCCCCCGACCGGCAAGTTCCAGATCGAACGGGGTTCTGGACCCTGTTTGTTGATAGACCAACCCAACACTGCCGCGCGCGACATCCTCCTCCGGGGTTTGAAGCTCCACTTCGAACAGACGACTGATCCACTGCACGATGCTGTGCCAATCGTCCGGCGACTGCCTGTATACCATCAGGCACAGGTTGCGCAGCACCTGTGCTGTCTGGCCTTGTCCCAGCAGGACATCAATGCGGCCCGGTTGCAGGACCGGTTCTTCGGTTTCCAAGCCCGACATCGGATACAGAAGACCGACATTGAGATTCGCAGCGGCTTGTATCAGCTTGCCGTTCCCGATCGTGGCCTCATCGGGTGTGCAGTAGACCAGTTCGTCCTGCGTGTAGGTAAATGTCATGGTGACAGCCTGAACCGCCCCCTCATACAGCAAGCCCAGGGAAATGTGGAACGCTTTCGGAGTGCGATCCGTCCTGACCGTTGCGTTGTGCCAGAACAATCTGGTCCTCCGCACAGGCACGGCCACGATGTTCAGGCGATTGAGCGATGTCGAAGTCCGTTGGGCAGGAGGCGCCTTCCCCTTGCTCTCGTACCAGGTCTTGACCGCCTGCGACCACAAGGCGATGGCCTGCAGGGCCGTCGTCTTGCCGCTGTTGTTGGGGCCAATCAATACGGATGGATGATCGAGCTTGATGCGTTGCGATTCGCCAAATCGCTTGAAGTCAGCGACTTCAAGCCAGTGCAGCAGTCTCATGTGCACGTTCTCCAAGACAACCGGCCATGGTAGCGTGGACAAATTTTAGGCGTCGGTTCAGGCATCCACGGCAGTCCTCAACCGCTTGCGCACACTTGGGATGCTCCCCGGCGGCACCGCACCCATGAATCAGTCGGATTGCCAAGCAGCCTTGACGGGTGGAACTCCCGGGCCGCCGGCAGGCAGTCCGGAACGAATGGCCGACCACCATCGGGCACACCGGACCGCGCCTATAATTCGTCTCGGAAGAGAGCATACGGAGGGCAGACATGGCCCAGCAGGTAACAGTGCGGCCGGTGGAGACACCGGAGGCGACCACAGGAGAGTCGCCGTCCGCCACCGGCAATGGGACATCTCCGGACCTGGTTGTCCCGAAAGGCTTCAGCGCGGAAAGGTGGGGTGCCATCACGCGCCTGTGGCACTTCCTGCCCGACTACCCTTACGAACCACAGCATCAATACTTTGACGACCGAACAACCGATCCCGACTACCCCATCGAGGATTTCTCCGTCTTGACCAGCCCGGAACACCAAAGTCTGGCCCACAGCATCTATACCACCTTGCGCGCTTGGATGCCCGACCATGTCCGGAAGGAACAAGATCTCCGACACATCGGCCTAGACTCGCAGGTGCAGCCGGACATCGTGGTGGCTGCGGACCCCATACCGGCCGGGGGCCTCCTGGATCTCGATGCGTCTTCGCCCGGCCTGCTGCTGGTCGTTGAAGTCCTCTCCGACACCACGCAGGCAAAGGACCGCGGGTTCAAAATGGATTTCTACGCTGCTCTCGGTGTCCAGGAATACTGGCTCTGCAACCCCAACGCACTGGCCCCCTCCCGTGCGGAGGCAGAACGCCGGCGTACCCGATCCGACTATACATCCGGCGTTCCGAATGAGGCCCGGATCGAAATCTACACGCTCAATCCTGACGGCACCTACGATCTGGAACCGGTTCAGCCGGAGGTGGACACGGCGCGCTACGGGGACTGGCCGGCCTATCGCAGCCCCGTGCTGGGCCGCGTGGTCCGCGCATGGGCCCTGTCCCCACCCGACCACGTCCTGCAATGGTGGGATAAGACCCTCGGCTGGAGGGACTTGGAAACCCAAACCAAGGAATTGGCTCGGAGTGACGGCCACACGGACGGCCTGCAGCAAGGCCGGCTGGAAGGCTTGGAGCAAGGCCGGCTGGAGGGACTGGAGCAAGCCCGACTGGAGAGCTTGGAAATTTCCATCGCCGAACGACTGAAGTTGCTTGCGGCACTGGAGCCACCGGAGCGGGATCGCCTAGCTGCAAACTGGCGGCGGTTTGGGCGCGTTCCCGACATCATGGACGTGCTTGCGGCCCATACGGACTTGGCCGCCCCTGTGAGGCCGGAAGTGCCAACGCAGATCCGGCGACGCCTGGAATTCACGGATCCCTGACCTTTCCCGCAACCTCGCCTTGTCTGTACCGTAAGTCCCGGATGTCGTGTCCTGTCTCGTTCAGAGATGGGAGTCGGCACAGACTCTGACGGACAAGCCTGGTGCCAATTCAAGTCGGTCACCGTCCGTGTCTCCTTCAGGCGGCCCGCGCGGCCTTGGACCGGCCCGCGTACAATTCGGAACCTGATTTCACCCTTCGCCCCAGCCCGTCATGTCCGGCTCCGCCAGTGCCGGCGCGGGTACCGCTGCATGGAGTTCGTCATGACATTCGGATTCGGACAGTACACCTACGAAGTTGCCGAAGGCTGGTTCAAGCCGCCCAACGGCTGGACCTTCGGCTGGATTGCCGCAGTTGCCTGCGATTCGCAGGATCGGGTGCATGTGTACTCGCGCTCGGAACACCCCATGGTGGTGTTCGACCGCGACGGCAATTTCCTCGCCAGTTGGGGCGAGGACGTGCTCCAGGACGCCCATGGCATCTGGATCGACGGCGAGGACCAGGTGTGGTGCACGGAACGAAACACCCATTGCGTCCGCAAGTTCTCGCCCGCGGGCGAACTCCTGATGACGATCGGCACGCCCGGCCAGGCCGGAGCCGAGGATGGTGCGCCGTTCAATCTGCCGACGGACCTGGATTTGGCTCCCAACGGCGACATCTACATCTCGGACGGCTATGGCAACGCCCGCGTCCACCACTACTCCCCTGCGGGGGAACTGCTCAACAGCTGGGGTGACTGGGGCAAGGGTCCGGGCCAGTTTGCCCTCTCCCACTGCGTGCGCATTGACCGATACAGCCGGGTCTGGATCTGCGACCGGGAGAACAGCCGCATCCAGATCTTCGACCTGCAGGGCAAGTTCCTGACGGAGTGGACAGACCTGGCCAAGCCGGACACAATCTTCTTCCACCCGGAGGAGGACGTGGTCTACATCGCGGAGTTGGACCAGCAGATCAGCATCTACAACTTCGACCGGGAACTGCTCTCGCAGTGGGGCGGGCGGCAGCGCAGCGACCGGCCGGGCGAGTTCATCGCCTGTCCGCACGGCCTATGGGTCGACTCCCACGGCGACATGTACGTGGGCGAGGTGCAGGCGGATTCAAGGCTGCAGAAGTTCATTCGACAGAACTGAATCGCTGCCCCATGGCAACCGACCCCATCGAACTCATCGTCAACGGCGAGCACCATCTGGTCTCATCGCGCTCCGACACCCCTTTGTTGGAGGTGCTGCGTAGCGAACTCGGATTGCTGGGGGCCAAGCACGCCTGTGGTGCCGAACAGTGCGGCGCCTGCAAGGTACTGGTGGACGGCCAGGACCACCCATCCTGCTGTCAGCCGGTAGGAGAGGTCACCGGCTGTTCAATACAGACGGTGGAAGGACTGGCCGCGGACGGACAGCTTGATCCGCTGCAGGAGGCCTTTATCGCGGAAACCGCCACCCAGTGCGGATATTGCGTACCCGGCTTCCTGATGGCGACCAAGGGTCTTCTGCACCGCAACCCCAATCCCTCGGAGGAGGAGATCCGGGAGGCGATCAACCGCAACCTGTGCCGATGCGGGATCCACAACCGGGTGGTAAGGGCCATTCAACGGGTTGCTTCCGGAGTTGAGCCGGAACCCATCTACAGGGTTGTCCCTCCAGACGACGGTTTGGAGCCGCCCCCCCAGGAACCCGGTACGTCGCTGCCCGGTTCGCTTGCGCACCACCCCGACCTCGACGACTGGATCCGCCTGCGCCCGGACCGCGGCGTGGACGTGTACACCGGCAAGGTGGAGCTGGGACAGGGAATCACCACGTCCCTGTCCCAAGTGGTAGCGGAGGAGCTGGACGTGGACATCGCCCGCATCCGTATCCACACGGCAGACACGGCAACCTCCCTCGACGAAGGGTCCACCGCCGGCAGCATGTCCATGGAAATGTCCGGGGGTGCGCTGCGACAGGCTGCGGCCGAGTTCAGGTACCAGTTGCTGGCCATTGCGGCCGAAGAGTTCGAATGCGACCAGGAGGACCTTGAGGTCTCCGACGGCATGGTGCAGCACCCGGGGAGCGGGGCCGCGAAGGACTACTGGGATCTGCTGCCCGAAGGGCGCCTCGGCATGGCGGCAACAGGAGTGGCCGTGCCCAAGCCGCCTGTCGCCTACAGCGTGGTCGGCCAGCCGGTGACCCGCGTGGACATGGAGAGCAAGGTGCGGGGCGAGCCCGCGTTCCTACAGGACATGGTGCTGCCGGACTTGCTGCACGCAAGGGTGGTGCGGGGCCCTGTCGCGCAAGCAAGTCTGGAGCGAGTCGACACCACCGGCCTCAACCTGCCGGACGGTGTGCGGGTGGTCAGGGACGGCTCCTTCCTGGCAGTCCTCGGCGAGAATGAGATTGACATCCTGCGCGCCCGGGAACAGGTGGCTGCCCGCTGCTCCTGGCACACACCGGATCGCCTGCCGGACCAACAGGATCTGTACTGCTGGATGAACGCGCAGGAAAGCCAGGACTTTCTGCTTCGTGACGGACAGCCCACCTCGGATCCCGTCCCCGAACCTCCGGAGGGAGATGGGGTTATCCACCGCACATTTCACCGTCCCTACCAGATGCATGCGGCCCCGGGACCGTCCTGTGCCATTGCCCAACAGGACGAAGCAGGGAAGCTGACCGTCTGGTCCCACAGTCAGGGGGTGTTCAGCCTGCGGGAAGCGTTGGCGCAGGTGCTCGACAGGCCGGAGGCGGAGATCCGGGTGACCCATGTGCCGGGACCCGGCTGCTACGGACACAACGGCGCGGATGACGTGGCCTTGGATGCCTGCCTACTGGCCTTGGAAGCACCCGGCCGTCCGGTCAGGGTGCAGTGGATGCGCGAGGACGAATTCGTGCAGGAACCGCTCGGTACGCCCATGGTGGTGGACATCCGGGCCGCCCTCAATACCGAGAAGCGACTGGATGTCTGGCACCAGTCCAGCCTCGGGCACACGCATTCAAGTCGTCCGCGCGTGACTCCACCCGGAGAAACCATGCTACTGGCAGCCTGGGAGCGCGCCCATCCCATGGGCCGGCCGCTGCCACAGCCCATGATGGGCCGGAACGTGGGCCTGCACCGCAATGCGGAGCCGGGTTATCGCATTGCAAGGCCTGCCATCGTCAAGCGGTTCCTGGCGAAGAGCGGCCTGCGAACCTCGTCCATGCGCTCCCTGGGGGCGCTGGTCAACGTATGGGCCATCGAATCCATGATGGACGAATTGGCCCGAGAGGCCCAAGTTGACCCGCTGGAGTTCCGCCTGCAGCATCTCGAGGATCCACGAGGACGCAAGGTACTGGAAGTTCTGGGCGAAGCCATGAACTGGAATGCCTCCGGCCGCAAAGATGCTGCCGACGGCAAGGGCCGGGGCATCGGCTACGGCCGTTACAAGGGAGACAAGTCTCTGGTAGCCGTTGGAGTGGATCTGGCCGTGGACATCGCCACCGGAACGATCACCCTTGAAGAAGCCCATATCGTGGCCGATACGGGCCAGGTGATCAATCCGGACGGTTTGAGCGCCCAGTTGGAAGGCGCCTTCGTCCAGGCTGCCAGCCTGACGCTGTTGGAAGAGGTGAAGTTCACCCGACAGGGGATTGCGTCAACGGACTGGGGCACCTATCCCATTCTCCGGACGGTTCAGGTTCCGGCGATCCACACACATCTGATACGGAGGGACGGATTCCCGGTGCTCGGTGCCGGGGAGGCAGCCATCGGTCCGGTGCCGGCCGCGATTGGCAACGCACTCGCGAGAGCCAGAGGCGAACACCCAAGTTCACTCCCACTGCAACCGAACACCAGAAGATACGAACCAGCCCACAAGACACGGCAAACCAATCGGCAGCAGAGCGAATAGCATAAGAAGGGTGATCCAATCCATGTACCATTCCATCACCATCCGCAATTTTCGATGTTTCGAGCACTTGGTCGCCGACGAGTTCACAACCATCAACCTGATTACCGGCTACAACAATGCCGGCAAAAGCGCCTTGCTGGAAGCCCTTTGGCTTCACTCCGTGCCAAACAACCCGAGACTGAGTCTGCGCCTGCACAGATTCAGAGGTATTCCGAGTTTGGATCAAGACCAACTTCTCCACGACCTGCACTTCAATTACGACATTGGAAAACCCATCGAACTTACTGCTCATGGCAGTTGGGGAGATAATCCCAGGCGCTTGACCATCTCGCACAAGCATGTGCCGGCAACCTGGATCCCGTTCCCCCAACCCAACGGATCGACAAGAACCGGAATCCCGGAAGTCAAAAGCAACGCCTTAATCAACTCGGAATTTGTATGGCTGTACACCGATGAAGAAGGTGAAAGCCACAAGTCGTTCCTCCGGTGGAACGACTCGCTGCCACCACAGGGGGAAGACGGCGCAGATCCAGGCATTGTAGTCCAAGCCGCAGAACTGCCGCCACAGCCTGTCAATGTCTTCCTAAGCGCCCGCTTCAGGGAACACGCGAATGTTGACTGCAACGAATTCAGTGACTTGATCAAACGAGGTGAAGATCATCTGGTTGTTGACTTCATCCAACGCATAGACAGCCGGATAAAAAAAATTGTCATCCTCTCCAGGCCGTCGCTGATGCTGTATGTGGACACCGGCCTCAAGCAATACATACCAGTGGGGCTTCTGGGTGACGGAGTCAACCGGTTGCTGTCCATGGCTCTTGCGGTTTTCTCTGCCCGGAACGGAATACTGTTGCTGGATGAGATAGAGAACGGGTTACACTACTTGAAACTCCCTGCAATGTGGCAAAACCTGTCAACCTTGGCCAAACACTTCAATGTTCAAGTGTTTGCCACCACACACAGTGAAGAGTGCATCAGGGCTGCCCACACTGCGTTGGCCTCCGTTTCTTCCGAGGCTCTCAGTGTCCATCGGATTGATCAGTATGAGAAGGGCCAGCTCGCCACCACCTATAACAACGAAGCTCTTGACTACGCCGTCGAATTCGGTTCGGAGATGCGTTGATGGACAAGCTGAGGACATTCGAACTCGAACACACTGAACACCAGGCCATATTGTTGGTCGAAGGAGTGCAGGACGCCCTCTTTTGCGAAGCTGTGTTTGAACATCTCCGGTTGCCCGACAAAGTGCAAATTGTTGAGGCCGGCGGTAGGTCGAATATCCCCACCTCATTGATAAACATAGCCCGGAGTCGGCGTGTACGGACCAATTCCCTCTTGAGGCTTGGCATCCTTCAAGATGCCGATCAGTCCGCTGAGAGTTCCAGAACCGAGGTTGTTGACGCTCTGCGGAACGCCGATTTACCCGCTCCGGTGGAAAGTATTGCTTCCTGGAACGGCGATGTACCGGTCGTGAGTGTATTCATTGCACCCGGCAATCACACTCAGGGAAGCATGGAGGATTTGTGTCTTGGTTCCTTAGCTGAAGCCAAGGTTCAGTGCCTTGATGAACACATTGAATGTGTGAGTCAGAATGAAGCAGATCTCAAACCGCATCTTGTTTCCAAGGTGAAAGTTGCGCTCCACCTGGCAACGGAACCTGCATTCAGGAAATATGATGGGAACCTGTCCACTGAAGTCCGCGACAATCTCAGGCCTGGCATTCCCATTGGATTGGCAGCCAGGTATCGCATATGGGATTGGTCCCATCCGGAATTCAAACCAATTCAGTCGTTTCTCCGCCGCTTGGCGGCGGTGTGATTCAACTGGATTGCGATGTGATCGGCGATCGGCAGTTGAAGTTGTTGTGTCGAACTCCTTGTGATGGAAGTCCCAAATGACCAATCCGCTGGAAACCTCGACCGGCCCGTCGTAGGCAACTTCGGCCGCACTGTTTCCCCTTCCCTTGGACCTCGGCGCAGTGCGCGGTACGCCACGTACTCGAAGTGATCCCTTGTTCCGCCCTGCCTGTTCATCCCTCAAGGGGAACACGGCTCCGTCGCTGTGACAGCGTCCCGCCTTTGATCCGATCTCCAGGTGGCTGAACCATGCATGAAACCTGATCATTGCCGGCAGAATGGCCCGGTGGTTACGGAAACGGATGTTGTTCGCTGCGGCGTGGTGGTGACCATCGTCGACATGTCCCTGAACTCAATCCCGCCCACGATCAATCCGATGGAGCTGGAGCGCAGGCTTACAACCGGGCAGGGCGAAGCTGTGGTCGACTACGCGTATTGGAGCAGCTTGGCCAACAGCAACCTGGCGGATCCGGCGACGCTGCACGACGCGGGCGTGGTTGGCTCCACAGCGTTCGTGACGTACGCTGTGGACTTTCCGCCCGTGGGCGACGATTTGAATCATGCCTGGATGGCTTCCTGCTGTCTCCATTGGTTTACGGCCATGGACAAGGAACCCGCTCATTGCCTGTACGACATGGATGTGGGACGCGATCCGCCGGGGGCCTTGCCGTGAGAGGAGACATATCCATCAACGCCGAGCGCCTGCTCGGCGAGATCGAACACATCAGTCAGTTCAGCGATGTGCCTGCGCCGGCGGTGACCCGCATCCTATACACCCCCGCCGACATGGCCGCCCGGCACTATCTCAAACAGTTGGCGGACGCGGCCGGCCTGCCCTGGCGGGAAGACGCCTTGGGCAATTGGTTTGTCCGCCTGCAAGGCACCGAACCGGACCTGCCGGCGGTTGCCACCGGCTCCCATATCGACGCGATCCCCTATGCCGGAAAGTATGACGGCGTCGTGGGTGTGCTGGGTGGGCTTGAAGCCCTGCGTGCCATCCGGGAAGCGGGTGTCACCCCGCGGCGCAGCCTGGAACTGATCATGTTCACGGCGGAAGAACCCACCCGCTTTGGCGTGGGCTGTCTGGGAAGCCGCGGCATGGCAGGGCTCATGCCATGGGATGCCATGCGTGCCCTGCAGGACGCGAACGGCGTGTCCCTGGAGCAGGCCCGCGCCGACGCCGGCTATACGGGAGAGCTGGAATCGGTGGAACTGTCCCGTGATGCGTACGCCTATTTCGTGGAGCTCCATATTGAGCAGGGACCATTTCTGGAGGCCGCGGACAGGGAGATAGGCATCGTCACCGACATTGTGGCCTCAACCACGGTGCGGGTGACTCTCACGGGGGAGGGAGGCCATGCCGGCACGGTCCCCATGCCGGAACGCAATGACGCGCTGGCCGCGGCGGCCGAGCTTGTCCTGTTGGCCGAAAAGGCAGCCGGTTTCCGGTCCCGGGGCTTGGCCGTGGCCACCGTGGGCATGCTGGATGTGCATCCGGGAGCCAGCAACAGCATTCCCAGTCGGGTGGAGCTGACCCTTGATGTACGGGCCCGGGAGATGCGGGTGCGCGACGCGATGCTGGAGGAGGTGCACACGGGACTGAAGGCCCTGGCCCGGTCCCGCCGGATCCGGCACGAATGGCAGGTGCTCAACCACGACCCCGCGTGCCGATCCGATCCCCGAATCCTGACGGCAATCGCCCGAAGCGCCGAAGCCCTGGGCCATGCCCATCTGTCCCTCGTCAGCCGTGCCTATCACGACACGGTTTTCATGGCCCGGCACTTCCCGGCGGCAATGATTTTCATCCCTTGTCACGAAGGCTACAGTCACCGGCCGGAGGAGTTCGCGGCACCGGAGCACATTGTGGCCGGGACTGAAACCCTGACATCCACCCTGGTGGAACTGGCCGCGCTGTAGGCAATGCGGCCATGGGACCGGAGCCTGCACAAGCTCCGAGATGTCCAGGCTTCAAGTCCTGGACCTGTGTACGCCAGCCCCAATGCCCCTGTATCCTGAAAACTCGGATGACGATCCGGTTCAGCCCTGGAAGACCTGTTCGCGATGCCAATGCAGGAATCGTGGATCAGGCCTTAGCTCGTCACGCCTCGGCGCACGGATGGGCTTGTCCCTGTGGTCGAGGAACCACAGGTTGAAAGCCCGGTTTTGGCCGTGCAGGTCGTCCGACACGACCAGCCTCAAGTCGTCCAGCAGACTGATGCCCCCCAAGTCGAATGCCTTGTGGTGGAGAGTGCACAGGGCCAGGCCGTTGGAGACCTCGTCCGGTCCGTCATAGGCATGCCATTTGATATGGGCCGCCTCCAAGCCCATCAGGTTGTTGTCAAGGCGAATGTCGTAGTCGCAGACGGCACAGCGATGCTCGTAGGCCCTGATCACCTCCCGTCTGAATTCCGGATTCCGCTTCCTCGAGGACCTCGGCGCAGGCTGCATGGCCCGGTATATCCCTACTTCCGAGACCAGGTCCTCATGGAAACTCTCGGCAAAGTAACTGTCCAACAGATACTGTGCGCCCATCCACATCACGTCGGGATGCGCCACCAGCAAACTGTGTACCGCCTCGGGGAATCCGACCGACACATCGCTCCCCATGAGCCGCCCGTGGCTTGGCACGCCATCAGCTCCCACCGTCGGCAGGTGCCCGCGGAGTTCCCACAGGCCGTCCTTCGGCAATCTGCAAATCGGCTGCTCCGGATGATGGACCTGTCGAGGCGGACCGAATCTGATCAGCAGGTCGCGCAACCTCACCGCCATGTCCCGATAAGGCAACAGACGAGGTTCTCCTCGACAAAGGTTGCCCATCGCCAACAGAAGCAGCAGCGGCTTGTGCGGGGCTCGTTCCCCGGCTCGGGACCAGACCTGCAAACGTGTGAGCAGGTATAGGAAACGTTCGCTGGTCATCAGAAAGGGCTCGTGACGGGCGTTGCGCCGGTTTCCGGTTCCGCCTGGAAACGGGTTTTGCATCAGGTTGAAGAAGACAGCGGTACGGTCAGGGCGCAGCCGGTGCCAAGGGCCGCCCCGAACTGTCCTGCCGCAACCCGATCAGCTGGAAATACTGCCACACCCGGGGATGTCGTGGCCCGGCGGGTTGTTCCGACCGGGCCAGTTTCCGTTTCGTTGACTTTGGTCCGGGGTCCGAAACGGACGAAGGGGCCCTTGACAATGGGTCGGGCTCAATAAGGCAACGGAGTACGAAGACGGGGGCTTGCCTGTGAAACAATGTTTCCAAGGGCAGGTCCACAGAAAACCGACCATGAG
>JAPPAJ010000058.1 GCA_026705565.1 Caldilineaceae bacterium | reverse complement strand
TGGGAACGCTGAAGGGGCGTTGGCTTTGACTTGGCCGTCAGAAGTACGACGCCGAGGGCCGCGGTGGCCGAGTTCAGGCGCGACCTCCAGGCCTGGTTTCGGCTGTGGCTACCCCTGAGCTACAGCATCCCCTTCCCGGAACACCTGTCTGCGGCTGCTCCGGAGGCTGGACCCTGAGACGAACATGTAATTTGCCCTGTGTTGCTGGTCATCGTTCGCGGCCACGGGAATAGCCTGCACCCCACCTTGGACATGCGGTTCCGGAAGGACAACTGTTGACCGTGGACGGTCAACACCTCCGCTAAGATGAGCATCCTGTGGCGGGCTGCCCTGAACATGGTGCGGGTGGTTCAACGGCATTTCGGATCGGATTTGTCCATCGGACTGCTGCGCGACCGGTTCGGATGCCAGCCATGGATGCTGCCTCCGTCCTGGGCCTGGGTGCGACTTGGCGTTTTTTGCCCTGCTATCCCTCCGGATAGGCCACAATATGTTGGTTTCCTCGTTCCACGCAAAAATAGACTACATTGAATTCAGCATCACACAGTGCTGTGTACAACTCCCGGTCCGCGGTCAAGGTGTACGTACCTGACTGTTGGGCAAGCAACAGCAGGCTGACGTCAGCCGCGCCCAGCCGGGGAAACCGGGGATCCTGCAAAATGTCGGCAGTGTCCACCCGGCACGACTTGAAACCCTCAGCAATCCGGGCCAGGACCAGACGTTGATCGGGACGTTGAATCAGGTTGGTGCTTTCCGCGAGACAATACGGTGAGAGCAAAACCATCTGGGCCTTTGCCAGGGAGGTTTCCAAGCGTTCCAGCTGTTCCGGCGTGAAGTTTCTGGTTGGACTTTCGTTCAGCGGTGACCCGGCTCCTTCGAAAAACCTCGACAGGACCAGCAACACCAAAGGACCGGTGTCAATTATGATTTGACGGCATGGCTGCATAGGGATTGGGAACAGGAAGAATGGCTTGTACATTCCCTTCTGACTTTCCGATCGAAACCTTGCGGTAGGCGCGTCGGCCTCCGGTCAGAAGAGAAAGGGTATGGCCCGCGGTGCCTTCGGGTGGAATGTGCTCCGCGCTCAGAAGCACGATCCAACTGTCATCGTCGTCTTCCCAGCCCTCCAAACCGCAATTACTGTATCCCTCGCTGTGGAATGTCTCCATGAGAGCGGACTTGGCTCGTTCGATGGCCGCCTGCAGTTCGATCACGGTCTACGTCCGGGTATTGGGTGGAGGGAAGGAAACGGATTGTAACCCACCAGGTCCCGGCTTTGTCGGCACAGACAGAAGGATATTTGGCGATGAGCGGATCCCTGATGGGCATGCAGGGCAACGGCATCGGGACTGCGCAGACAAGCCCCGTACGATGTCGAAGCTGGCGTGTGTCCGGGGCCGGTTCAACGGTTCTGCGAGACCTCAGGCCTGTTGTCAGATGGCAAAGGCCTGCGCGGCGTGCAGCTGTTGGGTGATTCGCTGCATCTGCCGGACAACATACTCCACGTCGGCCCTTGTTGTGTCCCTGCCCAGACTGAAGCGGATGGCCCCGTAGCTGGCTGGCGGGTCGATGCCCATGGCCGACAGGACGTGGCTGGGTTGGTGGGCGCCGCTGGTGCAGGCGCTGCCGCTGCTGGCCATGATCCCCGCCATGTCCAGCCCAATCAGGATCGATTCCGCTTCCAGGCCATCGAAAACGAAGGACGCGTGATGGGACAGCCGATCCTGTCGTGAACCGGTCAGATGCACCCCTTCGATTTCCTCAAGCAGGTTGGTGATGAGTGCATCACGCAACTCCTGCAACCGCGCCGCTTCCTCCACGGCGTTTGCCATGCACAGGTCAAGTGCCTTGGCCATACCGACAATCAGCGGTACATTTTCCGTACCGGCACGGCGTCCGCCCTCGTGGCTACCGCCGGTCATGTAGGGCCGGAACGGCGTGTTGCGGCGCAAATACAGGAATCCCACCCCCTTGGGACCGTGGAACTTGTGGGCGGAGACGCTCAGGGCGGCCACCTTCAGCGCATCCACGGAGACGGGCACCCTGGTTAGGGCCTGCACCGCGTCCGTGTGCAGAGGCACGCCGGCGCCCTCACAGATCTCTCCCAGCTCTGCCAGCGGCTGCACGGTTCCGACTTCGTTGTTGGCATACATGCAGGAAACCAGGGCCGTGGGCTCCTGCAGGGCCTCTTCGAGTTCGGACGGATCGACCCGTCCCTGGCCATCAACCGGCAGAAGCACCGGTTCGAAGCCGTGGAGTTCGGCCAGGTCCTCCAGCGTCTCCAGGACGGCATGGTGCTCAATGGCGGTCGATACGATGCGGTTGGCGCCCGTGGCGGCGCGGCGGGCCAGTGAGATGCCGCGCAGGGCGGCGTTGTTGCCTTCGGTGCCGCACCCGGTAAAGATGATTTCGGATGGTCCGGCCCCAATGTGTGCGGCGATCGAACTGCGGGCCTTCTGAAGGCCGGCGTAGGCGCTGCGCCCGGCTGCGTGGATGCTGGAGGGATTGCCGTAGCTGTCGGCAAAGAATTTCTGCATGGCATCCACCACCTCGGGCCACACCGGCGTGGTAGCGGAGTGATCCAGGTAGATGGGCTCGCGGGTGGCAGGCTGCATGGAAGCGGGTTCGGAAAGGACTTGGCTGACCGATTGTAGCACCCGGCAAGGTCGACGATTTCGGTGCCGCCTCCGGTTGTTGTGGACGGAATCAGTCCTCTGCATGCCCGCGGATTCCGTCACAATCGTGGGTATAATGCGCGCCGTCGTTTCGACCGGGACCCATGGATTGCGCCGCCGCAGAGCGGCCCTCGGAGTGCCGAACAGGCACTTGGTCCCCATCCCCACCACTCCAGAGACTTCTGCCGGCCATGAGCAAGATTCGCAACGTTGTTGCCCGCGAGATTCTCGACAGCCGGGGCAACCCCACGCTGGAAGTGGACGTTGAACTGACGGATGGCCATGTGGGCCGGGCTGCGGTTCCCAGCGGAGCCAGCACCGGCGCGCACGAGGCGGTTGAATTGCGGGACGGCGACGCGGGCTGGTACGGGGGCAAGGGTGTTGGCAAGGCCGTCACGAACGTGAACGCGGTTCTGGGGCCTGCACTTGAAGGACGGGATGCGTTTGAACAGGTGGCACTGGACCGTCAGCTGTGCAATCTCGACGGCACGCCCAACAAGGGGAATTTCGGTGCCAACGCCATCCTGGGCATCAGCCTGGCGAACGCCAAGGCCGCGGCGGGCAGCGCGGGCCTACCGCTCTACCAGTATCTGGGCGGTGCGAATGCCCATGTGCTGCCGGTGCCGATGATGAACATCCTGAATGGGGGTGCCCATGCCAAGGGCAGCACCGACTTCCAGGAGTTCATGGTCATGCCGGTCGGGGCCGAGTCCTTCCGGCAGGGGCTGGAATGGGGCGTGGCCGTCTATCGGGCCCTCAAGTCGCTCCTGGAGAAAGAGGGGTTTTCCACCAATGTCGGGGATGAAGGCGGCTTCGCACCGGCACTCGGGGGCAACGAGCGGGCCCTGGAACTGATTTCCCGGGCGATCGCCAACGCCAATCTGCGCGAGGGCGAAGACATCTGGATTGCGCTTGATCCGGCCGCCTCCGAACTGTACGACACGGAGTCCGGCCAGTACCGTCTGCCGATCGAGGGACGGAACCTGTCCAGCGCGGAACTGGTGGATCTGTGGTGCGATTGGGTTGCGCGCTATCCGATCATCAGCATCGAGGATGGACTTGCCGAGGACGACCTCGAGGGCTGGGCCCTGCTGCACGAGGCGGCCGGCGACAGGGTTCAACTGGTCGGCGACGACCTGCTGGTGACCAATGTCGACCGCATCCGGATGGCCATTGAGCGGAAGCTGTGCAACTCCCTGCTCTGCAAGGTCAACCAGATTGGAACCTTGAGCGAGGCCGTGCAGGCGGTTGAAATGAGCCACCGCGCCGGCTGGACCAGCGTCGTCAGTCATCGTTCCGGGGAAACCGAGGACACGATGATTGCCGATCTCGTCGTGGCGCTCAACACGGGCCAAATCAAGACCGGCGCGCCGGCGCGCAGCGATCGGGTTGCCAAGTACAACCAGCTCCTGCGCATCGAGGAGCAGCTGGGCGACGCAGCGGTCTATGCTGGCCGGGCCGCCTTTCGGCAGCCGCGGTAGTGAACCGCTCCCATCCGAACAAGCACTTCGAAGCAACACAGCAGGAAGCCATGAGCGAACCGAAGCCAGTGGAGATCATTCCGCCGGAGCAGTACGGCAAGGAGTACAGCGAGGCGTGGGAAATGGACGTGTTCTGCGTCACCAACAGCCAGGGCGAGAAGTACTATCTGCATGCTGTTAATATCACGGTGGAAGGAGCGGAGGTCACCACGTTGGCGTTCCGCCGTCAGATCCGCTACAAGGCCCAGTCCCGTCTGCCCGACGGGTACCGGGTGATCGAATCCACCAACGGACTGCCGGTGGCGCAGCCGGACCCGGAACTGGGTCCGGACCTGACCTTCGACGACTTCGAGTTTGACGGCTAGGCCGCCATCGCCCGACGGCGGCCGGACATCTGGAGGAAGTGACATGATCCAGGCCGCTGTTCTGCACCAGCCCCAAACTCCGTTGGAGGTAATGGAGTTTGAAAAGCCGCCCCTCGATCCGGACTGCATCGAAGTGCGGATTCTGGCCAGCGGGGTTTGCCACTCCGACTGGCATGTTGTCAAGGGGGAGTGGACCCAGATCGAGACACCCTTGATCCTCGGCCACGAAGGGGCCGGCGTGATCGAAAAGGTCGGCGACGAGATCTCGGACGTGGGGCCCGGCGACCGGGTGATCCTCTCGTGGAAGCCCCACTGCGGCTATTGCGAGATGTGCCAGCGCGGCCATCCCGCGGTTTGCTCCTCGGAGTACGACGACAGTCTGGAGCCTGTGTTCCCCGGCTCGGACCGCACCATGTCCCAGATGAGCGGCATCGGCACCTTTGCCACGGGGACCACGGTGCATCGCACACAAATTGTGCCCATTGAAAAGGACACGCCAATGGGGCCGGCGGCCCTGATCGGCTGCGGCGTCATGACCGGCGTGGGGGCCGTCATCAACACGGCGGCCGTGGAGCCCGGCAGTTCGGTTGCGGTCTTCGGCTGCGGCGGGGTCGGCCTCAACTGCATCCAGGGTGCCCGCCTGTCCAACGCCGGCCCGATCATCGCCGTGGACCTCCTGGACAACAAACTGGACATGGCCCGCGAGTTCGGCGCCACCCATGTGGTCAACGCCGGGCGGGAGGATCCGGTGGAGCGCATCCGCGCCATCACCGGCGGGGCTGGCGCCCACTATGCGTTCGAGGCGATCGGCCTGACGGCCGAGCCTTTCATCCAAGCCCTGGAGTGCACGCGGGCCCGCGGCGTGACCGTCTATGTGGGCCACGCCCCTGTGGACACGGAACTGAAGCTGGATGCGCGCATGTGGATTCAGGAAAAGACCGTGATTGGCTCCCTGTACGGCTCGGCGCGCACGCAGGTGGACTTCCCCCGCATGGTCTCGCTGTACAAAAGCGGCCACCTGATGCTGGACGAGTTGGTGACCCGCGAGTACGGGCTGGGCGGCGTAAACGATGCGTTTGCGGCCCTGGAGCGCGGCGAAGTGGCCCGCAGCGTACTTATGATGGAGTGAAATCCGATGTTTGACACCGCAATCGTCAAGGTGGAGTGGGCGGGCCTGCCCGGTGCGCGCCCGCGCGCGGCGGGTTCCAATTCGCGGCTGGATGTCCACGGCCTGGAAACAGTGGCCCGGTTGATGCGGATCACAACCGCCGACGGACACACCGGTCTGGGCTGGTCCGACTGCCCCAAGTCCTTCGGGGGCAGCCTCCTGGGCAAGTCGCTGAACGATGTCTTTGTCGAGGGGGTCGGTCCCGCGGACCAGTGGCAGCCCATGGAGTATCCGCTCTGGGATCTGGCGGCCCGGATTGCGGGCAAGCCGGTTTTTCGTCTGCTGGCGGCCCAGCGCGGCGTGTCACTGCCCGACGAAGTGTCGGTTCCCTGCTACGACACGTCGCTCTATATCGACGATCTGCACCTGTCCGACGACGACGAGGCAGTGGAACTGCTGAAGTCCGAGGCTGCCTTCGGGAAGGATCAGGGCCACGCAAACTTCAAGATCAAGGTGGGTCGCGGCGGCCGCCACATGTCCCTGGAGGAAGGTACGGTCCGGGACATCAAGATCATCAAGGGGGTGCGCGAGGTGGCCGGGCCGGACGGCCGCATCATGATTGACGCCAACAACGGTTGGAACCTGAACCTGGCCAAGCGGGTTCTGAGCGAGACCGCGGATGCCCGCGTCCATTGGATTGAGGAGGCCTTCCACGAGGATCCCGTCCTGTACGAGGACCTGCAGGAGTGGAAGCGGCGCGAAGGGATCGACACCCTGATTGCCGACGGAGAGGGACAGGCTTCGCCCACGCTGATGGACATGGCCGCCCAGGGCTTGGTGGATGTCGTACAGTACGACATTTTCAGCCCCGGCCTGATGGCCTGGCTGGACATTGGCGGCAGGCTGGACCCAATGGGTGTGACCTCCTCGCCACATCATTACGGACGGGTGCTCGGCAACTACCTGACCGGCCATCTGGGTGCCGTCCTTGAACATTTCGGTTTCGTGGAGTGGGACGCGGCGGATACGCCGGGCCTGCACGCTCCCTACATCGTCAAGGACGGATGCATTCGCCTGCCGGAGACTCCGGGATTTGGCTTGGAGGTTGATGCGGCCCACTTCGAGTCGATGGTCCGGCAACATGGTTGGAGTGCAACTCTGAGTTGACCGGGGCCCGCGGTGCCGACCCTTATCTGGTTGGAGGCCGGGAACAGTCTGGTCGGACATACTGGAGCCCATCTGCAGATTCGTTGCCTCGGGCGAATCTTCCGGCATGCCCATGAGGTAAATGAGTGCTATTCGTGCGCGTCATGCCGTGGTAGTTGCCATAGGGTACTGGGCAAGATGTGTGTCCGAGATCGGGAGTTCTTCAGGCCAGGTTCAGTGTTGGCATGCCGGAAAGAAAATGGCTGTGACACACGTTGATCTTGCTGGTTGAGACCCCGGGAGTTTCGAACGTTCCCCGTTTCTGTGGAGTTCCGCAAGGCGGACGTTGGTTTGCACGGTTGTTGAGGTGCGTGGACCCATAGCCGTTTGGCGTGCGTGACAGGCGCAGATGCAGTAGACCGGCACAGGCTTGGCAGCGCGGAGACGACGCGCTGTCGGGGCGTTGTGCTCCACCGACCGCGGGCGATGTGTGCCTGACGGCCGCGGCCGACGGCGGGGAACGAAACTGTCTCCCGACGCGTCGGGTTGTGTCAACGGACGGGCAGGCCGGCGAGGCTGCCGTGGATGCGTCCTGGCCCAGGATGTCGTAGCGGGTGGCGGAGCCGCCCCTGATGAAGCCGACGCGGGCCACCAGCGCCGCCACCACCCGGTCCAGACAGCCGTTCTCGGCCAACAACATGCCCTGCAGCCACAGGGCCAGGCTGTCTGCCAGCGGTCCCGGAGGCCGCGGCAGACGGGCCTGCAGCAACTGATGGATCCTGTACCATGACCGGCACCGACGCATGACCGTCCTCGCAAGGTGGGGTGGGTGACTGACACCGCCACTCTACCCAAGGCCCATGCGTCGGCCCTCCTGGCCCTTTCCTCACGCAATGGCCCTGCACGGCAGGACCGCAACGCTACATATACCTGTCAAGGGTAGTGGACCCCGTGCAGGAAGCGGCGGAGATCCCGGTACGAACCCACGCGCACCGCCGGATCCTGTTGCAGCAGACGGAGCAGGCCCTTGAATTCGTGGGTGCGCAGTGCGTGACGGGCCATGGCAGAGGAGCTGTGAAGGGAAGGGCGACGTGGGCAGGATGATAGCTTCACAACCAACGACCTCATTCATGCCTTATGTCCACACCCCCTACAATCAACCGGGATGGCAGGGAGTTGCCCTGCCCTTCCAGCCATTGGAGGGATCGGGCATGGACTGCCGGAAGTGGAAGCTGGCCGTCGTGGGACTGGCGCTGCTGTGTGGGGCCTGCGGTCGATCGGCCGTGCCCGTGCCGTCGCCGACGGCCGTGCCCGTGGATCCCGCGCCGCTGCCGGCCGCCACCGGCCAGGTCGTGGAGGCTCCTGTTCCCACCGACTCCAAGGACCGGCGTTGTCCCCCAACCGAGCCCTCGTCCGGCCCGGACTGCGACCGGGAGGTGCTGCTGGCCGCCCGGGACGTGCTGCGGGGCGCCAACACGGACGAGCTCCGCACGTGGCAGCGTGACCGTCCGCTCGGGTCGTTTGAGGGCGTGGGCGTGGACCCGTCTTCCGGACGGGTGGTGAAGATTGAAGATGCCTGGTCTACACCTCTGGTCGGGACTATCCCGCCGGAACTGGGGCAACTGGGCCACCTGCAAAGCCTGGATTTGAGCTTCAACCGGTTGACGGGATCCATCCCGCCGGAACTGGAGCAGCTGGACCGACTGCAAAGCCTGGATTTGAACCACAACCAGTTGATGGGATCCATCCCGCCGGAACTGGGGCAACTGGACCACCTGCAAGTCCTGGATTTGAGCTTCAACCGGTTGACGGGAACCATCCCGCCGGAACTGGGGCAACTGGACCGACTGGAATGGTTGAGTCTGGACCACAACCGGTTGACGGGAACCATCCCGCCGGAACTGGGGCAGTTGGCCCACCTGCAAGTCCTAGATTTGGGCTTCAACCGGTTGACAGGTTGCATTCCCATGTCACTGGAGCATCTCCTCCAAGTGCGGCAACTGAACTTGACCGGCAACCGATTGATGGGCACCACGCTCCCGGCACGGGAACAGTTCAACCAATCAGGCATCCCGCCGGTCGCCGACGTCTACACCGATCAGGCGGCGCACTGGGGGGGCCAGTACCGTGTACGGCGCGAGGGACGGCAGGTAACGGCCACCCTCACCGTGCACCGCGCCCCGGTGGGCCACGGTGCGCTCCCGCAGCCGCTGTTCCGGCTGCCCGAGGGCTACCGGCCGCTATGGCCGAGGACCTGGACGGCGGCGGCCCGGCCGATGACGGCACGTGGCCGGCCCTTGCCGGAGGCCCCGGCGGTGACCGTGATCCTGGAGGCGCGCCCGGACGGGACGGTGCACCACCTGGGCGCGCCGGCCCTCGACGGGGCGGGGTATGCGGGATACCACACCGCCATCACCTGGATGACGGAGGAAACGGACCCGCTCCTCATGACGGGGACGTTTACGCCGACGGCGGGTGCGGGAACCGTCCACCTGGTGCGCCGGGGGGACACCGTCACGGCCACCCTGGCTCTCCCGCCCGGGGACGGGTTGGGCGCGGGGCCCTCCGCGCCCCTGTTCACGGTGCCGGCGGGCTTCCGCCCGGTGGAGGCGGTGACCTGGACGGTGCCGGCCACGGCGCAGGTCCCGGTCGGGGACGGGAACGACCCGGAAACCGCGCCCGGCTCCGCCCTGGAACTTCGGGTTCACCGGGACGGCCGGATGACGCAGGCGGCTTCGCCGCGCCAAGCTGGCTTTGTCGCCACAGCCGTGTGGCGCACCGCGGATCCGGGATGGATGGAGGTCCGGGGAACCTACGTTCCGACAGAAGGCGAAGGAACAGGGACGTACGGCCTGCGGCGGGACGGCACGCTGGTGACGGCGACCATGACGGGTGCGCACGGGGATCTCCCCGCCTCGGCCCTGTTCACGGTACCGGCGGGCTTCCGGCCGACACAGACCGTGCGCTGGTCCGTGGTGGTGGACACGGCTGCTTGTCACACCCGGATACTGGAAGTGCGGCCGCAGGGGACGGTGCGCCTGGTGGGGGAGCCGGTCGGGACCGGGGCCGAGCCCCCGGTCCACGAAACCACCATGACCTGGACCGCGGGTGCCGGCGTATGCCAGCGCCATCCCTGGGTGAAGGCCCGCCTGCTGCAGACCTTGCGCAACTCGGGCCTCGTCCGGGATTCCTGTGCGGAGATCACGTGGATGGATCTGGCTTCCGTGAAGAGTCTGAACCTGAAGCCCGCGGCCACCCGCCACGCATGGCTTGAGGGTACGCCGCCGCTGCAGGCCCACGACCTGGCCGGCCTGACCGGCCTGCAGACGCTCTACCTGCAGGGCGATGTCTGGTTCCCCGCGGTGCCCGCCGACCTCCTGTTCCATACCCCGGCCCTGGAATCCCTGGACCTGTCCGGCTCCCGCCTACGCTTGCCGCCGGGCTTTTTGGCCCACGCTCCCGGGTTGCGGCAACTGGTATTGCAGGATCTGAATCCGGAAGGCCTGTCCTTCCTACCCCCCGGGCAGGAAGTCAAGGACTCGGAAGTTTCGGCAGATTTTGTGGAACTGCCGCCGGGCTTTTTGGCCCACGCTCCCGGGTTGCGGCGACTGGTATTGCGGGATCTGGATCCGGAAGGCCTGTCCTTCCCGCCCCCCGAGCTGGAAGTCAAGGACTTGGAAGTTTCGGCAGATTTTGTGGAACTGTTGCCGGGCTTTTTGGCCCAAGTTCCTGAACTGGAGTATCTGACTCTGGATACCTTGCGCCTGACCGCCCTGCCCGTCGATTTCCAAACCGACACGCCCAATCTGCACGAGGTTCGGGATCACCGGGGTTGTGCCGTGTCGGTGACGGATCCCGCCGACCGGCCGAACCTGCTCGCGCGCTTCCTGAAAGCATGCGGGAACCCGTGATGCGGAGACGGAGGGAGGCTCGCGGCCCCCATCCGGGACTGCCGGAGCCTCCGGGCAGGTGGAAAGGCCGGGGCCCGGGGGCGGCTGCAGAGCGGAATCGGACGCAACCCGTCAATGTTGCTCCCGAGCCCGGTCCGATGGGTGACGGGGAGCGCCCCCTGTCATGGCGTTTGGCCATCTCCTCCTCCCTGGTGCAAGGTAGGGGACCGATTTGCCGTTGAGGAAGCTGTCCGATGTGGTCCGTGAAGACCCCGATCCGCATCCTGGCCGCATGCCTGTGCCTGCTCCTGGCCATGCCGGTGTCCGGTGCGGCCCGGGAAGCGCGGTCGGAGGCCCTGCCGGACGGGGCCAAGGCCCGTCTGGGGCAGGGCACGATTGCAGTCGTGCGATATTCGCCGGACGGCACGCTCCTGGCGGTTGGGGGCAGCGTGGGCATCTGGCTGTATGACGCCCGGACCCGCGAAGTCGAGGCCCTGCTCGCCGGCCATGCGGGAATGATCGACAGTGTGGCCTTCAGTCCCGACGGCCGGACCCTGGCCGGCGGCAGCGGGGACGGCATTGTC
>JAPPAJ010000283.1 GCA_026705565.1 Caldilineaceae bacterium | reverse complement strand
CGTGCAGCCGGTGCGGCCATGTTGACAAGTCAAACCGGCCGTCGCAGGCGGTGTTCGCGTGCGGGGCCTGCGGGTTCCGTGCCAACGCCGACCACAATGCGGCCCTCAACATCTTGGCGCGGGCGGGGCTTCCGTCCCGTGCCCGTTTCGGCCCGCGGGACAGGGGCATCTGCACAGCGAGAGGCGATCCATTGGGATCCTCAAGGACCCGTGAACAAGGCATGCCGACTGCGTAGCACTGCAACGAGATGTCATGTGGCAAGCCGCAGGGAGCCGCTTGAATCCTTTGAGTTCAGCCAATACCGTGTTCTCCACCTCGGCCTCGCATTGTCTACAGAGGTAGATGAAGTTCCAATCCGAATTGTTTTGTGCAATGATTGGATCAGTTGGTTGGCGATTCCACCGCCCCCAGCCCCTTGGCAGGTCCGGTTTCCGGTGAGAGTCGCAGGTGGACCCAACAGCCAACACGATTTCTCGTTGCAGTGGTAGTCAGGTATATAAGTCCCAAAAACAGCTTCAGGGCGGGCCGCTCCGACGGGGCAGACAATGCAAACCGCCTGTAACCACTCAACTTGGCAGCGGTGTATCCGAAGCCATCCATGTCCACCGACAGTTCGACGGCGTCATAGTTCTCAATCACTTCCCGGTCGTGCAGCATCCGCTTCGCGAATTGGTGCACCATTAGGATCTTGGGAGGCAACTCCGCCTCTGCGACGAGGGCCGCGAGGTAGCGTTGTACTTCATTTATCTGGGCACCGGTGAGAAAGCCGAGGGCCTTTCCCGGGCCAATCCCCAACGGCTCCGTGGCGAACTCCGGGTCCAGCGCAATATGCACGAAGGGCTCTCTGAGGAAGGGCTCGAGCAGTTTGACCTCCACCAGTGGGTCGCTCCAACCAATCTGCGTGTCGAGGAAGATCAGCATGTCATGCTCTCGAGCAGTCTCGACGTACTCGCCGATGCGCTCATGGGAGAGCCGATAAAGCCAGGTGCCATCCCGCGTCGAGCCTGCCTGGGCTACGCCTGTAATCAGATGGAAGGCGGGAACAGCACCACGCGGCCCGTTCAGCCGGTCATAGTGCTCCGCCCAGACGGCGACGCGCTCGGCCACAACCTCCGGTGTGCCATGGCCCAGCACGCCCATTATCGGTACCCCGGGATGCCCATAGAACGAGACAATCTGGGCAGGCTCGGGCACGTGGACCGGTTGCCATGTTGACTCTGCCAGTTGGGGGGTGCGAAACGCGGGGGCCGGATTTCGCACTTGTACATCATGCAGGCCGGCGTCCAAGTGCACACCAACCTGCAGATCCAGATCGAGGCACTCGGCGCGGGTTCCTGTGTGGCAACCGGCACCCCTCCCCAAGCCAGGACCGCCGCGACTGCCAGTACAAAGACCATTGCACAGACTCCTGCGGTTTTGACGGCATGTGGCCACCCTGAACCCTTCGCAAGTCGCCGCGGTTTGCTCTCCGCAGCCGGAATCGGAGCTGGTGGCGTCCTTCTCATTGGGCGCTGGCGAAGATCAGGGTTGAGCGCTTCGCCAGTGCGACTCCCTCGTAGCGGCTGAGGGTATGGAACGGCAACCGTCGGATCGCCTACGGAGTTCGGGCACACCGGACTCGCGTTCCCGGCACAGGAGATGCTGTCCGGCAGCGAGCAGGACATTGAAGACATGACTGGGTCCGGATGATGTGGGCAACGACGCAGCGAGACCCCAGCATGTCCGGCAGGTGTGTGCCGGACAAACCAGTCGGTAAAGGACTTACCGAAGTCCTGTCGGCCTTGCGGATCGAGCAAGCGTCCTACTGTTGTATATGTAAAACGCAAATTCCTCGATTTGGTTACGTCAACCGAGCGCCGTTGTGGTCCGCGGGTGACCGGAACAGAGTGGCCGTGCCACGTGGTCAGGCAATCGAGGAAAGGGTGGGCCTGCCAGGGTTTGGCGGTGATATCCCCAAACCCTGGGTGCTTCCGAGCAGGTTCCGGACACCGTCCGCGTGGCCATGGCATGCACACGCCGACCTCAAGGGTTCTCGCGGGGGACGACGGGCCAACCTGAATCGACGCAGTGGATCAACCTTGGCGACCAATCGGGACAGGGCCTGTCGGACAGCCAGGCGAGCCGCAAGTCCGGCACGCCAACCACGCCCTCTCAATGAAGGCGGAGCGTCGGGCCATCCATGTATTGCAACTGCATGGTGCACGGCTGACGGAGGACGCTGCACCATGGTCGATGTCCTCCCCAAATGTGATGGTCATGATGCGACCGGAGGTGGACCGGTCGGAGGTGGTTCAAACCGCGGACGCACCTTACCCACGAGGCTGAAAGCACAAGACAGGAACGCTCCACGGCCTGAGGCAGGGGCATGAAACCACCTGAACCCGCGGGGTTGTCGCTTCAGGGCTCAGAGCAAGTTCAACGAAGCCGAAACTGTACCGGTCCAGCCGCCCGTAGCCGCCCGATGGATCGCTTTTGGTAGACTTAGCTGACTGCGGTTCGAGTTTCAACGCAACCGCCCTTCCAAGCGCGTCAACTCACCCCTCCCCGCCTTTCGGCGGGTCGTTGCCGATGACCAGAGTTGTCTTGAGGGTGAGCGCGCTGTTTTTGCCAAGGTTCCTGGAGGTCAGGACATATGACTGTGACACGCAGGCTGTCGAGGTCCACGCTGTGGTTCGCCTTGACGGCAATACTGATGCTTGCACTTGCCGCGTGCGGTGCACCGGGCGAGGCCCCGGCGGACGATGCCATGGCTGCCGATGACGCCATGGATGCCGGCATGGCCAGCCCAAACCAGGCTCCTGAGTTCCAGGAAATGGTGAACAACGGCACACTGCCACCCCTCTCCGAGCGGCTGCCTTCCGAGCCACTTGTGGTCGAACCGGTTGAGTCCATCGGCCAATACGGCGGCGTCTGGCGTGCGGGTCTGCGCGGCGGCAGCGACAACGCCTGGATCTACCGCACCGTGGCCTACGACCAATTGCTCAGCTGGAACCGCGACTGGAGCGGGGTGCGACCGAATGTCGCCTCCGGCTTCGACGTGTCCGACGATTCCACCACCTACACCTTCCATCTGCGCCCCGGCATGAAGTGGTCCGACGGCGAACCCTACACGGCGCACGACATCGCCTGGTGGTTCGACAACGTAATCCTTAACGAGGAACTGACACCGGCGGTACCTGTCTGGCTCAAGTCCGGAGAGGTACCAGCTACTCTCACAGCCGTTGACGACTACACGTTGACATGGGCATACGCGGAACCCAACGGTGTGCTGCCCCTGCGGCTGGCAGCTCCGGGCGGCCCTGCGGTCGTAAGCTATCCCGAACACTATGTGCAGCAGTTCCATGCGGACTTCAATGACGAAGCAGGCGCGGATGCGACGGAAAACGGATTTGAGGACTGGACCCTTTGGTTCCGGGACCGGATTGGCGGCGGTTGCTGTGGGTACTACAACGACGCCGATCTGCCCGTAATCTGGGCTTGGGAAATCACCACCCCGGCCGGGGAGAACACGACCTTCGTCCGCGCTGACCGCAACCCCTACTACTGGAAGGTCGACACGGAGGGCAACCAGCTTCCGTACCTCGACGCTGTCGTCTTCAACTTCAGTGCTGATCCCGAAACGTTGGTATTGCAGGCCCTGGCCGGCGAGATCGACTATCAGGAGCGGCACATCAACGCGCTCTCCAACAAGGCAGCATTCTTTGATGCCCAGGAGTCGGCCGGAATTGTGCTGACCAACGGTTTGGCCTCGGGCAGCAACGTGATGGAAATCTCCTTCAACCAGACCCATCCGGATCCGGTCAAGGACGAAATCTTCGGCAACAAGGACTTCCGCATTGGCCTCTCCTACGCCATCGACCGTCAGGAACTGATTGATCTCGTCCTCGTTGGCCAGGGTACTCCCTGGCAGACTGCCCCCATGCCGTCCAGCCCCTACTACCACGAGCGGCTGGCTACGCAGTACACCGAGTACAACGTGGACAAGGCAAACGAACACCTGGACGCCACCGGTTGGACGGAACGGGACGCTGACGGCATTCGCCTCGGCCCCGATGGCAACGCCATCTCTTTCGTAATCGACGTCATTACCGTGGCACCGCAGCACGTTGACATGCTGAACCTGATTAGCAACTACTGGGCCGAGGTCGGGATCAAGATGACCCCCAACGTTTTGGACCGCACTTTGGGCCAACAAAAGCTGGAAGTGCTTGATTTCGATGCCCAGACCTGGGGTGGACCCGGTGGCATTGGTTATTCAACTTTGCTGGATCCTCGCAACTGGGCCGCAGTTCACGGCCACTCCCGCTGGGGATACGCCTGGAACCGCTGGTACAACTTTGGTCCGGATGATGATTTTGCAGAAGACCCACCGGAATCCGTGCAGAAGGCGCTGGCCATCTATGACACGATTCAGGCAACACCAGACGCGGCTGAGCAGACGCGGCTGATGATGGAAATTCTCGATATCGCCGCGGACGATTTCTACAGCATGGGTATCGCCACTCCGGCGCCGCCCTATGGTGTGGCCAACAAGAACATGCGTAACATCATGGACAACATGCCGTTTGCATGGCAGTACCCGACTCCGGGACCGGCCGACACCCACCAGTGGTGGCTGGACGAGTAAGACAAGTACACTCGATCTGACACCAACCGGGCCGCGCGGCGGGATTCTCCGCCGCGCGGCCCGTATGCCAACGCTGTGACTGAGACCCTCGGTCCCTGCCGTCCGCCATGATCCAGTACATCCTTCACCGAGTACTGCTGATGATTCCGACCGTATTCGGGATCTCTATTCTGTGCTTCGGTATCATCCAGTTGCCCCCGGGCGACTTCCTCACGTTCTATGTGGCCGAGTTGAGCGCACAGGGAGAGAGTGTTCCGGAAGCCCAGATCGCCCAACTGGAGCGGCAATACGGTTTGGGCCGCCCTTGGTACGTCCAGTACTTTCTTTGGATGAAGAACATCATCACGAAGGGTGACTTCGGCCGCTCCTTCACCTGGAACAAACCGGTCAGCGATCTGATCTGGGATCGCATCGCGTTTACGATGCTGATCACCCTGTTGACGGTGGTCTTCGTCTGGATCGTGGCTTTGTTTATCGGGAAATACGCCGCGACGCACCAGTACTCGCTGGGAGACTACATCGCCACCTTTTTCGGTTTCATAGGTCTCGCCGTACCCAACTTCCTGCTGGCCCTGCTGCTTCTCTATTATTCACTGAAGCTGTTTGGACTTAGCCCGGCCGGCCTTTTCTCGCCGGAGTACCAGGATGCACCGTGGTCGGTGGGCAAATGGATTGACCTCCTTGCCCACCTCTGGATTCCGATCGTGATCCTGGGCACTGCCGGTACGGCCGGCGCAATCCGCATTCTGCGGGCCAACCTGCTCGACGAACTGCACAAGCCGTATGTGATCACAGCCCGCGCCAAAGGTGTACCCGAGCGAACGCTGATTTGGCGCTATCCGGTGCGCGTAGCCCTCAACCCCTTTATCAGCACGGTAGGCTGGACGCTCCCCGAGCTCGTGTCCGGTTCCATCATTGTGTCCGTAGTGCTGAACCTGCCCACCACCGGTCCCTTGTTGCTGGGTGCTCTCCTGCAGCAGGACATGTTCCTGGCCGGCAGTTTCATTCTCCTTGTCAGTATCCTGACCGTGATCGGCACCCTGATCTCGGATGTCCTGCTGGCATGGCTTGATCCCCGTATCCGCTTCAGCTGAGCCGTTTCCCGTGACCGCAACACCCCGCGCGGCAACCCCCTCCGCCCTGCCACCTGTCGAGACCCCGGAATCCCAGGAGGACATGCGCCTGCTGGTTGCCGGACAGTGGCAACTGATGTGGTGGCGCTTCCGCAAACACAAGGTGGCCATGGTTGCCACCGCGGTCAGCTTGTTGATTTATTTTGTGGCCATCTTTGCCGAGTTTCTGGCTCCGCTGCCGCGCGACCACTACGCGGCGGACTACACGTTTGCACCGCCCCAGCGCATCAAGTTGATCCTGGAAGACGAGTTCGGCAACCGCGAATTCCACCCCCATGTCCTGGGTTACACAGTCGAGATCGAAGCGGCGGCCCTGCGCCGGGTCTTCAAGCCGGATCCCGAGCAGGTGATCGAGTTGGGGTTCTTTGTCGACGGGCTCGAGGAGTATCGAGTACTGGGGATCTTTCCCTCCCGCAAGCATTTCTTCGGCCCCAAGGATCCCACCCAGCCCTTCTACCTCTTCGGCGCAGACAAACTTGGCCAGGACCTTTACAGCCGCCTCATCTTCGGTACCCGCATCTCGATGACCATCGGTCTCGTGGGGGTGGCCCTGAGCCTGATCTTCGGCATTCTTCTGGGCGGTGTCTCCGGACTTTTCGGTGGCACTGTAGACAACATCATTCAGCGCACTATCGAGTTCTTTCGTGCGGTCCCGTCCATTCCTCTCTGGATGGGACTGTCAGCAGCGCTACCGGACGACTGGGACGCAATCAAGCGCTATTTTGCGATCACCGTAATCCTGAGCATCCTGGGTTGGACCGGCTTGGCGCGGGTGGTGCGCGGCCGCTTCCTCTCCCTGCGCGAGGAGGACTTCGTCATGTCCGCACGGCTGGACGGGGTCGCGGAGCTGGGCATCATCCTGCGCTACATGCTGCCATCGTTCCTGAGCCACATCATCGCCAGCGTGACCCTGAGCATCCCGGGCATGATTCTCGCGGAAACGTCGCTTAGCTTCCTAGGCTTAGGCCTACGGCCCCCCGTGGTCAGCTGGGGAGTGTTGCTCAAGGACGCCCAGAGGGTCCAGGTCCTGGCCACAGCTCCGTGGCTCCTCATTGCAGCCGTGCCCGTAATCGTTTCGGTCCTGGCACTGAACTATGTCGGAGACGGCCTGCGCGATGCGGCCGATCCCTACTCGCGCTGACGCGGGTGCACAATCCATGAGCAACAAAACCCACGGTGCCAGCACCGACATCCTGCTTGACATTCGGGGATTGAAGACCTACTTCCACCTCGACGAAGGCACCGTACGCGCCGTCGACGGGGTCGATTTCACGGTGCCGCGCGGCACGACCATTGGCATCGTGGGCGAATCCGGCTGCGGCAAGAGCGTAACCGCCTTCTCCATCCTGCAGCTGGTCGAGAAACCGGGCCGCATCGAGGAGGGCAGCATTGTCCTCAATACCGGCGGCCAAAACAGAGTGGACATTGCGGCACTGGATCACGACAGCGAGGAACTTCGTCAGATCAGAGGCAAGGACATCGGCATGATCTTCCAGGAGCCGATGACCTCGCTCAGCATGATGTACACGGTCGGCTTCCAGATGACGGAGGCCATCCGCCTGCACATGGATGTCGAAAAGGACGAGGCGCGCGACCGGGCCATCGAAATGCTGCAGGCGGTGGGCATCCCCCGACCCGAACAGCGCTTCGACGCCTATCCCTTCGAACTGTCCGGCGGCATGCGCCAACGGGTCATGATTGCCATGGCCCTGAGTTGCGACCCCATGCTGCTCATCGCCGACGAGCCGACCACGGCCCTGGATGTGACCACCCAGGCCCAGATTCTGGAGCTGATGCAGCAGCTCCAGGAGGAATTCGGCATGGCCATCATGCTGATCACCCACGACCTCGGAGTCGTGGCCGAGATGTGCTCCGAAGTGGTCGTCATGTACCTCGGCGAGGTAGTGGAGCAGGCGGACGTGGACACCATTTTCCACAATCCGCAGCACCCCTACACCCAAGCTCTTCTGGAGTCGATTCCGCGGTTGGGCCACAGCCATGAGGGCCGCCTGAACCCCATCCTGGGCTCCGTGCCCGACCCCTACCACAGACCCAGTGGCTGCCCTTTCCATCCCCGCTGCACCCAGATCATCACGGGTCGATGCGAAACCGTCCACCCCGACATTTCGCGTCTCGACCCGCGCCATACCGTCCGTTGTCTGCTCCACGAGGAATCCCATGGCTGACACGGCCATCCCGTCCGCGCCCACCGCCGGCAAGGAGCCGTTGCTCCGGGTCGAGGACCTGCGCAAGTACTTCCCCATCCGCCAAGGGTTCTTCGGGAGATCCGTAACCCAAGTGAAGGCCGTGGACGGCGTGACGTTCGACGTCTTCCCGGGAGAGACGATGGCGGTGGTCGGGGAGTCCGGCTGCGGCAAGACCACGGCGGGCCGCTGCCTGGTGCGGGCCTTCGAACCCACTGGCGGTTCTATTCTCTATCGGAACCTTGACGGCGATGAAGTAGCGTTGGATGCGCTGGACAACAAGAGCCTCAAACCCGTGCGCCGCGAACTGCGCATGATCTTCCAGGATCCCTTCTCCTCCCTCAATCCCCGCATGACGGTGCTGGACATCATCGGCGACCCGTTGCGCGTGCACAGCATCGCCTCCGGCAGCGAACTGGAGGAACGCGTGGCCGACATGTTGTTGCGGGTCGGCCTGCGTCCGGAATACATGCGGCGCTATCCCCACGCCTTCAGCGGCGGCCAGCGCCAGCGGATCGGCATTGCCAAGGCCTTGATTTTGTCGCCCCGGCTGGTCGTGGCCGACGAGGCGGTTTCCGCCCTGGACGTGTCCGTCCAGGCGCAGATCCTGAACCTGCTCCAGGATCTCCAGGCCGAATTCGATTTGACCTACGTCTTCATTGCGCACGACCTGAGCGTGGTGGAGTACATCGCGAACCGGGTTTCAGTCATGTACGTCGGCAAGATGGTCGAAACGGCTGCCACCGACGAGCTGTACCACAACCCGAAGCATCCCTATACCGAAGCGCTGCTGTCGGCCGTGCCCCGGCCCGACCCGCGCGAGCGTTCCCAGCGCATCGTGCTGGAAGGCGACGTGCCGGATCCGGCCCATCCACCCTCCGGCTGTTACTTCCACCCACGGTGCCGCTACGCCCAGGACGTTTGCGCCACGGAAACCCCGGAACTGCGTCCCATCGGCGAGGGCCACGAAGTGGCCTGTCACTTGGCGGAAGACCTGGACCTACGTGGAATTACCGACCTGGTGCCGCGCGACTGACCGTTCGCATCCCAAGTGCGGTGTCGGTTTGACACCGCATCATTGACAACGTTGCCGTCAGGTCCCAACTGTGGTTGGGAGTTCCATCCGAAAATCCAACTTCTGCGGTGGCCGGAAGGCCCGTGCAGTCAGTCTGGAATCAGCCAAGACCTCCCGCCCGCACCCGGCAGGCCGCTTGGCTCAGGGATCCGCTCAGCCTCCGTATGGCCTCGCGTTGGTCCACAGGGCGATTTCATCCGAGGCCGGAGCACTCGAAGCCTATCGTTTGGTCCGGAGGAGCAAGCCTTCGCTCATCCGTGAACCGGCTCGTATGTAATCTCCCAGCTCTCGGAACTGAAGGTCACGAGGTTGAGCCAGACGCTCCCGAGTTTGGCTCTAGTCATGAACTTTCCCGCGTGATCCCTACAACTGGATAGATCGAGATCCCGCGCGAAAGTCTCTATTTCCGCCGGAGTCCAGCCTTTGTTCGTGAGATGCGTCCACATGTCCCTGGCATGGGTAACCGAGTGAAACATTCCCTCGGAACTCCACGCCTCCAGTTTCGCCACATGGTCCCGCCGGCCCGATTCACTCGTGATCTGCCGCGAAACCATGTTGCATTCCGCGTCGAACTCCACATCGGCCTCAATCACTGCGGAATACAGTACGGGATCCAACAGGTCTGTGCTGGAACCCAACCAGACCAAGGGAGCCGGCAGCACCAACAGAAGGACAAGCAACGCGGCCAGTCCCGGGTGATTCCGAATACGTTGCCAGACCATGATCACCTCTCCACCGACAAGTGAATACCGGCAGCCCCACACCCAGCAGGCAACAGGGCTTCATATAACAGTATGACATAATATCTGAGACTGCACCGGGAACAGTTCTCCTCGATCCCATCTTTGGAACAACTTCCCCATCAGGACCGGTGCGGTAGCCCAAGGAACGCCGACGACCTTGGAAGAGGATGACCACCTGTGAACTTTAGAAGGCGTTGGCACCCAGCCCCTAGGTGGTCGGGTCCGTAACTGCCCAAGTCACATGGACCACGTCCGCGTCCGTCAGGTCACACGTTGCATCCAAGTTTGCGATTTCGCCGTCCCGCATGCAGGTCTGGAACGGACAGTCCTCATAGTCGGCGTCGAACAGGTCACCGGGGTGCAGCGGAATCTCGCGAGCATGGCCCGGGTCCATTGTGTGGTGTGGACCAAGAGGTAGCAGCAGCACGCTGCAAGCCGTGATTTTCGACTGCCTCAGGAATATCTCAACGCAGCGGCCGCACGCTGCAAGCCGCACAGACCGGGGTCCGTCGGGGATAGTCTGACAGGAAGGGGTAGGTTGTGACGAGCAGGTAGTCATCCCCGGGGTGAATTTCGTCTCCGCACATCTCGCACTGCCAGTACTTGCGGGCCCGTGTGGTCTTGCCCCACGGTTGCGGGTTGCCCTGGCTGTCCTTGTGCGGTGCAGTGCGCGTGGCGGCCAAGCCCTTCTGCAGGTCGGACTGCTCCTTCCTGTACTGCCTGTCCAAGAAGGCATCCATCTGCCGTTCCTGCTTCCCCTGCCGGGCATCGTGGCAGGCATCGCAGCGAAGGCGGTGTTGGCCGATGGGGTTGTACTTCGGATGCACACGCCGCGCGGTGCGGTTCGAGCAGCCGGGCTCAATGCACTCCGGGCCGTCGACGATGATTCTGATTTGGCTCATGGGCGATCCTCCCCGATTGCCTGCACTGTCTGATCTTCCGCAGTGCGACGTTCATGCCCTGTCGCATATGATCCAATTATGATGGACTGGTATTACTCGGAGCCACACTGGGCACCAAGTGCCAGGTTTTTGGGGGAACCGTTTGTCCTCAGGAGTGGTCCGTCAAAGTACAATCGCGTTGCAAAAAAGCTGCCAGTGGCACGTTTGAATACGGCTGCTTGACACCGTCCATGCCGGGGAAGGGCATTCGAAAATGACTCAGGTCGTATGCCGAAGTACCGCGGCACCGTCCGGTGGCACTTGGTGGCAGGCTCGTGTCCTGCCGAAACATCGCCGAAAGTGCCTCTCGTAGCGCGGTTCAGATCGCCAGCAGGCGCAAACCCAGCTGCTCGAAATTGTCCACCGCCAACTCGAAGGAGAGACGAGACGAGGTTTGGCCGACAAACATGCGTTCCTGATATGCCTGGAAGGCGTGGGCATAGAAAGGGTCGGTGCGCAGACAGCGACAGGTATGGTGCAGCCGATTGGCCAGTTCATCGTTCGACTGTGGCAGTTGGGAGCGCATGTCGGCCACCGTGGCGGGAGACGGATACACAACTCGACACAGATAAAGATCCACCAAATGACGCATGAAATCCGCGGACCGCAGATGGAGTTCCATACCCTCCCACACCGGCACGCGCTCCGTCAGTGCAGCCACCTTTCCCGCCAGAATCACCCAAGGCAACACACAGGACACAATGCCCAGTTCCGTTTGGGACTTACCAAGACAACTTGACACGCAGGTTGTCCCAGTCTCGTTCACGGGTCGTAGGGGTTCCCCAACGGGATCGCCCCTCGCCGTGCAGAAGCCCCTGTCCCGCGGGCCGAAACGGGCACGCACGGAAGTCCCGCACGCACCAAAATGTTGACCGCCGCATTGTGGTCGGCGTTGGCACGGAACCCGCAGGCCCCGCACGCAAACACCGCCTGCGACGGCCGGTTTGACT
>JAPPAJ010000379.1 GCA_026705565.1 Caldilineaceae bacterium | reverse complement strand
CAGTGCGGCAGTTCCTCCTTGATGCCCCGCACCGCTTCGATAAAGGCGACTGCGTAGTCGTCATGTTCCTCGATCCCGGTGCCCACCGTCAGAATGTTGGGGTCCAGGACGATGTCCTCGGGCGGGAACCCATGCTCCGTGAGCAGGCGGTAGGCCCGGCGGGACACTTCCAGCTTGCGCTCCAGCGTGTCGGCCTGGCCCGTCTCGTCGAAGGCCATCACGACCACCGCGGCTCCGTACCGCCGACAGAGGTCCGCCTGCCGCAGGAACTCCTCCTCACCCTCCTTGAGGCTCAGCGAATTGACTAGTGCCTTGCCCTGCACCTCCCGGAGACCGGTCTCCAGAATCTCCCAGCGGGAGGAATCGATCACGATCGGCACCCGGGCCACATCGGGTTCCCCGGCCAGGAGACGCAGGAAACGGCGCATGCAGGCCGGACCGTCCAGCAGGCCGTCGTCGAAGTTCACGTCCACCATCTGGGCACCGTTGGCCACCTGCTCCGCCGCCACCTGCACCGCGTCCTCGAAGCGGTCCCTGCGGATCAGGCGCCGGAAACGCGCGGACCCCGAAACGTTGGTGCGCTCGCCGATGTTGATGAAGTTGATCTCCGGCGTCACGCGGCACGGTTCCATCCCCGCCAACACCGTGGCCGGCACGTGCTCGGGCACAGGACGCGGGGCGAGGTCCGCCAGCGCGGCCCGGATGCGCCGCGTGTGGTCCGGCCCCGAACCGCAACAACTGCCGGCGATGTTCAGTTCGCCCTTGACGGCCGTCTCCCTGAGGGCCGCGGCCATCTCCTCGGGGGTCTCGTCGTATCCGCCGAAGGCATTGGGCAAACCGGCATTGGGATAGCAGTGGATGCGGGTATTCGCAACCTCCGACAGTCGACTTATGTACGGCAACATGTCCGTTGAACCCAACGAACAGTTGATCCCGACCGAAAAGGGCTCGACATGGCGGACGGAGTGCCAGAAGGCTTCCGGCGTCTGGCCCGACAGGTTGCGACCACTGGCATCCACCACGCTGATGGAGACCATGACCGGGAGCGAGCGGCCGATGTCCCGAAACAGCCCTTGAACGGCAAAGAGTGCGGCCTTGGCGTTGAGCGTGTCGAACACCGTCTCGACCAGGAGGAGATCGGCTCCACCATCCATAAGGCCCCGCGCCTGCTCGCGGTAGGCCGCCTCCAATTCATCAAAGGAAGTGTTGCGGAAGGCCGGATCCGAGACATCCGGCGATAGGGAAGCCGTCACGTTGGTGGGGCCAATCGACCCAGCCACGAAGCGCGGGCGGTCCGGGTCCGCGTAGTCGCGGCCGTCCACGGCCTCCCGTCCGATGCGGGCGGCGGCGACATTCAGTTCGTAGGCCAGATCGGAGAGGCCGAAGTCCGCCAGGGCAATGCCGGTGGCCGTGAACGTGTTGGTGGAGACGATGTCCGCCCCGGCGTCCAGGTACTGTCGATGGATGTCCCGGATGATGCGGGGCTGGGTCAGGCACAACAGGTCATGGCAGCCCATGACCGGCCGCGGATGATCCCGAAACCTGTCGCCGGCATAGTCGGCAGGGGTCAGCCGATGTTCCTGAAGCAGCGTGCCCATGGCACCGTCCAGGATCAAAATGCGCTCGGCGACGGCTTGCAACAGATCGGACGGCGAATACATGCGGGACCCACGTACGAGAAAGGCGGATAGGGGAACGCCGGACGAATCGACACCGTTGCGCGTTATGCAACTCGGTGCCTGCCCGGGGTTCAGGCCAGGTTCCAGGGGCTGGTCATGAGGCCCGAGTCGTCGAAAGCAAGACCGACCTCGGGGCCGGTCCGGCAATGCGGCGCGGCGGCCCATTCCGCCGCCAGGTTGGGCGACATCCAGGCCCTGCCCAGACTGAGCGTGTCGTCGATGAACAGAATGCGGGCCTGTTCGGGACGGGTCTGAATGCTGTTCAGGGACAATTCCAGCACCTGCCGGTCGCAGGGCACCACCGCAGGCATGGCGGCCTTGCGCAATCCCATGACACCCGCCGCAAACGCATTGGTATAGGTAGCCTGCCAGTCGATATTCCGCAGCACCCGGCCGGCCGCCACGTTGGCGAGTCCAAGGCCGTTGGCATTGCCGGCGGTTTCGAGGGTAAGCGACAGGACCGCAACCACTGTGATGCGCGGCCACTCGGCATCCGGCAGGTCCGGAACGGCAAAGCGGCCAATCACGTTGGTGTCCATGCCGGTGCCCGAGATGTTCTTGCCCAGACGCCGGACCACTAGCAGGTCCAGGGGCGAAACCGGGATGCGCGGCAGATGGGTGCGGGCCAGATCCAACAGGGCGCGTTCACGGGGACCGGCGAATTCCGAGGCGTGCAGGGCCTCCACGACCATGGTTTCCTCGTGGCCGTTCTCCGCCACGGCCACCCCTCCCAGCAGATTCGTGTGCCTCACCTGCAACTGCGCGGCCTCGGTCAGGTTCGACACAAAGACCTCCACGCCGTGTGCATGGTAGGTCCGGGCTCCCTCCAGCTTGCCTAGGCCGATGACGCCCATCTTGGACAAGCCGCTCTCCACGGGACCACGGAAACTGGTGTGCGGCTTGACCCGGTTGATCAGCAGCACATGGTCGGCCCGGGCCGAGTCCTCGCCCTGGTACATCTGGGGGCCGTCCGGCAGGCGGGCCGTCCGGCGCACGGCCATGTCCGCCCTAATCGGCACACCCATGGATTCCTCCGTGAGGCCGAAATTGGCCAGCACCTTCAACTGTCCCGCAACGGTACCGCCGCCATGGCTGCCCATGGCCGGGAAAAGGTAGGGCCGGGCCCCGCGTTCCCGTACACACTCAATGGTGGTGCTGGTCAGGACCGGCAGATTGGCCAGACCGCGGCTGCCGCAGCCAATGGCTACCGACTGGCCCGGCGTGACCGCGTCCAACAGACCGGTCTCCTCCAGGGCGGTGCGCACCGCCCCGGGGATGTCCGCGACAGCGTTGTCGGGGAAGTTCTGATACCCGGTCACCAGGCGGTCGGGCAATGCGGCACCAAAGCTGAGGCCTTCCACGCTCTCCAAAAGTTCCGACACCAAGATTGCACCGCCTGAAAGTCCAAGTTGCGACCGATCCGGTTGGACAAGCTGCCCCGCCAATCCGTCTGGGCACCACGTCCAAACCCCAACCCTCCCGATCCGGGAACGCCATTATAGAAGCAGGAATCGAACCATGGGAACCTGACGAGTTCCGGCCAGGGCACAAGTGCATCCGGAGCCCCCGCACGGGCGGCAACAGACCCAAGCGCCCCTGTCACCAAGTCGCTTTGTCTGCCCCCAGCGGTCACAGCCTCGAGAACCACCGCCAAAGCCCGTTGCCGGACTGACGCGGTAGCGACAAGCGGTGCGCTGCCGGTATTGGGCCCGGAGGCGGCTCAAGACGACCAGGTGACGGAAATGGGCACCATGGTGTCTTCGTCTTCAGACGCGGCAATTGCAGCGGGGGCAGGCCGTGGGCGAACGAGATGGACTGGAGGGGACATGAAGTCCGCGACGGAGAGGGTCCATCCGGACACAGACCAACGCCAACCAAACCGAAACAACACCCAAGTGGCAAGTGAATTCGACTTCAAGGTGAAGTTGTGTTATCACATGCTCAGTTGTGCATCGGCGCGTTGCTGCATTACGTCGAAAATTCGGGGGCCGTGTTATGACTATTGGAGCTCGCTCACTCAGAAGCATCATTTTGGCATTTCTGGGGCTGGCTGCTGTCAGCGGAGCCGGCTTCGCAGGGGGTAGCATGTTCGGCGACGACTACTCGGACTGCCCCTTCAGGACTCGTCTGCGCGACGGTCAGATTTCCGGCTTGTCCGTGTCGCGGAACTCCGACCACGAAGATGAAGTCAACGTCTCGTGGACAGCCATCGATCCTGCATCCTGGGGTTTGGGCCCCAATGCCTACAGGGCGTCCCTCGTGGTGATGCTGGACGACGGCAGCACCCATGCCAAGACCTTGCCGCTGAATTCGAGGAAGGCCACCTTCACGGGGGTCAGGATCGGCACCAAAGTGACTGTCCAGATGGCGATCGTGGTCGAGACTCCGGACGGCGATTACCTCATCAGCAACATTCTGGAGCAAAGCATCAACCACATCCTGACCAAACCGGCTTTCATGACGACCGAGTGGAAGCAAGGAGTTACTCGAGCGACGAAGAATGTTCCTGGAGGAAAGTTCTATTACGTGGGCTACAACGAGGCCTTCGGGAATTACAAGGCGGCATCCGGCTTATTGACACGCCCTCATGCGGCTAGGCTGAGGATTGGCCTTGCGCACGGCGGAGAGGATGACCGCCAGCGGAACAATGTGGACTTCGATACCTACATCATACGGATCACCGACGAAGACGGCGACGTGGTTCCTGAAGCAAACGACGTGGCTGCCATGGAGTCCAACTATGGAACCAAGAGGCTGGTTACTTGGTGCCTTGTCACAGATATGAGTAAAAACACTGAAAAGTTCGCAAACGTACGGGTCAACGACGGCGGTGCCATTACCGGTTCGATGTATGCCACACCCCCGCAATTCGTAACGGACGACGCGAACCAAGCCCAACTACTGAAAGAAGTCGAGTTGGACCAATCCCCGGAAAAAGCTGCAAAAGTAGGGGTATCCACCGCTGCGGTGTTTGAAGAAAAGAGACTCATGGCCGATCATTCCGGCTCCAGCCCCGGCCTTGCAGACATATTCCCCACTGGCGCAGACACTTTCCTCTATGCAATGCCTCCGGACGCGCATCGAGATTTCCCGATCGACGTGCTTGCCAGTGGTGAGGCCCACACAATCACTGCGTGGGCAGTCAACGACGGCAACGAAGTCATCAGCCCGATTGCCTCGCTTAAGGTGAGCCTAACCGACGTGGAATACGGCGAAGCCATCTCCAGTATCCAAGACTACGTCTCCTTGGAAGAGATCAGCGACGGGACGAATTCAAATGTGAAGGGATTCACCGTCACCACGTTCACGGTGATCAGGTAGTGATCGACTTGACGCTTGGCCGGCAGCGGGGCAATCGCACATGACTTCCGGATCGAGGCCTGGCTGGTGGCAGACCGCATGGAAGGCCTTGGATCTGCCTCCGGGACCGGCATCCCTTTTGTTGTGATCATGCGGGAGTTCCGCAGCGCCCGGAACCGACGGCTGTCCCGGTTCCGGAGTTCACGGCCAGGGTGGCTGTCCCTCTACATGTACGGTCCGCATCTTTGTTGCCGGCCGCCTGCCATCCGCGACATCCATGCCTACCCGTACGGGCACTGTTTCGGTTTCGTTGCTGTTGGTCGGGACCCGGAAAGGACAACAACCTCCATTCTGCATTTTGTAGCACCCACAACATAAAGAGCGCCGGGCCCTGCATGGGCGAGACGGCGCAGGGATGGATGCCGCCGGTACCGGCTACATCGGCGTGCCCGGTTTGCTGTTCGGCCGCAACCGCAATCCGGCCCTCGGCATCACCAACAACATCGGCTCCCAACAGGACCCCTACCGGGAAAGAACCGACCCGGGCCATCCGGACCGATTCCCACACGGCGACGAGTGGGTGCCCGCGCGTTCCCTGACCGAACGCATCGAGGCAAGGAGTGCAATCCCCGTGGACCTTTCTTCTTGGAAATCTTCCTGCCGGCCCGCCTCCTTCACCGCAACCTGGCCGCGCCGGATTTCCCCTGCCGCCATGGTCGACTCCTCCGAAATCGCGACTACGCTCCCAATCGCGACACGAAACCTCAGGATTTCCCTGCCACAGATCCGCCGACCCGTTCAACGTGCCTTCGGCATGCGCATTATGGACTCAGGGAGTTGGACGGTGGTTCCGGGATCATCCTGGTCCCGGGCCCCCAAGTCCCGGCTCCCGCGGTGCAGCCTGCGTTCGGCTTCGCAATTGGCACCCCTGGACATTCCCCAGGCACGAGCAGGACGCAAGAAGCGGTCTTTGGCACGGCCTGCTGGTGAACTCCGTTCATCAGTGCCGAAACTCCAAATTCTTCCGCGTTTCCGGCCGCAGTTCAGGCCTTGCCCAAAAGGTTCCGCACGGCCTGCCGGAGGTTGTTCGGGTCCGCACCGTACCGGATCCTGAGATCGATGATTGTGTTCGTTTCCAGACGCGCAAGAAGCCCTTCATCCTCAAGCCATACCCGGAGCTCGTCCACGAACCGCCGGCCGGCCACCGGCTGCAGAACCTCACACAACATGTCGGCCTTGGTTTGACGGGCACCGGTCTGCAATCCTTCCTGAAGACCTTCCTGAAGACCTTCCTGAAGACCTTCCTGCCGGCCCGCCTCCTTCACCGCAACATAGCCGCGCCGGACTTCCACTGCCGCCATGGCCAACTCCTCCGGGGTGGTGACTGATTCCCAGTCCAATTGTAGGGCATCCAAAATCGCCTTATCCCGGGCACTCTGCCTGGACCATCCCTGCATGGTCCGCCGCATGAAGTCCACCAGTGCCCTCACCGTGTTCGGATCCCGCAGAGTCCTGACATCCCTCAGGTATCCACTGTGCAAAAACTCCTCGGCCGTGTTCGTGCGCTCCGCACGAACCATCAGGTCCAATTCCCGCGGCAAACCCCAGGTGCTGAAGTCATCATGCCGCACATCCATGTAGATGTACGGGAACAGCGGCCCCGCCACCGGCACATGCCCGCGCATCAACTCGTCCAGCGGTGTCGGAGTCCAAGCCGCCTCGCCCGTGTAGATCAGAAACAGGCACGGTACGGGTGCCGGGCGCCGCCGACTGAAGTGCTCCGTGCGGTCCAGGGAAACCAGCGTGACGCTGGCGTAGGCCACCAGTCGCATCAGAATTAGGTACTCGACACTGGACTGAACCTCGTAGGCCAGCAACACACCGTCCTCCTGTTGCGTACGGAAGCGCCAGCACTGGTCCTGCACCGTCTCCAGCAAGCGGCCCCACACCTCCACGTCCCGCACCGGCGTCAGCACCTCCACCGATTTCAGGTCGGGCTCTCCCAGTTCCAACCGTTCGCAGGCCAACCCAACGAAGGCGTCGCGGATGCCTTCAGTGTCGAAAAACATCTTGTATTTGCGATCGGAAAGTTGCATTCAAACAATTCCAACGATGCCTTCAATGACCAAATAATAGTATTCATGTTTCCTATTGCCAATAATTAATCCGGTTTGTTGGTCGCAAACCGGTCAGGCACAAGGCAGGGGACTGTAATGCCGGCTGCACCTTCGACCCGGTTTCCAAGTGCCTGCCGCCTTGCGCTGAATGGAAGCGGAAGCCCCGGCTGGAACGTTGGGCATCGGAATCCCGGGGGCCGGAGCAGGACAATCCATACGAGCTTCCAGGGAGGGGGGCCTGTCACCAAAACCAAGCTCTGCCCCCGTCCCTGTAACCTTCAGGCATCGGTGGGAACCAACAGGACAAGGGACTGCATAGGTATGGAACATTCACAACCGGACTCGGGCCTGCTGCTCCGGCTCTTGGGGCAACGGCATTCTCCACAGGAAGCCTGTTTGGCAGCGGGCCTGGACCATGCCGACTTCCAGGCCTGGTGGCGGGAGCAACTGCAACAACGGGTACCTGATCAGAACGGGCAACAGCCTTCGGCGGTGTCGTCTTCCGTGCGCATCCTCCGCGACCAGCGCGGCGTCCCCCATATCCATGCCGAATCGGACCTGGACCTGTACACGGGCTACGGCTACGCCATGGCCCAGGACCGCTTGTGGCAGTTGGACTATTACCGCCGGCAGGCGCACGGCCGTCTGGCTGAAATCCTGGGCGCCAAGGCCTGTCCGGAGGCCACGGGCGGCGCACCGACAGCCCTGCAAAGGGACACGATTGCCAGAACTATCGGCTTTGCGCGCATCGCCAAGGCACAGTGGCAGGTCATGCAGGATTCGGTTGCCGGCCGATTAAAGGCGTTTGCCAAAGGCATCAACCAGTTGATGGAGGAAACCCGAGACAGTCCCCCCATAGAGTTCGCGCTGCTGGACTACAGCCCCGAGCCGTGGCATCCGATGGACACGCTCGCAATCTGGTGCGAGTTTCAGTACTACCTGACCGTCCGCCTGCCGGTCATCTACGTTCCGGAAATCGCCCGTCGACACTTGGGGGACGGACCGCTGTACGAAGCATTCCTGCAGGGCGAAGCGGACGCGGAGAGCATCCTGCCACCCGGTTCGGTGCCGGCCTCCCTGCATGATCCCGTGGGGCAGGCCGTGGGCGATCCCGAGGAGACCGTCGGCAGCAACAACTGGACCGTGTCCGGATCGCGTTCCCGGTCCGGCCATCCCCTGCTGGCCAGCGATCCCCACATTGCCTTCAATGCCGTCTCCTGCTGGTACGAGGCACACTTGGCGGATGGCGCAGAGATGGATGCCGCCGGCGCCGGCTACATCGGCGTGCCCGGTTTGCTGTTCGGCCGCAACCGCAATCTGGCCTTCGGCATCACCAACAACATCTGTTCCCAACGGGACCTGTACCGGGAACAAACCGACCCTGACCATCCAGACCGATTCCTGCACGGCGGAGAGTGGATCCCCGCCCGTTCCCTGACGGAACGCATCAAGGTGAGGAATGCAGACCCCGTGGACCTCGAAGTGGTCTACTCGCCTACGGGCCCGATTGTCGATCACCTCCTGCCGGAAACCGCCCGCGGCAGCGAACCCGTCTCGCTGCGGTGGATGGGCGCCACCTTGGGACCGGACGGCCAAACCGAGCGGGGTGCCGAAGTCGGCGTCCTGATGAAGACCAACAGGACGCGCACGTGCGACGAGTTCCGGTCGGCGCTGGCCGACTGGCGCGTTCCCACCCTGAGCATGGTGTTTGCCGACACGGAAGGCAATATCGGCTACCAGTGCACGGGGGCCATTCCCATCCGCCGCAACTGGCACCGCGGATACCGCAAGGCGTGGGAACCGGAGGATGCCTGGCAGGGCGTAGTGCCCTTCAGGGGCCTGCCGGCCATGTCCAATCCGCAGCAGGGCTGGATTCGCACGGCCAACAACCGCACCGCCGGCGACGACTACCCCTATCCGCTGTCCGGAACCTGGGCCAGCGGACATCGCGCACAGCGCGTCCGGCAGATGCTGGACGCCAACGACCGGATGACGCGCCAAACCTGTATGGAGATGCAGGCGGACACGCTGTCGCTCAGGGCCGTGGAGTGCCTGCCGCACCTGCTGAACCTGCTGGACGCACATCCCGATCCGTTGGTGGGACGGGCCGCGGTGCAACTGCAGGCCTGGGATTGCCACATGGAGCCGGATTCAGTGGGGGGCGCGCTTTTCGAAACCTTCTTTGCGAAATGGCAACTCAGTGTCGCATCGCAACGGTTTCCTCCCGCCGTGGCCGTCCAGGTGGCCGACAGCATCGCCGGGCTTGCCAACGCCTTGTTGGGAAGCGATCCTGCAGGCTGGTTTGAGAATGAGCGAACCCGCCGCGATGAGGTGTCCCAAACCATGCTGGAAGTCTGCCGCCAGCTTGAGACGCAGTTGGGGACAGACATGGATCAGTGGACATGGGGACGGCTGCACCGCATCCACCTCCACCATCCCCTGACCTACATCAAGGCCATAGGCGGACTGTTGGACCGCGGCGGCAATCCCGTGGGGGGATCGGGCGTCACTGTCTGCAACACCGGCATGGACCCCAACTACGCGGCCAACATGGGGGCCAACTACCGTATCGTCGCCGATCTGGATCCGGGCTCACCGAATCTCTTCGCCATTGACGCCGCGGGACAGTCCGGACATCCGGGCAGTGCCCACTACTGTGATCAGCTGCCGACTTGGCTGGCCGGCAGCCTGGCCACGCTGTCTCTGGCGTCGGCCGAAGACCTGAGGAACGTGGAGGCAACCATGATTCTGGTGCCCAACGGCACTGCCGCGCGGGACTGACCGCGGACCGGAGGCTACACGAGGGCAATCCTGCGTCCGGTTTCGCTGGAGGCATAGGCGGCATCCATCACGCGCGCCACGTGCAGCGCATCCTCGCCCGTGGTTAGGGGTTTCACCCGCCCCTGGGCCGCGTGCACAAAGCGGCGGATGAAATTCTCCCCGGCCACGCCGCAGTAGGCCGGGGAGTCCGCAATCTCGAATTCAAAGGTGCGCCTGGGAGCCGCATTCCAGGCGGGATGCAGGGTCTCCACGTACAGCCGGGAGGCTTCGCCCAGACCGATGCCCGTCACGTACATGCGCCCCAGACGGCCGTTCACGCCGAGGTACACGTCATTCCCGGCCGGGTTGTGGTAGCCGGAGCCGCTCTGGCCCAGCACATATCCCAGATGCATGGACACCAGCGTCCCGGACTCCAGGGTCAGCGACAGGTTGGCCATGTCCTCCACATCAATGTCCTCGCCGCTGCGCGTGGCTACCTGGGCGGACACGGTGGCGTAGTTCTCGCCCGTGATGAACCGAATGCGGTCAAGGTCGTGGCACCCCAGCCATGAAATCATGCCGCCTCCGGCATGCTCCTTGTTGAACAGCCAGTGGCGCGGGTTGCGGTCCTTGACCTGGGTATAGAGAGCCCGGACCTCCACCGACAGCAATTCCCCGAGCAGGCCCTCCCGGAGGATGGACCGCATCTGGCGGAAGACCGGGTAGCTCCTGGTCTGATAGCAGACGGACAGCAGGGCTTCGCCTTGGGCGGCCGTGTCCAGAACCTGTTGCGTTTCCGCGGCATTGCGGCCAATGGGCTTCTCCGCCATCAAGTGGACGCCGGCTTCAAGAACCCGACTGAAATTGGCGGGTCCGCGATCGTTGCGAACGCAGACGATGGCAAAGAAGGGGCGGTGCTCCTTCAGCATTGCGGCCGGGTCGGTGTACCAAGCCGTCACCTTGGCGCCCTGCCCGACCTTGACCTTTTCCAGATCCTCCCGGCTTTCACCGCACACCACGATGGTCTCCACCTCGGGCAGTTGCTGAAGCGTGGCCAGGTGCGACATGGCATGCGGATGCTGCAATCCCACAAGAGCTGCCTGCATGGGTTTCCGTCCTTGGTCAAGTGAGTCGGCAGGACGAGTCTACTGTCAACGGACGGAACGGCCGAGGCCGGTCGGGCAGTCCCTTCCCCTCTCGGCCACACCATGTGCCCGCGTGGCCTCAAACCAGAGACGACATGCATTCCCGAAGCCGGACTGGTGCGTCTCCCATTTGCTTTCCTGTTTCACCGGCAATCGTCCGAACCACCCCGCTCCGTCTCAACCAAGCAACCCAACTGGATTACCCATGAGTATATTTGATATATTATTCGTATATTGGCATGCTCATGTTCACGAATTCCCTTTGCCCCATCGATCCAAGACTGCCGTGCACCCTCCCGTAAAACCCATCGGCTGCCTGCTGGTTACCCACCTGCCGGCCAAGGCGGAACTGCGCCGCCGTCCCGAACTGGAGGGACGGCCGCTGATCATCTGCGATGGCGGTGCCGGCCGGCCGCGCGTACTGGACCGCACACCGCAGGCGGGTGAAGCACGCATTGGAGAGCCGCTTGAGGCAGCCCTCTCCCGCTGCAAGGACGCCGTGGCCCTGTGGGCCGACACGGAGCACTACGAGGAAGTATCCAACGATCTTCTTGCAGCCCTGGCCGAGGTGGCGGACCGCATTGAGCCGGGGGAGCCGGGCGCCTTTCATCTGGACCTGATCGGCGTGGACCGTCTGTACGGCGGCCCGGACAACCTGCACCAAGCCCTGCTGGCCGCCTGCGACAGCCACTGGCGGCCACGCCTGGGCGTGGCCGCCGGCAAGGTCCCGGCCCGCTGCGCCGCCCTGCTGGCCGAAGCCGGCGGGGTGCAGTGTCTGTCCGGGGATCGCAAGGC
>JAPPAJ010000126.1 GCA_026705565.1 Caldilineaceae bacterium | reverse complement strand
GCGAGAGCCCGGCGTTGCCGCGCAGGCGGATGCGGCGGGCCAGTTCACGGAAGTACGCGGGGTTGATCGAATTGAAGTCCTGGTCCCACGGATAGCCGCCGTCGCCCATCCCGCGCTCGTCGTACCAGTGCATGTCGGGATAGAGGCCGGCAATGATTTGGATTACCGTGAACCCTTTCGCGACACGGTCCTCGATCAGGAATTCAAGACCTTCAAGCGGCAGCCGCCGCGACAGGCCCATCCACCACGTATCGCCCAGCCAGTTGAATGGGGTGCCCGAGGCATGGGCGAAGTGCCTGCCATCATCGGCAATGCAAATGGGCCCTCTGAGTGACAAGCCGGTGGAGGCGTCAGTTCCCTCGACTGAAAATGCCCCCGTTCGGCCGTGCAGGCCGGCGTCTTCCGGGCTGCAGGACGCGGTCCACTGCCACTTGCTGTCCCGGGGCCAGGCAAACCGGGCCTTCCAAGTGTTCCCGCCGTCCCAAAAACCGGGCAGGACGACCTCGGTGCCGCCTGCTTCGCGGAACGCGACGTTGAATTCGATTTCACGCATGGGGTTCGCGACCTGAACCTCCGCTTCAAACGTTAGTTCTATGGTTTCGTTGTGCCTGACCGATGCCATGGTCTGTCCATCCTCCATGCGAGTAGTGGTGTTCGGAGATCATACCTGTATTCATTTGGGTTGGAATCCTGCGGTTCCGGAGCAGCCTGCCTGTGTCCGGGTCGGCTGCGCCTACATGCGCAGGCAAGGGATTGGGCCACAATGGTGCCCGCGGTTGCGCCAAAAGGCGTGGCCGCCATGGAAGGCGGTAGGTTGGTACACCGCCTTCAAGCTGGCATGCGCAGGTGCACACGGGCCGATGCCCTTGGCACGGCATCGACTGCCGACTGACAACTTCCGGAGCGTCCATTCGTGAACCCACCCATCATCAGCGCAACCGATGTCCGCAAGGTCTATTTCATTGGCGATTCCAAGGTTGAAGCCCTGCGGGGGGTGGATTTCTCGGTCCAGGCCGGCGAAATGGTAGCCGTGATGGGACCTTCGGGCTGTGGGAAGACAACACTACTCAACTGCCTTTCGGGACTGGATACCTTCGACCACGGGTCGGTGGTGATCGAGGGACAGTCGCTCGAGAAGTTCGGTGATCGGAATCTGACGCGGTACCGGGCCGGAAACATGGGTTTCATCTTTCAGTCGTACAACCTACTGCCGGTCATCAGTGCCGCCGAGAATGTGGAACTGGCCCTGTTGGTGAACGGTGTCCACGGCCGGGAGGCTCGCCACAAGGCCCTGGACATGCTGGACGCGGTTGGCCTGTCGGACTGGAAGCACCACCGGCCGGCACAACTGTCCGGAGGCCAAAGACAGCGGGTAGCCATTGCCCGGGCACTGGCGAACCAGCCTGCCATTGTCTGGGCGGACGAACCCACCGGCAATCTGGACGACGACACATCGCTGGAGGTCCTGAACCTGATGCGCCGCTTGAATGCGGAACACGCCCAGACGTTCGTGATTGTGACCCACGATCCCAAGGTTGGGGACTTCTGCGATCGTGTGGTGCGCATGGCGAACGGCCGAATGGTGGCCGACGGGAACGGCTTGACCACCGCGGAAGATTCCCATGATGAAGGCGCGGCACACGACGCTGCGACCGAGGAGGATACGAGCATCGCGGACATGGCCAGTGTGAGGGACGGCCCATCGGCCGATAGTGGTTTGAAGGACGGCACAACAACCGGTACCGGGCCGGATGCAACATGAACTTCATGCAACCCGCCGCCCTGTGGATGGCAGTCACACTAATTCTGGTTGGCCTGTTGATGGTTGCGCTGTCGGTGCGTAGTCCGATCCTGGCCCGGTTGGGGCTGCGCAACATTCCCCGGCGCCCCTTGCAGTCATTCCTGATCGTGGTCGGCTTGACGCTCAGCACCACCATTTTCACGGCCGCCTTGAGCCTTGGGGATACCCTCAACCATTCCCTGCGCAACCAGGTTGTTGAGGCCTACGGCCATGTCGATCAGGTGATTTCCCCGGCATTCCTGGGAACATTGTTGGAGCTTGCGGATGACGGCGACTTTGAAGCCGACGAAGACTCCTCCGAGCAGGACACGAACCTGGTGGAGTTGCTGGAGGGTCTGGCTGACGGCGATGCCGACAGTATTGTCCAGCTGGTCGAGGAAGGCCTGCCGGGCATAACCCTTGCGGACTACGGCAACCTGCGCGCCGCATCCGAGGACGAACCTTTGATTGACGGGATGGCCGGGGCCATCTTTTTCCCTTCAGTGGTGCGCAATGCAACTACGGGGCAAGGAGAACCCATCGGGTTCATCTTTGCCGTCGATGACGAATACACTTCCGAATTTGGTCTGCACGACACATCGGGGGCACCGGTCCGCATGGATGTGCTGCAACCCGGTGTCGGCAACATCATGTCGCCTGTGGTCGGCACGGTAGCCGATACGGCCGCCACCGTATTGCAAGTGGTCGAGGGCGACTTTGGGGACAGTGCGGCAGCACCCGTACTGGCCGGAGCGGCCGCCCTTTGGTTCCTGGCAACGGAGTTGGAGGGGGAATCGGTATCCCTGCGGGATGTCCGCATTGATCTCCAGACCCTGGCGGATCTTGGACTGGACACGTCGCTCTTGGCGGAACAGGGGATCACGGAACTCAGCCTGGAGGGTCTGGGGATTGCGGACCAGGATCTGGCCACCTTGGGAATCGATCCGGACGCAGTCGTGGACCTGCCCACATTGGAGGCCTTGGGCATCGAGATTCCCGAGAATCTGAACTTGTTCCAGTTCCTGAACCTGAATACGCTGCTCGGACAAACGGACGAGCAGTTGAACCAGGTGGGATTGCAGATCCGGCAGGGCGACGTGTATCTAAACCAGCTGGGGGCGCAACAACTGAACGCCCGGCCGGGCGATCTGCTTGAAGTGTTTGTCGGGCCGATTCCGGTTCCTTATCGGGTCCGAGGCATTGTGCAGGAGTCGGGACCCTTGGGCTTGCTTGGACCCGTCGTGATGATGGATCTCGAAGAGGCGCGCCGGTTGTTGTTCATGCCTGAACGGAACAATGCCGTCCTTGTGTCGTTCGCCGGCGACGAGGAAGAAGGCATGGCGTTGACGGACACCGTCAATCAGCGGCTGCGGGAACTGTCCCTCGACGACGAACAGTTTGCAGGCGTAATGGAGGTGCTGGCCCGTTCGGAGGTGAAAGCCGCCATTCAATTGGCAAGTACTTCCGCAATCAATCCACTCCTGGAAATGGATGGGGCACCTGAATTCCTAGTGGACATCGCCGAAAGTTTTTCGGGGTCGACCGACTTCCGACAGCACGTTGGCACGCTGGCAGCCTGGACCGCGGACTCTGAGGATTTGGGTTCGGGAGACAATTCGGACCCTGCTTCCACCGTGACGGATTCGGAACTGAGGACCGCCTTGGCCAGCGCCGCCGTACGGGAGTGGATATTGGACCTGGACTTGGATTCCGCCTCCAGATCAGTTCTGGTCAAAAGGTTTGCGGAACTTGAGAGGTTCCAGGTTCTCACTCCGTTGAGCAAGCAACTGGCGGTCCAGGGAGCCGGTGTCGCAGGTGTGGCCTTCGGGTCCATGTTTACGGCGTCCGGCACTTTCTCCATCTTGGCCGGTCTGGTCCTAATCTTCCTGATTTACGTGATGCTGGCGGCCGAACGCCGCTCGGAACTGGGCATCGTCAGGGCTCTGGGCATGCGCCGCAGTTCCATGGTTCAGATGTTTGTCACCGAAGGCTTGGTGTACGACTTGGCCGCCTGTGTTCTGGGCTTGGGACTGGGCCTGCTTGTCTCCTGGGGGATGATCGATTTCCTGACTGGATTGCTGTCCACCATCAGCAGACAGCTCAGGGGACCGGAGTTCCTGTTCAAGCTGGAGTGGTCGGTCTCTGTTTCGTCGCTGGTGGTGGCCTTTTGTCTGGGCCTTCTGTTGACCTTGGCAGTGATCCTAGTGTCATCCGTGCGCGTTAGTCGGGTTTCCATCGTGACGGCCATTCGCAATCTCCCGGAAGGAACCCTGCGGCGAAGAGGTCAGAGGACCCGTTGGGTTGCCCTGACAACTGCAGCTGTACTGCTGCTGGTTGGGGGCGCAGCATTGCTCTTGAGCCGTTGGTGGATTGAGGGTATCGGGATGTCGCCAGTCCGTTGGGGCGCGACATTGCTGACTGGCGGCTTGGCCCTGACGATCTACTTTGCTCTTGTGTGGACTGGCGTGCCCGGGCGATTGAGGCAAACCGCACCGGTCGCGTTGCTGGGTGTGGGTTGGCTGGCCATCTGGGCCTATCCCTGGCTGAGGTTTGACGAAGTCATGGATGGCGATGTCGATCCGGGCTGGGTGCTATTGGATCAGATTTTGTCCGCACCGTTTTCCCTGCTGGGTGCGATTTTCGTCATCCAGGCCGGAGCGGCCCCTGTGGCCATGCTGGCAACCCGGCTTGTAGCTCCTCTGCGCAAGGTGGCGGCGTCCATTCGCTTGGCCATTGCCTATTCCCTGGGCAATCGGTTTCGCACGGGGACTGTCATGTTCCTGTTTGCGACCGTGATCCTATCCGTAATTGTCATGGCCTACGTCATCAAGGCCACCAACACGGCCGCGGCACCCGAGGCCGAACTCAATGCCAACTTCGACATCGAGTTAACAACCGGGCCGCTGAGTTTCTTCGATCCCATCGACGATCTAGAAACGGAGGCGAATGAACGGGAGGACTTCCCCCTGTCCGACGTGGCGTTGATGTCGTCCATCATCACCGACTTCGGCGAGATCGAGTCCCTGCAGCCAGTTCCCTACAGTCGCGAAGAATGGGGCACATCGATTTCCGGTGTGGACGTGGCCTATACAACCCAGGCTGCTCAACTGTATTCGTTGCGATGGCGTGCCCCCGAGTATGCAACCGATGCGGACGCGTGGGCAGCCCTCGGTACGCGGACCGATGTCGCGATCATGGAACACTGGCTGGTGGAGGAACTGTGGCAAGGCGATGACTCAGAATTCACCTCGGCCACGGCATCGTTGGCCGGCGCCATGGACGGGAACGCACTCCCGCCCATGACCGTCAAGTTGTCCTTGACCGATGCGGATGCATTGGGACCGGTTGAACTGAAGGTAATCGGTGCCTTGGAGGACGGACCCATGCTGGCCGATTCCGCCATTTTGGTCAACCGCGGCGTTTTTCCGGCTTTGACCGCCCGTCCGCCGACTCCGGACGCACACTACATCAAGGTTCGGGAGGGACTCACAGAAAACGAGACACGGGCCGTGGCCCTGGCGGCAGAGCGTTCCCTGCTCAGCGGCGGCCTTAATGCCTCGCTCATGTCGGATCGCTTCACCGTTACCCAGGCCATCCTGCGCGGTATGCTGCAGCTATTCCAGGGTTTCCTAGCCTTGGGACTGATCACAGGCCTGGCCGGCCTGGCGGTGATCAGCGCCCGTACGGTTGTGGAGCGGCGGCAACAGGTGGGCATGTTGCGGGCTATTGGCATGCCGACGGCTGCCATTGCTTGGATGTTCATCCTGGAGTCCAGTTTCGTGGCCCTTTCCGGGATTCTGGTGGGCACGGCCATCGGCATGATCACCGGCAGCGAGTTGATTGGCGCGTTCTACACGTTTGCGACCGACGAGACGCTGGGGATCCCGTGGCAGTCCATCCTGTCGCTGGCCGGGGGTACCTATCTGTTTTCCGTCGCGGTCACAGCCCTCCCAGCCTGGCAGGCTACCCGGATCTATCCGGCCGAGGCCCTGCGCTATGAATAGAGGTGCACAACGCCCGGACCGGATACGACCTTCGGCTGCGCAACCTATAATCCACTTGCATCAAAAAGGACAAGGAGTCCCAATATGGCGTTCACACTGGAACTGGGCCAGACGGCCCCCGACTTCAGGCTACCGGCCACCGACGGCAAGGACTACTCACTTGCCGATTTCGACGATGCCAAAACCCTCGTGATCTTCTTCACGTGCAATCACTGCCCCTTTGTAATCGGGTCCGACGAAAACACCCGCGCCACGGCAAATGAATTCAAGGATGGGGGCGTCCGCTTCGTCGGCATCAACTCCAACAGCGTGCATGTCGCGGCCGACGACGGGTTCGACGGCATGGTGCAGCGCATGGCCGAACATCGCTTTCCGTGGGTTTACCTCCGGGACGAGGAACAATCAGTCGCCCTGGCGTATGGTGCCCTGCGCACTCCCCACTTCTATGTCTTCGACGGCGAGCGCAAGCTGGTCTACACCGGGCGCGGCATCGACAATCCACGCGAAGGCGACAAGGCCACCGTAAACGACCTGCAAAGGGCGTTGGCGGAACATACTTCGGGCCAACCTGTCTCTCAACCGTTGACCAATCCGATTGGATGCAACGTGAAGTGGATCGGCCAGGACGCGCACTGGATGCCTGCCGAGGCCTGCGATCTGGTGTTTGCCCCATCCTGATCCGGGATGCGAGTTCACGGCCAGCACTGCCGCGCCTTGGGTATCCCGGCCTGCAGGCGGCGGTGTGGTGGCCGTGACCAACGGGCAGGCCAGTTGGGTTCGGCCATGACAAGGGATCCGCCGTATCGTCTGATCAATCCTCTCCAGGCGATCAGGTACCTGGTGCGGGGTGATCTGCACCACCTCTTTCAGACGGAGTGGCACCGCCAAGGAGACATTGCACGGTTCCGAATTGGGTCCGTTCGGATCACGGTCATCAGCGACTTGGCGGACGTCAAGCATGTCATGCAGGACCGGGCGAAGGCCTACGGCAAGCGATTGGACACAACGGACAGGCTTTTGGGAGAGGGCATTTCCAACTCCGAAGGTCCGGCTTGGCGTCACCATCGGCGTGAACTGAAGCAGGCGTTCAACCATCGGCAGCTGGCCCGATACTTCCCTTTGGTCCAGGCCCGCACCCAGGAAGCCGTGCGCAGGTTGGTGGAGGGTTCGTCGTCCACGGTCGAGGAAGCGGCCGTTGCCCTTACCCGCTGGGTGATTTATACCGCACTGTTCGGAGCGGAACGGCCGGAGGGGTGGAGGAAGTTCCTGGATTCCTTCGACAATCTTGTGTCCCAGCAGGTTTGGCAGTCCGCCCTGCCGTCATTCCTGACCTCCCGGGCGTGGCCGTGGACCCGCGCCTATCACTCGAACCTGGCCGCCATTGACCGGTTCGTGTACGACCGGATCGATGCCGGGACCATGGATGACCAGACGGTCCTTGGCTACTGTCTGGCGCACGACGAAGAATCCGGTGAGGCGAAGTTCACCAGACAGGAGGTGCGCGACGACCTGGTAACGCTGCTCTTGGCCGGCTACGAAACCACGTCGGCCACCATCTGCTGGATTCTGTTGCTGGTTGGACAACATCCGGACGTGGCGCGGCGGTTGCAGGAAGGCAGTTTGGCCTTCCCTGCGGATGGAAGTTGGACCCTTCAGGATCTGGCCAAGTTTCGCTACGGCCGTGCCGTCGTTGATGAGGCCCTGAGGCTGTTCCCTGCCGGCTGGGCCGTTCGGCGCGTGGCCCTGGAGCCGGATACCTTGCCGTCCGGCCTGGTGGTGCGCGAAGGGGATCTGCTCAATATCTCGCCATTTCTGATTCACCGGGACCCTCAACATTGGCCCAATCCGGATGTGTTCGATCCGGAGCGCTTCCTGGATCCGGCTGCGGCCAAGGACGCGGGGTATGCCTTCATTCCGTTTGGCGGCGGTCCCCGTCGCTGCCCCGGCATGAACCTTGCCTACATGGAGGTGTTGACGGTGCTGCTGGCCTGCTTGCAGGCGGGTACATGGACCGTATCCGCCCGCGAACCCGTTGCCATCTTTTCGCGTGGAACCATGCGGCCTGCCCGGCCGGTTTCGCTGACCTGGCAACCGCACGGCCCAATTAGGATGTCCGGTCGGCCGACACACCCGGGCGACTGCCCCGTGTCGACTGTGAACCCTGGTTCCTCATGACCGCCAGGCAGGAGGATCCGGAATCCATGACCGTTGCGAACGACACCACGGTGCTGGTGACCGGTGCGGGTCGCGGGATCGGCGAAGCGGTGGCTACGGCCTTCGCCGCCAAGTCCGGAAGGGTCATCGTGACCGACATCGATCCCGCAGGGGAGGCTGTGGCGGAGGCTATCGGCGCTGCGTTTGTCGAGGCCGACTTGTCCGATATGGACGCGGTGCGCAACCTGAGCTCCCGGGTGATTGCGGATTTCGGCCCCATCGACATCCTGATCAACAACGCCGGTCTGCAACACGTGAGTGCCATTGATGAGTTTCCCGACGACATGTGGTCCAGGATCATCCAAGTCATGCTAACGGCCCCCTTTCAGTTGATGAAGGCGGTTCTGCCAGGCATGAAGCAACAGGGATGGGGCCGCGTTGTCAACATTGCCTCCGTCCACGGACTGATTGCCAGTCCGTTCAAGGGTGCGTACATCGCGGCCAAGCACGGTCTGGTGGGATTGACCAAGACGGCGGCGCTGGAAGTGGCCGCCTACGGTGTTACGGTCAATGCCATTTGTCCCGGGTACGTCAACACGGCCCTGGTCCGAAACCAAATCGCGGATCTGGCGCGTATCCGCGGCATTCCGGAGTCGGAGGTGGTCGAACGGGTCATACTGGAACCGGCTGCGGTCAAACGCATGGTGGAACCGAAGGAAGTGGCCCGGATGGCACTGTTCCTGGTGGGCCCGGATGCGCGATCCATCACAGGATCCATGCAGGTCATGGATGGCGGCTGGACCGCCAGGTGACGTTCGGGGCGGAAGGGCTGCAGCCGGAAGCTGTCGTGGTTTGATTAGAATCGCGGTGCCAAGCGGAACACGGCACCGTAGCGTACCAACCGTGCCGAAGATCCGGCTGCACCCACTTGCACATTACGTCCACGCTGGCACTTTCCACATGAACCAATCGCGCATTGCCTCCGTTGAGACTCACCTGTTGTGGGTACCCACTCGGCAATCCATCCGCCAGGAGATGGAGAGGGCGTTGATCCACACCTGGTCCGAAGTCGAAGTGACGATCGTTGAACTGGAGTCGGGGGTCATCGGCACGGGCGAGACAATCCAGAACTACACGTGGGGTCGTTCCGTTGACCATCAGGCCGTGGTCGGCGGCAACCCGTTCGAACTCATGTGGCAGGACCGGCTGGGTGCCGGACTGCAGATGGCGTTGTTGGATGCCGCGGGCAAGGAAGCGGGTGTGCCAGTCTCCCGTTTGCTGGGAGAGCCCTGCAGGACCCATTGTCCCGTGTCCCACTGGGGCCATGACATGCCGCCCGGTCTGTATCGGCAGGAAGCGTTGTGGGCGATCGAACACGGCTATACCAGCATGAAGATCAAGACGCGGCCCTGGTTCGACGTGGTCGAGACCCTTGATCTGATCAGCGACGCCACGCCGGACGCATTTGAAATCGATACGGACTGGAACGACTTCCTGTTGTCCGCGCCCCGCGCCATTCCAGTGCTAAGGCATTTGGAGGACCGGTTCCCAAAAATGGCGCTCGTGGAGGGGCCAATCCCGGCTGCTGACTCCAGAGGCAACAAGGCCATTCGCGACGCCATTGCGTGTCCGGTAGCCCATCACTACTCGGATGAACTTGCACTCCGCATTGACCACGGCGGATGTGACGGATACGTCATGGCGGGTGGAGTTTCCGCTGTCATGCGCGGCGGACACGCGGCTGCGGCATATGGACAGCCCTTCTTTCTGCAAATGGTGGGCACCGGTCTAACTGCTGCCTTGGCGGCCCACATCGGCTCGGTGCTGTCCCACGCTCAGTGGCCCGCTATCACATGCACTGGCATATACGAACACGATCTCTTGACGGATTCGCTTGAAGTGCGACACGGCCTCGTGACCGTGCCGGACGGACCGGGACTTGGTGTGGATCTTGACCGCGAAGCGCTTTCCAGATTCAAGGCACGCGGCGACGAAATTGATCTTCCGCCGCGCATCGTTACCTATCGTCAACCGGATGGCCTCACGGTGCATTTCGCGAACAATTCCCACAACTCGTCGGCCGTTTGGGCGTTCTTCCGCAGGGGAACTCTGCCCGTTCTCATGGCGGGGGTGACCACCACCATGGTCGATGTTGGGGACGACCCGGAGTTGGTCGAACTCCACCGACGGGTTTCCGCCGCCGGCTATCTCATCGAATCCGGCTGAAGTCAGTACCAGGACACTGCGGGAAAGCGCAAACATGTCGCAGATAGCCAACCGCCATGCCGTGGTGTTCGGGGCGGGGCGGGGTATTGGTGCAGCCATTGCCAGAGCCCTGTACGACGCCGGAGCGGAGTTGACCCTGGTGGACCGGGATCAGCAGGTCGGAACCGTGGCTGCTGAACTGAACTGCCACAGCCTGAGGGCCGATGTCACGGACTGGGATGCGGTGCAAGCCGTGGCTGCGAAGTGCGAGGGGCAGGCACCTGTCCACCATGTCCTCTATGCTGTGGGGCTGGGTTCCGGCAAGTCGGGGTTTCCTTTCTGGCGGATGGCCCCATCGGACTGGAAGGGGATATTCGAGGTCAATACCCTGGGTGCTGTGCATGTGGCCCACGCCTTCGTTGAACCCATGGTCCAACGCGGCGACGGGAGCTTCGTGCTGCTGGCCTCGGTGTCGGGGCAGTTTGGTGCCCGCAACGATCCTCCCTACAGTGCCGCCAAGGCCGCGCTAATCAATTTCGGGCAGGTCATGGCGATGGACATGGCGGAATTCGGGGTTCGCTGCAACCTGATCGCTCCCGGAATTGTCGACACCCCCATGCAGGAACGGGTCTATCGGGCCAACGTGGCCCGGTTCGTTGAGGCGCAGCGTCCGGACTATGCGACCTGGATGCAGGATAAACTGAATGTCAATGTGCCGCTACGTAGACCGCAAACGGTGGAGGACATTGCAGAGGCTGCCTTGTACCTGTGCCGGGCCGTCAACGTGACGGGCCAGGTGCTGAACGTGGATGGCGGTTGGGTGCAAAAGGGTTGACTTACTCCGTCAGTCTTGATGTGAAGGGGATCAAGACTTAGTCACTACCAAGTCAGGGGTGCCTAATACTACAGTGCAAGTACCACTGTAGTATTAGCAGGGCTTGTTGGGACTGGTAGGGTCAGGCACGGGGCAGGGTTTCAGAACCAGAATCCGATGCCGATGTAGCCGCGGCGGAAAAGCCAGATCAGCAACACAGCCAGGGCGATCAGGACGGCTCCAGCGGCGAACAGCAAGAGGCCAGTCAGGACAGCATCGCGGAAGCCGGGCGATGCGATCAGGAAACCGGCCAGGGTCAGGCCGATCAGGACGGCTCCCAGGGCCAGGGTTCCCCGGCCTTGTTGGTCGGGTGGCCGCGGGTAACCTTGGGGTGGCACGGGGGGCCGGTGTCGGGCCGGATCGTCGGGGGCCAGGGCTTGGCGTGGATCGGGTATGGCGGGGGCCTGCTGGAATGGACCGTGGTCGGTTGCCCAGGTTTGTTTGCAGTGCCAGCATTGCAGGTACCAGGTGGGTTTGGGCTGGGCGCAGGTTTGGCATAGCGGGACCTCGTTATAGGTCGCGCAGGCGGGGCAGTCGAAACTGAATAGGTCGGTTGTGTGGGGACTCCCGCACTCCGCGCACGAAGGGACCTGGTCGGGGATGTGGGTGTAGGTCATGGCGGGACCCCCGGGGCTTTAGCATGGGCTGCTTGGCATGGCCGTCGGATGGCTTCTCCACTGTTGCGGCCGGCGGCCGTTTCATCGACCTTCGTATGCCCTTAGCTTAGTAGTGTAACAAAATTTCATAGCATTGGGTTAGCCGCTTAACAGTACGGCACTGTTTCACTTTCGTTGAAAACGGTTCAGGCCCGGGACGAGACGAGAGGCCCTGTACCCTTGGTTTGACGTCAATCAACCCAAGCAAG
>JAPPAJ010000022.1 GCA_026705565.1 Caldilineaceae bacterium | reverse complement strand
GGGCAGGGGCCCCGTCAGTTGGTTGTCCTCCAGGTCGAGCCTCCGCAGGCGGGCGAGTTGACCCCATGCGGGGGGCAGGGAACCCGTCAACTGGTTGCTGTACAGGTAGAGCCACTGGAGACGGGCAAGTTGGCCCCATGTGGGGGGCAGGGAACCCGATAGTTGGTTTTTGTGCAGATATAGATGTTCCAGGCGGGCAAGTTGACCCCATTCCGGGGGCAGGGGCCCTGTCAGTTGATTGTTGTACAGGTCGAGCCTCTGCAAGTTGGCCAACTGGCCCCACTCGGGGGGCAGGGGGCCGGTCAGTTGGTTGTTCATCAGGAAAAGACGTTCCAGGCGAACGAGTTGACCCCATTCCGAGGGCAAGGGCCCCGTCAGTTGGTTGTCCTCCAGGCTGAGATGTTCCAGGTTGGCGAGTTGACCCCATTCCAAGGGTAGGGTTCCCGTTAGTTGACTGTTGAGGAGGTAGAGCGTTCGCAGGCTGGTGAGTTGCCCCAGTTCGGGAGGAAACGCGATCAACCGGTTGCCACTCAGATCGAGTGTCTGAAGGTTGGTGAGCTGGCCCAGTTCCGGGGGCAGTGCAGTCAACCGGTTGCTGCGGAGATTGAGTATCTGCAGATTGGCGAGCTGGCCCAGTTCCGAAGGCAGCGCGGTCAATTGGTTGAAACTCAGGTTGAGGGTTCGAAGGCGGGAAAGTTGGCCCAGTTCCGGGGGCAGAGGGCCTGCCAGCCCGTTGCCACCCAGATCCAAATACTCCAGGGAGGCCAGATGCCCCATCTCCGGCGGGAGGGGTCCGGCCAGCAGCTGTCCCTGCAGGTCGAGGTAACGCAGGCGGACGAGCTGTCCCAGTTGCGGCGGGATGGCACCGGTCAGAGCACCCATATCCGTCGGGATGCTTCCGTCCTGGTCCAGACTTGCTGCAGCTCTCTGCCTGCGGGTCCAACCGCCGGGATGGACCTCAATTTGACGGTATCCCAGGTCGAGATGTTCCAGTCGATGCAGTTGCCCCAGTTCCGGCAGGAGGGGACCGTGGAAGTGGTATCCGGACGACTCCTCGTCCGAGCCTATTGCGCGCGTGGGAGCGCCCAGGGCCGTCACGCGCCCGTCCGCATCGAATGTCACGAACGCACCCAGGCGGGCAGCCGGTATGGTCTCACTTACATCCCCCATGCGCATCTCACGGGCTGGCACCTCGAACTGCTCGGGAGGTGGTTCGGCGGACAGGAGGGTCTTGCGGAACCAGTGAGCGTCCAGGATCTCCAGAACGGCGCGGTCGTTGGCGGCCGGGGTCGTGCCCCAGACGGTATCCAGCGCGTAGGCCAGATACCCCACACCCTCCGCGTGGTTGTCGTCCGCGTAGCGCACCGTCCCGTCGGGGTCGACCCGCAGCAGGAAGCGGCGGGGCTCGGGGTGGTCCGGGTCCGAGGCGCCGTCGGCCAGTACCGGCGTGCCCTCCGCGCTGCGCAGGACGGGATACGGCGGTCGGAAGGACTCGGGGACCGTGAACAGGGGTGGCGGCACCTCCCGCGCCCAGTACGCCACGGGGGAACGGGACGCGGCGAAGGTGGCCGCGACCCGCGACCCGGACCGCTGCAGGGCGTAGTGCCCGTCGGGGTGTTCGGTCAGGTTGTCGTAGGCTCCGGACCGCGTCAGGGAAGGCGTTGGTGTGGCCGGGCCCGTCAACGTGGGTGTCGAAGTCGGCGTGGGCAACAGGGTTGGTGTAGGCGTAGGCGTGAAGGTTGGCGAGGGGATGGGACCCGGTGTGAACGTGGCCACCGGCAGCGTCGGGGACGGGGATGGGGCCATGGCGCGGTCCGTGTCCGGGCCGCGGGACGTGCGGGCAGCGCATCCGGCCAGGCATAGGAGCGGCAACAGGACCGCCAACAGCAGCCAGCGCCGGCGAGGGCCGGAGGCGTCGGTCGGTTCGGAGAAAGGCATGGCGCGGTGTTCGACGCAGGGAGGCTGCGAGGACGATCCCGGATTGTAATCCCGGCATGTCCCACCCGTGCGGGTACGGCGGGGACGGGGTGCCGCCTGCATTGATATGGGTTGCAGGCGCCCGGACGACGAGGTAGTCCCGGCCCTGGTGTTGTCGAGATCATCGAAGGGGACCGCACGTCGTGGACTGCATCCCAGCCTCTGCCCATCCCGGGTATCTGCCAGCGCCTACCTGGCCGGATGACTACCCCGCAAACGGCCGTTTGTGGGCCTCGAGACACGACGCGGCCCCGAACGGTGGGCCGTTTGGCCGCTGCGGTCACGAAACCCGTCCCGCAATCACCGTCTCGCCATATACCCCCCCCATACGTTTTTGATGCGATGCGGGAAGGCAATCCGCCGATCGATGAAGTTGCCCGTATCGCGGGGGTGTCGTAAAGCGTACAATCCCACATCAGCAGAATCCCCCTGTACGGACGCATCGTGTCTGATACCACATTGGCGCGGACAACGCCGGATCCACACACCGTAGACCTCGAGCACGGGCACGGGGTTCCGGATCCGCTCGCCCTGGCGCTGGTCGCCAAGCTGCAGGAGCAGTTGCCCGACACCCAGGTGCTGCTGTTCGGTTCGCGCGCCGTCGGCGATTGGCGGCCCGGGTCGGATGTCGATCTGGCCGTAATTGGGGGCGATCGCGATGCGACCGAGGAAGCAATCGCGCAACTTCAGTCCGAGGAGCCCCACCCCCGTGCCCAGCTGTTCCACTTCACGCCGGCGGAGTTCGCCGAATTGCGCGTCTCGCTGCCGCATATCGCCGGCCAGGTACAGGCGCATGGACTGACCGCTGCAGGAGAACACTTGCCACCTATGGATCAACACAATCCCTGGCCGGGAGTTCAAGGACTTCTGCACGCAGCGCGCCGCAAACTGGAAGCTGCGTTGATCGTCTTCGGTACGCAGCCGGTATCGGGTGAGATCGCATTGTCCGCACATGGGACATTGGAACGCTGCCTGAAGGCCGCGCAGGGCGCAGAAGGAGTGGATTTCAGAAAGCATGTCCATCGGGACGATCAGCACAACGTGTGCGCCTTGGCCGAGTTGCTGTCGGCGGAGGTGTATGCCAACCTGACGGCCACTATGCCGGTCGATTACCTGCAGCAACTGGACACGTACCGGAGCACCGCCTTGTACGAACACGACCAACGGGTGCAATGGCCGACGACCGACAACGAGACGTTGCTCGCCGCGGCACAACGGGCATCCCTGTACCTGGCTGACCACGCGTTGGCAACGTTGGGCAAGCTGCCCCGCGATGTTGGCTATGAACATCGCATCGGCAATGATGCGTTGGGCGGATTCGGCACTGTTGCCCTCGACCACTACGTCCACGGCAAACTAGGTGAGCGGGAGCGGCAACACATCGAGAACTCTGAGCGCGTGGACGTTCTGAACCAATTGCTCGGCAATCGTTTGACGGAATCCCAACTGGAGCGTGTCGAATCCAATTGGTTCACCCACAACGCACCCGACGATGCGGCAACGCGGATCGGGGCCGTGATAGTCGACCCGTCGGCTTGGCTGGATCTACTCGTTTAGACCGGCTATCGCGGGACCGATGCCTACACGCTGCCGCCGTTACGGGGTCAACCACCTCCCCGCGATGGCTGGTAGGGAAATCCCTGAAATCCAGGGCTTGGGGGCAAGCAGCTGGCTCGGTTCTGTCCGAATCGTTCGATTCAGGCCTCACGACGCGGCTGTCAAGCAGCCGGTCGGCAATGCATCCGGACGCCGTGCGGCTACGCTCCGCGTTGGAAGTCGTCCCTGCCGACTGTCCAGGGATCAAAGTCGGCTTTCCTGGCACAAATGGACAACAGGTCGGTCACGTCCTGGCGCACGCTTTCCAACAGTTCGTCAACCGGAACCTCCAGCGCTGGCGTGCCATAAACCTTGCCCCCGGCAAAGTCCGACAGGACAGCCAGGTTTGAGCGGAGGGAGAGATCGGGCACGAACTGCTGCGCGTCTTCCAGCAGTTGGTTCAACGGGTGTATGTGGTTGTAGCGCGCACCGTGTGCGGCGATCACGGCCTTGAGGGCATGTTCCAGTGCCCGTTGCGCATATGAGCCCACATCGATATCCCATTGTTCGGGACGCCGATAATGGTCCGGCCCCAACAGGACCACCCCTTCCAAACCGTCGAGACGGCCGACCGCATGGGACGCCCGTTCCATTGATTCCCTCCTTCGGTGTTCCGGCAGGCTGGGTTCCCCCGGTTCGGACGGCAGTCGATAGACATCGCCCATCGGCGTAATCCCTTCCCTGGCCGCATAGGCGGCCACGTGGTTGATACCGTGCTGCATGAAGTCGAAATGGTCGGCTGCCAGCGGCGTGATGTCGACGCTGACGGCGTGGCCGTACTCGTCGACCGCCGCCGCCTTCGCCGCCTCCATGCAGGGCAGGAAGACATCGCTGCTGGTCCTGGTGGTTTCGTACACCACCATCAGGTCGAGGTCGGAATCAGGCCGGAAATCGCCGCGTGCACGCGAACCGAACAGGATCACCTGTTCGACACCGTCGACCTGTTCGACGACCTGCGCGACCCGGCAGGCGTGCGCGTCGTGGGCCGTGGCCTGTGCGACAACCTGGTTCATGCGTCGATTATAGGAGGTGCACGAAGCAACGGCCCATCCTGTGCCCATCGCCGCCTGGCTGCACCACCGCTTCGTGCAGATCCATCCCTTCGCGGACGGCAACGGCCGTACCGGTTGAGCGCTGATGAACTGGTATCTGATCAAGCACGGCTACCTGCCGATCGCGGTCGCGAGCCACAACCGGGCAGGCTACATCCATGCCCTTGAACAGGCGGATGGCAGTGACCTGTCGGTCCTGGTGGACCTCCTGTGTGGGTTGACGCGCAGCATGATCCGCATCGTGGTCAACGAGGCAGCGGATGCATCGGCGATTCTCGGCCCACCACTCCCTCCCGACGAACTGACGATGGGCGACTATTCGGGTCTGCGCAAATAGGCCATTCGCTTGTAGCCCAATGCACGGCCACCCATGAATCGCTGGCGCGTGGTACGCCAACCCAGGCCCAGGGCCGACAGGGCCTCCAGGACCGCGTTCTGGCAGCCGCTGCGGGCTAGGATGATCGCGCCTACCCACAGGGCCAGGCCCCGGACCTGGGCTGGAATGCAGATGGGGCAGGTGCTTAGCGATGCACGCGGCGTGGGGATAGACTGCCGATGGAAGAAGCATGGTCGGCTTCCGATATCTTGTTCGTTGCCGATACAGGGTAACCCGCCATGCCTTTTCTGCGTCCTTGATCGATCCTGCAGCAGGGATTGGTCAATCTGGCTCCACAATCAGGACTTCACTGGCTCCATGCCCGAATGTTTCAGGTGCGTAGATTTCCACCGCTCGGGCTGGTGGTACGTGGAAAGTGCCAGCGCTCGTGGCGCGAGCCACAGCGCCATATTGGTAGACCCCTCCCCACAGGTAGGTAGTGACTGCCTGCGCTCTCTCATCCAGCAGTTGTTGATGATTGAACCAGGGCCAGTACCAGTAGTACCGCCCCCGGGCATTGGGGTCGTCGAAGGCCTCCGTACCCTTGAGGGCCGGGTTCAGGAACTCCAAGCCAGCGGGTAACGGGCTGACCAGCTTCACATGATGGCGGGTACCCGGTGCTGTCATCGTGACATTGATTTGCACCCGCGCCCCCAGCTTCACATGCCAGTGGCCTTCTGCATCCAGCCAGACATCGTCTGGATCGTCAAGGCCCCTGTAGGAACGCTCGACCGCGAATCCGCGGTCGAGCGGGTCGAGCCGCAAGTCATCGGGAACGTAGTCAAATCCCAGGCGGTAATACATCCTGCCTTCCCCTTCCCGTTGGACGTGGATGCGGGAAGGCTCTTCCGTGTAGAGCCAGTCCATGGGCAACGAGACCTGGCGCAGTTCTGTATCGCGACCCTTGAAGGGCGTATCCATGACCAAGGTGTCGTCCATCCAGACCCGGGCCAGGAAGTTGGGTTCGGTCGCTTCAAAGGCATGGAAGTACTGGTTCATGGCCTGCATGACAAAGAGGTTCTCCTGGGAACTGCCCCAGTGACCGTAGCGATTGCGGGCTGCCATCAGGCTGCGCACGACTTTGGGGATCAGGTCTGCATCGGGTTGGACCGTCATCAGCATGCGCAGAAGCAGGGCGTCGGAGCGTCGGTCGGAATGCAGGATCAGATGCCCGTTCTCCTGGTGTGCATGGCGGGCAAACACGACCTTGCCTGTCGTCTCGTCGGCCCGGTTGAGCACATGGCGATACCACTGCGCCACGGTTTCTGCCCGGGTACTGTCAGCCTGCAACACCAGCAGGCTCCAGGCAATCACGTCCAGTTCGTCTGTCTGGTCCGGAAGCCGGCTGAGCAGACGGGCTGCGCGGGCTGCATCGACATCGTCCAGCAATGACCGTACGTAGAGAGCGTAGGCTGTAAGGTAGCGGCGGGTGATCGGGGAATAGTAGTAGGGGAAATTACGCTCAATGTTTTGCAGGTAGCGCAATCCGTTTTGCAGTTTGCCCTCATCCACGGGATAGCCTGCTGTGCGCACGACCGCCAGGGCGTGCATGGCATGCACACTGCCAAACGGCCAGGTTTCATCACCATTGCGCCAATAGGACCAACCGCCTGAAGGGAGCTGCATTTTCAGCAGGTCCTTGATGTCGGCCCGGATGTCGTGGTCAAGCCTGTCAGGGGTTGGCAGGTCCGGTAACTGAAAGGCATAGAGAACATCGCGCAAGGCGACATTGGCCATCACCCGCGAGGCCAGGAATTCCGGATAGATGTAATGGCGATCGTGTCCCCTCAACATAAGGAAACTGTCGAGAAGGGACTGGAGCAAGGTTGAGGAGGTCGTTATGGTGAGTTGCCCGAACTGCCGGTGCACATCGGCGGGCAGTTCCAGACCTTGCATGACAGGCAACTCGTCGGCAGTGCCGTAGGTGGCGAACCCTTGTTGGGCCGCTGGTATGTAGATTGGCAACTCGCCCAGCACGGTATCGTTGAACTGCTCGTTGAACACGGTGACCATCATCTGTCCGTCACCCGTTTCCCGGGCGTGGGCCGGCAACAGGATCTGCCGGCGACTGTGGGCCGGCAGGCTGAAGGTCATGGCATCGAAATCGCGGTCTTCGGTTTGGTAAGCCAACTCCAGCCTGTCAGATTGGGCGACCAGGACCAATTCCTGCTCTTGATTGGTCTGGTTCTCCACCAGCACGGAGAAGTCCGCCTGGTCGTCGTAGTTCAGGAACCGCGGCCATTGTGGCCGCAGGGATACCGGAAGGCGTACAGTATAGGAACTTTCGGACAGGCCGAAATAGCGGGCGCCCGAGCTGGCCATGGCCACCACGCGGTAACGGCCGATCGTGTCCGGCACATGCCAGGAGGCGCGGTAGACGCCCGCTTCGTCGGTTGTGCCGGCCGGTTCATAGAAGGCCAAGGGATTGAAATCCGAACGCACTGGGAACAAATCTGCAAGAGGCTCATCCCATCCGTCTCCACCTCCCCCAATGCATCGATGCCAGGGCATATAGAAATCTTTGGATTGCAGGTAGCGGTACAGGCTGTCATGGTCCAGGTACCTTTGGCGCTCCGGGTAGAAGGTTGCCAGGGGATGGGCATGCCGGTAGCCGGCCAGGGCCAGGACTGCTTCATCGATCGCCATCAGGACCACTTCGGCACCAGCCACAGGCTGGCCAGAAGGATCGGTGATGCGCACAGATACCGATGCTTCGCCTTTGGGCGCCACCGCCTGTGTGGCCACCTGCAAGTCCACGCCCAGTTCCCGCGCAGAGGTCGGCACCGATAGATTGATGTGCCCTTCGGCCTGATTGGGCACTACCTGTCCCTCGGGAGACAGGGGTTCCAGTGCGCCCGTTACGTACACGGAAACATGCAGGTTCGGTACATGCGCATCCTCGATCGGAACCGACAGCACCTGTGAAGCCGATTGAATCTCAATGGGTTCGTGGCGGACGATGCCCGAGCGGTTGAGAATGATCGTGCCCTGGGCCGGCACGATCGGGGACTGGATTTGGATCTTGGCCACGTCCCCGGGCTTGTACGTGTCCTTGTCGGGAATCAGGGTCACGGTTGGCTCATCCACGCCCCGCGAGGAGGTATTGCGATTACCGCCGGCGATCCATCGGGTAAGTCGGGTGGTGTTCTTACGACCCATCGGGTCTTCTACGGACATTTCAATACGCCACAACCCACCCCCTGGAAAGATCAAGCCACAGCTGACCGGTTCAGACCCGGAACGGACGGTGCACTCAGGTGGGTCGGTGTCTGTCTCATCTCCGTCACTCCTGCCGTAAACATGGTCGGATGTGACTCGGATGTCCTGCCCTGCCACTGGATTGCCATCCAGGTCGGTGACCACCAAGTCGAGCCCAAACGGTTGGCCGACTTGGCCCACATTGGAAGGGGTTTTACCTCCTATGTACCAGAGGGCCGGATGGACCAGCACCCTGCTTGAAGCAGACAGCGTCTGCTGCGACAGATCCTGCACCGTGGCTTGCACCTTCAATACAAGAGGCCCTGAAGTCTCACCTTCACTGGCCAAGGTAAGCGATGCCTGGTGCCGACCTTGGTCATCAAGCTCCGTAGACAGCGCCTGTTCTGTCACAGCATCTTCATACGGGTCCCGCCACCACCACCATGGCACAACATCTCCGAATGCAAAGTCGTGCCAACCGGGCGGGCTGTAATAGCCCCGAAGTCCCGACGCCTTCCAGGTGACCTGCGCACCTTCCAGGACACCGCCACCGTAATATTTGGCTTGAGTCGCCAGAGGTACAGAATCATTCAACAGGTGATGCCCTTCGCCCACCGAAAGTGAGACCTCAAATTCCGGTCTGCGGAATTCCTCAATTCGGAAATGCATCGATTCGTGCACATTGTCGTGCAACGACGTGTGCAAAGTTACTTTGACGGTACCCAGGCCAGCATTGGCATCTTCAGGTACCTTGAACCGGAAGTGAAAGGCTCCGTGGGCTGTGATTTCCGTTAATCCCTGATCGATTAACACGCCTCGCGCATCATCGACCCTATAGTTCACGATCTGACCTTCCCTGCTTGCCCAGGACACATCCCCTGTAGGTGTAAATCCAATTTGCCGCAGCCAACCTTTGACGTGTGCTTCTTCACCCGGTTGATACAGATAGCGGTCGGAAAAGACATGTACCCGCTCAGAGACGTGCATTCGGTTTCTTAGACTGTATTGGGATACGGGCAATACAGCTGAATCACTACCCTCCTGGCCAACGATAAACGGCCAACGGCGATACCAATCATCAGGATGAGAAGCCAACTGAGTGGAAGCATAACCGTCTGCATCACTGTTTACAGAGGGTATGGAAGCATATGGAATGGGGAACTGGACGGTCAGAGCTGTGAGTGGATCTCCTGAATCCAACGCTGAAATCCTTGTCAAGATTACGGCTCCGTCAGTATGAGCATCCAGAGCCAAGTCTGTTACCTGCAGCCAGGTGGCAATAGCTCTGTCATAGCCACAAAAAATCTTTTCCCTAATCTCGTCTGGAAGTTCCATAACCAGAACCAACTGACCATATCCCTCTTCCAGATAGGGATTTAGATCCAATATGGTTTCGTCAACAACTGAACCGGCCCCGTTGTCAATTGACAGAGTCGTCTCCAGCACAGGCTTTCGGTCTGCAAGACCAAGGTGGCCTGCAATACCTTGGTTCACGGACATAAACAGTCGCCTGCTGTTAGGCCCTGTCGTGCCCCAACTTGGTCCCCACAGTCCGTGGCGAGTGGCTACGTACGAATGCCAATCAGAAGGGGTGACCTGGTACAGCCTGATTTCCAGGTTGTCCAAATCCCGAGTAAGAATCGAATATCGGCCCCCGTCGTCCGGGTGTAGAACTTCCACGAAGTTGGGCAAATGCAAGGCTTCCGTACGTTCCACGTATGGCCTTATTACACGGAATCGCCTTTCCTCAACACGATTCAACGCCTGGCCGTAGACATCGGTCAGTCCTGGTGCAACGCGCAGTGTGTAGACCGTATCCGGCTCTGTTGAACCGGTCAACCAGATACCACCAGGACTGATGTGCATCTCACCATCCGGCAAGTCGGGCTTGATGCTGACCAAGCCGTCACGCAATGAGTCCGTGTCCAGTGGGTTGCTGAAACCAATATGAAATGAATCTCCTGGCGCACAGGTTCCACAACCAGCCCCGGTAATCGCCAAGGGACCATACGTTCTCCATTCCGCATGTTGCTCCTCCAGCGTACGGAGAGGGCCTTCCGCAGAAGGAGCACCGGGGGCCACAGACAATGTGTACGACGTGTCCGGTGAAAGCGGTGCTGTAGGGCGAATCACCAATGTGCGGTCAAGCGCACTGCGGGACAATGCGTCCTGAACCTGCCGGGGCAGGGAAGGATCGGTTACAGAAATCAGTTCAAAGCCGAGCAGGCTTGCCTCCGCCTTCAACGAGAGGTATGGAAGCAGGTCCTGCGCGTTGATGGTTTGGCTAAATCGCAGAACCCAATAGGGCTCCAACTGCAACGTGGCGTTCCGGGAAGTCCACGTACTTGCCAGTTGTAGCCGGGGTGTTTCAAAGGTGCCTGTGAAGCCACGCTCCAAGGATGTGTTGTCCAACGACTCAATCCCGGGAGCCACTTTGACTTCATAGCGGGTTGAGCCTACAGGGGGTTCACTCAACTGGAACAGCAATGTCTGTGTGCCCTGCCATTGCCACTCCCCTTCAATGGAAGGCGACAAAGACACCTCAGGGATGTGTTCTGCCAAAGCAGCATGACTGGACAATGGCACCATGGGCTTGGAGAAGACAATGTGAATGCGAGGCACCCAGTCCACAGGACCCGAGGGGGTGAAACGGTCCACTTCCAGGGGTCTTGTGTCTGACAGACTGGGTGCCGGATCGGGCTTTGGCTGAAATGCCTGCACATCCAATCCACCGACGGGTGGCGGGTCCCGTCTGGCGACGGGCAACTTGGGTACGCTGCCGCCGTCTCGGACCGCCAGTTGGGGTACCGAGCCCAGCAACTCCGCAGCGGCATCCTTCGGCAAACGCTTGGCTTCCCCGTGAGGAGCAGAGACCCGCGCCGTCGAAGGAACCGTCGCAGATTCCAGCTTCAAGGTCAGAGTGGGTTCTTCAGCAACGACAACAGGTGCTGGTGCCGGTGTTGGTTTGGCATAGGGGACGGCAGGAAGAGGGAAAAAGCCTTCGTTGGCCCAGGTCGCAGCCAAAACATCCTGAATCACGGCGAAATTGGCAGCCGGCGTGACTCCCCACATGGTCTCCAGCCTAAAGGCCAGGTAGGCCGCTCCATAGGCTGCAGCTTCACCCACATACCTCACGGCGCCATCCGGGTCCACCTGCAGCCGGATCCGTGCCAGAGCCGGGTCAGCCGGATCCGGGCTGCCATCGCGCAGCACATAGTAGCCTTCAATGTCATTGATGACCGAGACGGATGGCCGGTATTCCGGCGGCACGAAGAAGAGGGGCTCTGACCGTTGGCCTGTTTCAGTTTGCACAGGAGAGCGCTTCGTTGAAAACACAGCATGGACCCGCTCTCCAGTCCGAAACAGCGAGTAACGGCCCTCCAGGTGGCCTGCTTGATCGTGGAAAGCTCCTGCCACCGCAGTGTCTTGCCTGTCGGAATCTTCCGATGCGACCTGAGCCATGGCCGGTATTGACAGCAACAGGAAACCGACCAACACCATCAATCCCAAAACGACTGGTGATCGACGGCTCGACAGGAGTTTAGAGAGTTCTGTCACTTTGGTTCCCATGATTTGTGGCGTCGACGCAATGCCACGAACGGGATTCATTCACGGCTGACTGCCAAATCCTACTCGACTGTTTCCAGTAGCGCCACCACTAGCAGGCTGCTGAAAAACGCGGCCGGTTAGGATAGGTCTGTCTGGCAATGGAGGAAT
>JAPPAJ010000284.1 GCA_026705565.1 Caldilineaceae bacterium | reverse complement strand
TTCGAGCTGGGGGGGACCCGGGTCGGGGTCATCGGAGCCGGTCACACCGGCCGCAATGTCATCAAGCTCCTACACGGGTTCTCCGCGGACATTGTGGTCTACGATCCGTACCTGTCCCCGGAACGGGCTGCCGAACTGAAGGTGACCCGGGTGTCGCTGGAGGACCTGATGTCCACCTGTCCCGTCATCACGGTCCAGGCTCCGACCACGCCGGAGACCTACCACATGATCTCCAAGGAGCATCTGTCCATGATTCAGAACGGTGCCCTGTTCATCAACACGGCCCGTTCCCATGCCGTGAATGCCGATGCCCTCTACGAAGCCCTGAAGACGAACCGTTTCCAGGCCGCACTCGACGTCTTCGACAGCGAACCCCTGGCTGTCGACAGCCGTTTGCGCGGGCTGCCCAATTTGGTGCTGACCCCGCACTTGGCGGGCAAGAGCGAACAGGCCCGCAAGCGGCAGGGAGCTCTGATTGTCGAACAGCTGCACCTGTACGCGGCTGGCAAGCCGCTGACGCAGGAAGTCACGCGGGACATGTTGGTCACCATGGCCTGAACCTACAATCCCCGGCAACATGCGCATCAACCTTCAATCCCAGTCACTCCGAACCAATTCCCAAGGACTGTCGGAGTGGGTCAGGGATGTCAGGGAAACCGAAATCGAACCAGCCCACAGCGCAATTCTGGTCTGCGACGTATGGGATCGGCACTGGTCGAAAGGTGCGAACCTGCGCTTGGCGGCCCTGCTGCCGCGGATGGAAGACCTCCTGCACCGTACACGCAGTCGCGGCTTCCACATTGTCCATGCGCCTTCGGACACGTTGGCGTTCTACGCAGCCGCCCCGGCGCGGAAACGAATTGCCGAGTTGCCGCTGATTCCCCCGCCGGCAGATGCGGTCCGTGAAGATCCGCCCCTGCCAATCAACGACCAGGACGGTGGTTCGGATTCGGGCGAGGACACGCCGACTGCCGTTTGGACTCGCCAACACCCGTCCCTGACCATCGATCAGGACAGGGATGTAGTGTCCGACAACGGGCCGGAAATCTGGAGCTGGATGCAACACACCGGAATCCGTCGGCTGTTCATCCTGGGTGTCCACACCAACATGTGCATTCTCAACCGCACCTTCGGCATCAAACAGATGGCCCGCTGGAATGTGCCTGTGGCCCTGGTCCGGGACCTCACCGACAGCATGTACAATCCGGCCTGTCCTCCCTATGTCAGCCACGATGCAGGCACTGGTCTGGTCATCGACTACATAGAGAAGTTTTGGTGTCCCACCGTCCACAGCCAATACTTGTTCGGCTTGTAGACAACCTGGCGGGACCCGTCATTGCCACTACGTTCACAGGAATCAGACCAGATGCCCCTGGGTACCGCAAACCAAGTCATCGCCGGTGGCGGCTGCCACCACATCGCCCTCCAAACCCGTGACTGGGAGGCCTCGCTGAAGCTGTACCGGGATGTGCTGGGCATGCCGGTGTCCGCTCAATTCGGTACACCGGAACGGAGGGTTTGGCTTCTCGACATGGGTGACGGCAGTTTCATGGAACTGTTTGAACCCACTGCGGACACCCCGGTGCCCGGCACCGATGCCGCCAACGATCCCATCTTCCATTTCGCGTTGGCCACATCGGACACCAAGTCCAGCATCGAACACGTACGGTCCGCCGGTTACGAAGTGACCGTGGAACCCAAGACGGTTGAACTTGGCGACATGACCGTAACAATCGCCTTCTTCAACGGTCCCAGCGGGGAGAGCATCGAGTTCTTCCAAGTGCACTGACAGCGGCTTCGCCTGGTTGTCCGCGCCTCGGTGCCACGGCAAATGGCGCGATGCCACTTGGGATCCTTGTTGACGGGGCCCTAAGCATCGGCCCCGCAAGTTGCACGCGTCCGGCGAGAGGCTGGCTGTGACCGGGTTGCCAACCCTGGCCGCCGCCTTATCGGCCAGGGCCAGATCACCGCTGAAGCTCTATGTGCAGGGTCCGTACGGCACCGGCAAGACCTCCTTGTCACTGCACAGGTTGGCCTGGCTGCAACAAACCTTCCCTGCGGAAGGCTTCAGGACGGTGGTCCTTCTTCCGGCCAACCTGTCGCGGCCGGAATTCCGCAGACGGTGGCGCCCATTCGCCAACAGGACCGCCAACCAGCCGCGGATACTGACACCCCATCGCCTGGCCAGCACCGCGGTAACCTTGGCTTGGCCCGAGTTGGCGGCGGAAGCCGGCTTTGCCAAGCCGCTGGCCGAGCCTGTTCTCATCACCCGGGAACATGTACAGTACATCCTCATCCCCCGGGTGAAGTCCCTGTTCCAAGAGGGCAGGCTGGCGGGGGCTGCAGCCAAGTACAGCCGTAGGGAACGGAGGGTGGTGCGGGAGGCGATTGAAATCCTGCGGGCGTCCGCCATGTACGGGCTGACGTTCCAGGAGGCGCGGGACCGCCTGATCGACGGTCTGCAACCCGGACCCTATCGGGAAGGGGTTGCGGCATCCCTGACCAATGTCGCAGACCTCCTGGCAGACTTCCGGCGCTTCTGCCTTGCACAGGGCCTGATCGACGAAAGCCTGCTGATCAGCCTGTTTTACCGGGTTATTGAACGTGAAGACCTCCTGCAAAGCTGCGTGTTGCCCACCTGTCGCCACTTGCTGGTCGAGAATCTGGAGGAACAGACCTACAACACCCACGCGCTCATTCGAACACTGGCGCCCCATCTGGAATCTCTCCTGGTCACGGTGGACGCGGATGCCGGTGTAAGGTACTTCGACGGCGGCTACCCCGAGGGCTGCGGCGATGTCGCCGCTTTGTGTGATCTGCGCGTTCGGACCGCCAATTCGTCCAATCCGATCCAGTCCCTTCTGGCCGAAGGGCTCAACGCGGCGCACAGAAACCGGGATCCTGCCCCGTCCGATGGCATCGACTGGGACGTGGACGGGCGGATCGAATTGCGTACAACCGATGGCAGGGCGAAGGAACCGCATGGCAGACGATTGGCCCACTCCAGCCACCAGCACAACATCGACATGCTCGCCGGGGCAGCGGATCTCGCGGCGAGTCTGATTGCGGCCGGTGTTGAACCCGGCGACATTGCCCTGGTGGCCCCGATCGTCACCAATCAAATGAGGGTGACCCTTAAGCAGCACCTTGCCGACGCCGGCGCGAACCTGTACTCGCACCGTCCCAGCCGCGCCCTGCACGAAGAACCAGCCACGAGGGCAATGTTGTGTCTTGCCCGGATCGCCTATCCCGGACTCGCTGCGAGAATGCCCGGCGAACTTGATCTCCGCGTCGCGTTGATGAAGTCCATCAAGGGCCTGACCGGCCTGCAGGCGTATCACTTGGCCAGGGCCTGGCTCCCCCACTGGGAATCCGATGAAACGGGATTCATTCACTTGCCCGCCGACGTTGGCGAGCAAATCGGCACAGCCCGTGGCCGGGACTGGGACGCACTAAGGAATTGGCTGGTTGCCTACCGGAGCGAGGAAAGTACATTTTCACTGCACGGATTTCTCGCCCGTCTGATCCACGAAGTGCTGAGTAAACCCCAGTATGGATTCGATCGTGATCCGGAGGATATGCGAGTGGCCGCGCATCTGGCGCGTTCGGCTGCCGTGTTCAGGGAACTCGTACTCAAGCACGGAATCCATGCGGACTTGGCAACCGACCCGGAAAACGGAGCCGCCGCGCTGTTCACGGATCTCGTGGAAGAGGGGTTGCTGGGCGATCCCTATATCCCGGACGAGGATCCGCCCGGAGACGCCGTTTTCCTGGCCCCCGTAACATCCCTGCTGATGCGGTACCGGTCGTGGCGACACCAGATATGGCTGGACATCGGCAGCGAACTCTGGGGGCAACGTCTGCGCGGGCAACTGGCCCATCCATGGGTGCTGTCCCCCACGCGCACGCATGGCGGCCCCTGGCGGGACGGCGAGGAAAGCCTGGTCAGCAGAATTCTTCTGAGCCGCTTCGTGACGGGCCTGGCGCGGCGCACCCGCGATTGCGTGTGGCTTCTGCACTGCGACTACAACGAAAGGGGAGGCGAACAACGCGGCCCGTTGTTGCCCGTCTATCAGTACGTTGCCAATGCGGAAGACGAAGACAGCCCATTCCCCACCCCGTACGGGGTTGTGCAAACCCGAAACCGATCATGAACGAGGGAACAGCCTATTGGAATGAGCGGTACACCCACGGCAGTACCCCTTGGGACACCGGCATCACACCACCCGAAGTCGTTGCGTTTTGGGAAGCCCACGGCGACCACTTTGCCCCGGACGCCTTGGTCGTGGACGTAGGTTGCGGAACACAGACCAACCTCGGGTTCCTGGCCCAACGGGGCGTCCGTGCCATCGGTTTTGACTTGAGCCTGGTTGCCCTGCTTAAGGGCCTGCAGCGATACCGGAACGCTCGGGCTTCCGGTTTGCGGATGGGAGCCGCCGTCGCGGACGCGTCCGCATGGCCGTGCCGAACGTCGGCAGCCAGCTACGTGCTTGACGTCGGATGCCTGCACACCCTGGAGCCGGACCAGCGACGTGCGTATGTCCTTGAAATGGCACGCGTGCTGAAACCCGGAGCCTGGTATCACCTGTTCTGTTTTCAGCGGCTGTCGCCGGCGCCACCCGACCTGGAACAGCGCAGGTTCTTCCTCAAGGGGGAACTGGACGCATTGTTCGACGAACAATTTGTCACCGATGTGGAACAAGTGGACGAGCAACCCCAGGACGGGAGACACGGCACGTGGCGGCTCATGCGCAGCAAAGGATGACCGCGGCCCTGCCCCGTCCACACCGTCCCCGACAACAGGCAGTTCCCCGGGCCGTCTAACATTGAGCGATTGTTCAGGGGACAGACCTCGATCCCGCAACCAAGGGCCGCGTGCACCATGCAAGATTCCCAAACCCGATTTCGGTTGGACAACTCCTTGGAGACCCTCTATGCCGGACGGGCTGCCGACCTGGCCTGCACCGCCGCCGACTCCCGGTCCCTGCTGGCTTGGCAGGCCGCGACGCGGCGTCAAGTGGAGACAATGTTGGGCATCGCGGACGTGCCAACTCCCTGCATCACGTCCCGGTCCCTGTTGCACAGGCGGGATCGGGGATGCATCGAAGAGGAAAAATGGCTGGTCGAGACCGACTCGGCTCCGGACATGCCCCTGTACCTGTTGCGACCAACCGCGTCCGGTCCCCGGGGCACGCTATTGGTCTTCCACGGACACAATCCGTCCGTCCAAACCATTCTGGGAAACTACCCGTCCGAGGAAGAGCAAAGAGAGGCCGAGGGGCGCGACGGCAACTATGCCCAGTTGTTGGCCGAAGCCGGATATCTGGTGTGTTCGGTGGAGCAGCGGGGGTTCGGCGAACGGCAAAGTGGAACCCCTGTGCAGGACCTTCCCAACTCGTGTCGGCACCAGTCATTCTTCTACCAGATGCTGGGGCGCACCATGGTCGGGGAACGGTGCCTCGACGGCAAGGTCGCACTGGACTTCCTGGCCACCATGGAGAACCCGGTGTCCGGCGACATCGGCATCACCGGCAACTCCGGCGGCGGCACGACGACACTCTGGCTGTCAGCCATCGACGAGCGGCTGGCGGTGGCCGTGCCGGGATGCTACTTCTGCAGCTTCAAGGAGTCGATCATGGATATCCGGCACTGCGAATGCAACTATGTGCCCGGGTCCGCCGGCCGGCTTGACATGGGAGACTTGGCCGCCTTGATGGCCCCGAGACCGCTCCGGTTCATCCAGGGGATCATGGATCCGATTTTCCCGATCGACGCATCCCGGTCGGAATTTGCACGAACCCGGAAGGCCTACGAACTCTTGGAGGTTGCGGATCGGATCAGCATGTCCGAGTTCGAGACCGGCCACGCCTACAACGCGGGAGCCGCCGCCGATTGGTTCGACCGCTGGCTTTGAGCGTACCAGCCGTCAAGACGGACACGTGAGGACCGCGGGCGGGGGCTGCACCGCCCGCGCCGGATCCGGGCCGCCAGGCCGTGTGCATCGGTACCTGGCAGACGGGCGGTCCGGGGGTTCCGGGCGGCCTGATTGCGGAAGGCGGAACCCCACCATCGTTTCCTGCACCTTCGTCCGGTAACCTACAATTTCCTTGCCGGGCTCGTTTCCCCAAGGTCCGGTCGTTCCCGTCCCCTGCAACCCGCCCCGTGAGGTTTCCATGGCCGCAGCGCAGTCACGCCCCAACCTGATCCTGATGGGTATCGATTCCATTCGTGCCGATCACATGAGCTGCTACGGCTACGAACGCCTGACAACCCCGCATCTGGACAAGTTTGCGGACAGCGGCGCCTTGTTCGAGAACACCATCAGCGCCCACATTCCGACCACGTCGGCCTACGGCTCGATGCTGACCGGCCGCGACACGTTCGGAACGCAGGTTGTGGCCCTGCGCCACCGGGGAGGTCTGCGACCGGACATCAAGACCCTGCCGGAAATGCTGCGGGCCGTCGGATACGACACCACGTGCGTCGGGTTCACGGGCAACCCCAGCGCGCGCGGCTTCGACACCTACCTGGACTATGCAGCCTGGGGCAGCTGGGCCACGGGACGCAGTCCCAAGGCCCAGAAACTGAACGAAGTTGCGGTACCCGAGCTGGAACGCCTGGCGGCGGGCGACAGGCCCTTCTTTCTCTTCCTCCGGCACATGGATCCGCATGCTCCCTACCTGCCGCCGGCACCGTACGAAAGGGCGTTCTATCACGGCAACGAACTGGACCCCGGCAACCGCTCCATGGATCCGGTGATGGCGTTCAAGCCCTTCAGGGACTTCTTCCGCATGTGGATGCCGCCCGGCATCACCGACAAGGACTACGTGATCGCGCAGTACGACGGCGCGATTGCGTACATGGACGCCTGCATCGCCACGCTGCTCGAATCGATCACCGCCTTGGGGCTGGACGACAACACGCTGGTAGTGATCAACGGGGATCACGGCGAGACCCTCTACGACCACGAGTGCTGGTTCGACCACCACGGTATCTACGACAATGTGCTGCACGTACCGCTGCTAATGCGGTTCCCCGGCCGAGTCCCGGCAGGCCTGCGCCTGGCTGGCTACAACCAGCACAAGGACCTGGTCCCGACCATCCTCGACTATCTCGGGGAGGAGACCGACCAGGATCTGGACGGACGCAGTCTGCGCAAGCTGGTCGACGGGGAGATGGACACCTTCGAAACCGGGATTTACATCACCGAATGCACCTGGATGCGCAAGCACGGCTGGCGGACTCCGCAATTCAAGTACATGCATGCCCTGGAGCCGGATTTCCACTTCAAACCTGAAATCGAGCTGTATGATCTGAGTGTGGATCCGGGGGAAGACCACAACATCGCGCCGGAAAATCCCGAACTGTGCGACTATTTCGAAGGTCGGATCCAGGCCTGGATCGCCAAGCGGGAGGCCGAGACCGGTCTGCCCAACCCCGTGCAGAACCAGCCGCACTGGCATGGGAACATGGACATTGAATACTTCCGTTCGTCGCAGGAGGCCTACGACACCCTGCATATTGGGGATCCCCTGCAGGGCCAGCGCCTGCAGGCGGGAGAGAGCGAGGATTGACAGGCCCGGTCGGACCACAGCCGGCCACGCATCAATGCCCTTGAACGAGACCAGAGGAGGAGCAAGGCACCCATGTTGAGCCAACAGCAAATCGATCAGTTCCACCGCGACGGCTTCCTGAACGCCGGCAAGGTCCTGTCCCAGGAGACTGTCGACCGCCTCAACGCCGAGGTGATGCGGACTATCGAGGACAGCGAAAACCCCGAAGTCCGGCAACCCGTCAGCTGCCGCAACCTCAATGTGAACGACGAGGAACCGGTGTGGCAAATCGTGGACATCTGGATCAGCTCGGAACCCTTTCGAGAACTGATTTTCCACCCGGACGTGACGCAAGGACTGGCACAGCTGACCGATGCCACCGAGTTGAGGATCTGGCACGACCAGATCCAATACAAGCCGCCGCAGAAGGGCGGCGTCAACATGTGGCACCAGGACGCGCCGCTGTGGCCCATCATTGCGCCCATGACGGAAGTCACGGCCTGGATCGCGTTGGACGATGCGGGCATCGACAACGGCTGCATGAGCATGGTGCCCGGATCCCACAAATGGGGCGACAATATCGGCTTCCTCCACACATTGGAAAACTATGAGGCGATGCCGTCCACCTTCAATGGTCATGACATTGAAGTCCGGCGGTGTCCGGTCCGGTCCGGCGAGGTCCACTACCACCACTCCCTGACCTGGCACGGCAGCCATGCCAACACCAGCGGTCGGCCGCGGCGCGCCATTGCCCTCCACTACATGACCCAGGAAACCACATTCGTGGCCAGTGGCGAGCACATCATGAAGCCCTATGTCACCGTCAACGATGGCGACCTGTTGCAGGGAGAATATTTCCCGCGCGTCTATCCACACTGATCCGGACCCAACCGGGTCGACAGTCCAAAGGACCTTCCCCATGCTCAACGTTGCCGTGGTCGGTATTGGGAACATCGGCCAAAACCACTCCCGCATCTACCAGGCCCACCCGGACACGGAACTCGTGGCGGTGGTGGATGTCATCGAAGCGGCGGCCGCCGCCGGTGGCGAACGGTTCGGCGTTCCCCACTTTACGTCCATCCCGGACCTGCTCGCGAGCGATGTCCATGTGGACATGGCCAGCGTCTGCACCGCGGGCAAGGAAAACGGCGGCGACCACTACGAGCCGACCATGGCCCTGCTTGGGGCCGGGATTCCGGTGCTGGGGGAGAAGCCAATTTCCAATGAACTGCCCAAGGCGCGGGAGATGGTGGCTTTGGCCAAGGAGCGCAACCTGCGCTACGGCATCAACCTGAACCATCGGTTCACCCCCGCCGCCATTCGGGCCAAGGAGTGGGTGGACACCGGCCGCCTCGGCGAACTCAACATCATCAACATGACGATGTGGATCAACAACCCCAACGAGACGTCGGAGCACTTCCACATGCGGGCCCTGCATCCGCATTCACTGGACGTGATGCGCTACTTCGCCGGCGACGTCGAGCAGGTGCAGGCGTTTTTCAAGAAGGGCAAGGACCGTGCCATCTGGTCCAACGTGCAGGTCAATCTGCTCTTCCGGAACGGCGTTATCGGACACCTGACCGGCAGCTATGATGCGGGGGGCAGCTTTGGGCTGGAAACCCTCGAGGTTGTGGGCTCCGACGGTCGCTTCGTCCTGCGCGAAGCCTGCCAGCATCTGGAGTTCTACCCGCGCCACAGCATGGAAACCGAGTCCTACGCCTACCTGGGCGGCATGATGGCGTTTCCGGAGACCTTCGACTCCAGGATCGCACGCTGGATCGAACAGAACAAGGCAGGCGCGGCACCCGAGGACATTGATGCCTCGGGCGAGGATGCCCTACGGGTCCAAACCATCATCGAGGGGGCAATCGAGTCCTGGCACACCGGGAAGGTGGTGTCCGTCTAATCCGCTTCCAAGCCCAAACTTTCGCCTAAGGAGCCTACATGCAGCTTGGCATCAATTCGGTCCTCTTTGGGGGCCACGACCTGGAGACTGCCTTCAAGTACGCCCGGTGTGCCGGCTACGATGGCATTGAACTGGCGGCCATCCCCCCGATGGCCGACCACTTGGACCTGGATCGATGGCAGGACCAGGCCGAGGACATCCGCAACCTGTCCCGGACCTACGAATTGCCCCTGCTGGCCATGGAGCAGCCGAGTCAGGAGCCCGAGGTGATGGAGAAGGCCATGCAGGCCGCCGCCGAGATTGGCGTGCCCATCGTCAACTGCGGCCCGGGCGGCGAAGCCGACAACGAGGAGAGCCTGCAGCAGTCCATCGAGGCACTGGGACGCCTGGCGGACCGTGCCGAGCACTACGGTGTAATCCTCTGCGTTAAGGCCCATGTGGGCAACGCCGTGTACAACACGCCCACTACCCTGAAAGTCATGGAAGCAATCTCCAGTCAGGCTTTCGGCATCGACATGGACCCCAGCCACATCCACCGCGCGAACGAGAATCCCGTCGAAGCCATCGCGACCGTAATCCAACGGGTCAAGCATGTTCACATCAGGGACTGTCGGGGTCGTCAGGAAGGACCCGGCGATCCGGAAAACCAAGCCAACGGCCGCGGCGACATCGATCTTCTGGGCTACATTCGGGTTCTGCACGAACACGGCTACGACGGCCCCTTGAACCTGGAGGTGATTGGCGCCAAGGAGTACGGCGTTGCCGAATGCTGCGTGATTGCCGCAGAGGCCAAGGGCCACATGCAAGCCTGCCTGCAGGCTTGCGGAGCCCGTTGAGGACACTGGGACGGAATCCATGTGGGGCGGCGGCTTGTGCCGACAGCCCGTTGACGGACACCCCAAGCTGACGAACCATCGCGCATGCGTCTCCGTGAGACGCCCCCGCCTACGAACGCCGGACCGGATCCGTAGGGCCTACGGTCCGGCCCGCTCAAATTATCCGGACTTTGCCTGCGGAGGCCCCTCCCATGTCTGCGCGGGCTGAAGTCCTGCAAGCCATATCGAGACCGGTTGAGGCGTCCCTCCAGACCCTGTTGCGACCTGTTCGATTTTTCAGGGATTACAACCCAGACGACTTTCCCGCCGATCTGGTGGCGGGCATTACGACCGGCATCATCCTGATCCCGCAGTCGATTGCCTACGCCCTGATTGCCGGCCTGCCGCCCGAAGTCGGCCTTTACACGGCGATCGTTGCCCCGATCGCCGCCGCATTGTGGGGTTCCAGCAATCACCTCCACACGGGTCCGACCAACGCAGAGTCGCTGCTGGTCCTCATGATTGTGAGTTCCGTCGCAACCAGCAGCGATCCGATCGAGTTCCTCCTGATCGCGGGCCTCCTCACCGTCCTCATCGGTGTCATGCGGCTGGCCTTGGGGTTGTTGCGGGCCGGATTCATCATTAATTTCATTTCCGACGCGGTCATGGTCGGCTTTACGGCTGGCGCCGGCCTGCTAATCATCACGTTCCAACTAAGCGGGTTGCTGGGGCTGGACGTGGAACGGACGTTCACGTTCATCGATGCCGCGCGCACCCTCGGGCAGACGTGGGAGGGCCTGCACTTCGTCAGCCTGGCACTGGGTTTGGGCACGGTAATCCTGATTTTCGCGCTACCGCAGCTCCATCCTCGGTTGCCGTCGCTCTTCCTGTCCGTGTTCCTTATGTCGGTGCTGGTGGCCTCGTTCGGCCTGGCTCACCGCGGTGTAAGCGTGATTGCGCCAGTGCCGGCCGTTCTGCCCCCTGTCGCCAATCTGCCCCTGACGGATTTCCAGCTGGTCGCCAAGTTGATCCCGGGTGCGTTGGCCATTGCCCTGATCGGCTTGATCGAGGCCCTCACGATTGCCCGTTCGATCGCGAGCCAGACCGGCCAGCACCTGGACAACAACCAGGAAATCGTCGGGCAGGGAGTTGCCAACATTCTCGTCGGATTCCTGTCCGGATATTGCGCATCCGGCTCCTTCACCCGCAGCAGGGTGAATCTCAACGCCGGCGGAAAAACCCCCATGACGACCCTTTTGTCCGGCGTGTTTGTACTGGTGGCCGTGCTTACCCTTGGTTGGGCCATCCGCTACCTGGCCAAGCCGGTGCTGGCAGGGTTCGTGATTGCCACCGCCATCACCCTCATCAACCTGCCCCACGCTCTTCAGATCCTGCGTACGAGCAAGTCGGAAACCTTCATCATGCTCGTTACCTGGGGTTCGGTGTTCGTCTTCTCCCTGGTCGAAGCAGTGGCCATCGGCATCACCGCCTCGCTGCTCGTGTACGTCTACAAGACCAGCCGACCCCGCGTGATCCCACTGGTCCCGGACGCGAAGTTCAAGCACCTCCGCGAACGGAACCCCAACAAGGACCCGGTCTGTCCCCAACTGGACATCATCGCCATTGAAGGCGATTTGTACTTCGGGGCTGCGAACCATGTGGAGTACCTGCTGAGAAATCGGCTGGCGGATGCCGGACGCCAGTACCATGTTCTGCTGAACCTGCAGAACATGGTGAGGGTCGATA
>JAPPAJ010000235.1 GCA_026705565.1 Caldilineaceae bacterium | reverse complement strand
CGGCTACGTGCTTGGGAGAGCCTATGCGTGCACCCCAGCCCAACAGGGCAAGCCAAGCATCCCCGCGGCTCCGCCGCTCGAACACCAGCCAAACAATGTATCCCGCCGGTACCAGAAGCACGAGCCAAAACAGGGATTGGGGGGTGAAACCGCCGGTCAACGGCACGGGCGGGCCCGCACCTTCCAACGCGGCGCCATCTGCCAAGCTATCCTGAAGTTCGATCGAGGTAACGAAAGAACGGTCGAGGCCCGCCCGCCCGGCAGTGGGTTCGAAGGGAATCCATCCCAAGCCCGGGAACCACACCTCCGGCCACGCGTGGGCCTGGGCGTCGGTGAATGTCCACTCCTCGGTGTACGGTTCCAAGTATCCGGGCGCATATCCGATGGTAAACCGTGCCGGTATGCCGGCAAGCCTCATCAACACTACAAACGCCGTGGTGTAGTAGTCGCAGTAGCCGCGTTTGAGGTCGAACAGGAAATGGTGGGCGACATCCTCCACCTCAGGTCCTGGCAGGCTGACCTCAAGGTCGTACGGATACTCCCGGAGATACGCCTCGACCGCCAGTCCCAGACTGTACAGTGCGGTGTGTCCCGCTCCGAGCCGGGAGGCGAGTTCCTCGGTTTGCGAGCTGACGGTGTCCGGCAATTGCAGGTATGGCTGCAGGGTTTCGTCGATTGATTCGGTGACGCTGTCCAGCGTCACCGATGCCAGGATGTCATCGCCCAGTCGGGGCCAGTGGGACAGGACGTTGTAGCTGGGTTGGCCACCGGCGCGGTAGAGCAGAGCCGCACCTCCTGCACCTCGCTCGGGTGAAAGCGGAATCGTGGCGCGCACCGGTTCGGGCATCGCGTACAGCAGCAACGACTGATTGTGACGCGTGACAGACTGCCAGACCGGGAGTACATGCGGATACAAGTACGGTTCCAGGTCCGCGTTGGGCTCAACGCGGGCATCCAGCCAGCTGTCGGGATTCGACCATCCGCGTCCGTCATAGTGACGAAACGTCTTGCCTCGCATATAGAAGCCGGCCGACTCGTCAAGCATGCTGCTGGTGGTCACCGTCAGTGCCAGGCTGTTGGTTATGTCCGGCGGCGCGCCAAGCAGAAAGGAATTGGGAAGGCCACCTGCTTCAGACTGGCGACGGCCGTGGAACTTGCTCTGCATCTCCGGAAACATGCGGCTGCCCACGTCGGTGGTGACCGCGTCCACCGGATGGAGGATCGAGTTGGCCCACTGTTGGATTTCGCGGAGATTGATGGAAGGTACAACCGACGCCAGAACAACCATCGCCACCAACATGGCAAGCGAACCCAGGGCCCGATCAAAGACCAGGCTTTCCGGATAGTCCATTCCGCGGCTGTCCCACGTTGCCTGTTGGTGCCGGTGCCCTTGCCACGCGTATAGCAGGAACATGCCGGCCAGGTAGGCGACCGCACTCAGTCTGGACCCCTGGCTGTAAAACACGATGAACGCGGTCAACGTCACGGAAGGCAGCAGACCGTACAGGATGGGCCGTTCGGACAAAGTCATCCAGGTGGCATGGAACGCCACCAGAAACAGGACCAATCCGCAAATGCCAATAAAAATCAGGTCGTCCTGTTGAGCACCCGGGCCTCGAACGCCTTGCAGCCAGAAACCAATCCGGCTGCCCAATCCCTTCAGTGAAGACCCGGTTTCCGCTACGGTGTGCGACCAAAGTTCCATCGCCACAGTGGCCACGGTCGTATTGTCGGCAAAGGCGGGAGACCAATCCGAAATCCTGCCTGTGATCCCGGTCAGTTGTTGGATCAGTAGCAGGCAACCCAGCAGAATGGCGCCCACGGCAACCACTGGACCAGCCACCCTGGTCAGCCGACCCGAAGCCCGCGTCAGGACGCGGACGGTCAGCCAACCAGCGAGCATCCCGCCGACGGTCAACCACTCCGGTGCGAGGCTTGCAGTGCCGAAGTCAACCCACTCGGTGGACCGCAGTACCGAAGAAATGCCCAACTGGAGTGCAGCCAGCAGGAATACGGTCATGCGGCCTGTTTGCGGCCTGTACCACCGATCAAAGAGGTCCTGAAGCCTTCGGCCCAACGTTGCGTTCCGTTCCGGATCACCCGCGAGTTTCTGATCCGATGTGAGCACGGTCATCCAACCAGCTCCTGTTCCGTCACAGCCACGGTGCGGCCGAAAGGCGTAGTGATGTAACGGGTGGTTTGGCGCCGATGGGTCAATACCGGTTCAAATTCTGCCGAGGTATCGAAAATCCTGGGTTCAAACGCGGCCAAAGCCGTCTCGACCGGGCCGGGCAGTATGACATCCGGTGTATCTGAGTTAAACCGGCAAAGGATCACGCCGCAGGCCACTCCGGCCTGTTGCAGGGATGCCAGTTCCGAAACCCAGGCCTCCATCAAACCCACCTGTTCGGAATTGGTGGGGAACGCCGCCACTACCATGACGGAGTTGCCTCGGGCCTGACTCAGCTCCCTGCCAGTTCGGCTCAGCAGACTTGCCAACGTCACTTGGCCGGGAGTGATTCCTGCAAGGGCGTGGACCACATGCCAAAGCAGACGCGGACCCTGCGCCGGCGCAATCACCTCGATCGCATTGTCCGAACCGGCGCACAGAAGGCCGCAGCGAGACTGGTCGCGTGTGTCGAGTACCTGTGCGACCAGGCTCCCCGCGATCATGATGGAAAACTCAAGAGTGCCCGTCGGCCCGTCGCCGACATGTGCCGAATCCTTCAGATCAAGTACGACCGTCATGCTGACCCCGGGTTCGGTTTCGAGTTCGGTCACTGTCAGTTCCCCGCGCCGCGCCGTGGACGGCCAGTGGACATGGCGCAAACTGTCAGTGGGAGTGTATTCGCGCAGGATTGGGGCCTTGACCGTGCCCTGAAGGCGTCGTCGCTGGCGCCAGCTTCCGCTCTGAATTTGTTGGACCAGGCTGTACTCCGGCAACCGCACAATGCGGGGATACACCAGGATCTCGTGTTGCTGCACGAACACCCTGGTGCCTTCCATTAAGCCCAGGGGATCACCCAGTCTCAGTCGAACCGGTCCAAGGCGCAGCCAACCGCGCCTTTGGCACAGAACCGTTTCAGTCCATTCGGTGGAGGCGTTGTTCGAACAAGCCACCACTCTGTTGGCCGCAAATCGGAAACGCGGGTCGGCCGAGTCAAGGAATTCGCACCAGATGATCGGCAGGGAACTTTGGTTGGTGACCCGACACTGGATTTCGACTTCGTCGCCGACCATCGTCAAGCTGTCGGGCAACACACATGCAAATCCGAGATGGACAATCTGCATCCGGACCCAGGCGTAGGCAGCCCCATAAATCAGCACCAATGCGATTGCCAACGCCAGCCACAGCCCACCGGGCGAAATCAACTGGGACGCAAGAAGGAGCGGCACCAGCCACAAGGGCCAGCCATGGACCGGCCGGATACTGGTTCGATTGTCCAGGCCGTGGGCCCAAAGATTGCCGGGCAGCCGCCCGACGCGACTGCTCAGCCCCCGCCTGACCGCTTCCAGGTTGGGGAAGTTCTGGCCGGGGGCTATGGAACGGTGGTTCGTCAAGTCCCGGATACCACAACTGACCGGGACATGGGATCAAGCCGCATCCTCGCGATTTAGGTCCGCCAGCAGCGCTTGGAGCTTGGCCTGGGTCAAACCTGCTTCGGGATAGGTGGACACTTCCATCAGGGTCATGCCCAACGCCATGTGCAGCTGCGGGTGGGAAGTGGCTCCCGGCATATGACGTTCAAGGATTTGCTTGGCGCGTTCGTCGTTGATGAGTTCGCCAATCCTGGTCTGCATGGTGTATTTCACAGTGTGTTCACCTCGGTTTCAAGTGTGAAGGGATACCGCGGATGCGAGAATCGGATCAGGCAGCCGCCAAGAGGGCGTCCGCGTTGTGTTTCTGCCACTGCAGTTGCTTTTGCGTCGACTCGTGTGGCTGGAAACGAGTGGCCACGTCCGCGACGGGTACGCCCAGGACGTTGATTTGCTCCGGCCTGGTACACCCTAGCCGATACTTGCGGGCGTAGTGCAGGGTGCCCATGAGTTCCGGGTCGAACCCCATCACCTCGGTCATGACCGCGTCGACCGCGAAAACGTCAACGCCTGCGGCCACCACGTCCAAATCCGCCTGGTTGGTTCCGCCGGGGCCATTGCCTTGCAACCCGGTTATACCATCCACGACCGAAACATCGGGGGACAGGTAACGGGCCAGCCGAATCAGATTGACGTTAAGGTACTTGGCCTCGACGGGCTGGCGTCGTTCCGGGTGGGACGGGAACCCGTGCATCAGTACCCGATCCGGCTGGGCAATGGTTCCCATGATCATGTTCTTCAGGGACAGTGTCACCACGCACACGTCATGAGTCTTGGCTCGGGCCAGACTGAACGTGCACGGCGCGTCCAGGAGCGTCCGCGGCATGCGTACGGTCCGGACCCGGTCGCCGGCGGTGAAGATGGTCATCTCGCGCCAGCGGGTTTCCTGATGCAGGTCGAAGAGCTCAATATCCACGTCGTACTCATCCGCAAGTTCAGAGTAGCCAAATCGCTGAAATGCGTCAGTGGTCGATCCCGCACTACCTTCTGTGATCAATACCCGACGGGGCGGAGTATCGGAACCCAGCAGGAAATCCAGGACGCCGCGGACTGTGTCGGCGTGGGACGAGGCGAGCTGGATTGAGTCGGATAGGAAGTTGGGCTTGAGCAGCACATCCTCGTGAAGGTGCGGCTCAACATCCTCCCGGACTCGGTTGAGCGCTTCAAACGCACAGGTTCGCCGATCCGTGCCCCTAACCAAGGCAACATTGGCTTTGGTCTTCATGCTGATATCTCCTTCCGTCCCATCTGACATGCCGCCAACCGGCATTGGATGCCCGATTTGTCAGGGTGACATGTTACCAACGACCAACCGCGGCGCGAGCGGATTCGGGACCGTTTCCGTGTTGTGTTGGTCCGAGTCCCACATGGGTGTCTCCAAGCATGAAAGCCCTGTTCGCTTGGGGCAAACCATGATGGTGGCCATCAGATGCAGGAAGTTGAGGGCCCCGCTTCCGTCTTCAGTCCCAGGCCAGGCACTCTCGGGCCATTACGTTCCTACGGAGCGCCTTGGTGAATGTGTGCAGGCAGAACCACGGAACCTGATCGCGATGGACATGGTGCGCTATGTGCACAGCGCGCTCGCGGCCGCCGTCATCCGTCATCTCGCTGACCGAACGGGCTGAATCTGCTTGATTGCACTGCTGCCGAGGCGCCAGACGAGGACACCGTTGATGGCACCTTCGGAGGCACGTTCAAACAGTTTGCCGACGACTGGAGCAACTCCAGCTGCCAGATTGCCAACAATACCGGCTCCGACCTCTTCAACTCCCTCAACTCCCTCCGTTATGTCCTCCATGATGTCCGGCAACGGGCCACTTTCCGAAAAACCATTGGTCACATCCTGCAACGCACCGCTCAGGTAGGTCGCCATCACCGAGTGTGCCAGAAGCAGCGCTGCCTGAAACGTAGTGGGCCGTAGGCCGTAGAGCGACAGCAACTCGCGAAGCATTGCCATGCATGTGGACAGCACGATTGCCTGATCAAGCAGAGGGAACCGGGACGCGGCAGTGCCGATGCCAACCCTGACCGCGTGCGATCGAACCCGCCGCGCGGCAACCGCGTCGAGAATCGCTTGGAACCGTTCGTTGAATGCTTCCAGCCATTCGGTGGCCGACAGTACCTGTGGACCCTCAAGCAGATAATGCCGCGCGTTCTTCAGCCGGGCTCGTTCGTCGTCGTTCAGATGAAGGTGTGCCTTCTCACTTTCGAATTCCTTCAGATATTCCCGCAACTGCAATCGTGCCTGATCGGCATGGAGGATCGCGAGCATCTGCCATTGTCGACGCTCGTTCAGCACTTGCAGACCGGCGAGATTCACGGCCGGACTACGGCGGAGCCGCATGAGTGCCCACCCGAGCCGCACAACCAGGATGATGAGGATGAGAGCGAAACCACCCGCAGCTACCCCGGCAGCCCAGGACAACGGCGTCGGCAGAGCCTGGATGTGGCCAACTGCTGCCGCGCCTTGCCCGATGAGAAGTAAGCCCAGAATCGAAGCTGCGGCCAACAAGGTCCAGCTTAGGAAGTTGAGTATGGGTTTAGGCAACTGAAAGCGACCCGCATCCCGCTGTTGCAGCGCCTGTTCGAACTCCCGGCGAATCTGTTCTTGGTCCTGTTCCTTTTCCTGACGATCGTGTTGCCTGTTCTCTCCCGGAGTCAGCTCTCGGCCTTTTTCAGTGGTGGGTGGAGGTCTACCGAGACCATGGTCGTCATCGCGCAGCAGGTCCTTATCGGCAAGGCCGGATCCAAGGTTGGAAGACAGCGTTCGCGCTTGGTCGCGTTCCTCAACCTTGGATTGGGGTTGTACTCGACCTTCACCTGCAGTGGATGGGGGAATACCGAGACCATAGTCGCCGTCGCGCTGCGGTTTGCTCCCGGGAACGGCAGGTCTATGCTCGGGTGTCGCGGACCGTGCTTGGTCGTGGTTGCGCGGCGTCTCAGCCATGGTGATCAACCCAGGACCGCAAATTTGAAAATGTCGTCGAGGTTCCGATGGCGCGGCGGGATCATAAAGTTCTCCGGCACTCGAGGCCAGAAGTGTCGGTATCTGAAGTCGCCCAGCTTCCAGGCCTGTGGCCACTCCTCCGGAAGCCGTGATACCTGAACCTCCGCCGAATAACGCTCCGAGGTGTAAGGTCCTGGCTGGGTCTGTCCGATTAACGTGTTTGGTCTGCTGCCGGGTCGGGTTGAGACGCACGCGCTACAGGTGAACCACTTCACTTCAACCGATGGCCAAATCTGCTGAGCCGCGCGGGTGTTCATTGACCGGAGCAAAGCGAGAAGTCGGCCCTCCCGAAGGTCGTCCTCCAACACCAGATCGGACTTGCTGGCCACGAATGAGACGCGCTTCAGGGCACTCTTGAGCCGCAGCGTCCGCAGAATTCGGGCAGAGTTCGTGTCGCTGCACATGGCTCTTAGCAAGTCGACCACAATCTGACGTTCGTCCCAGAAGCGTTGGTCCCCGGCCATCAACAGTGACGGGATATCAATCAGAACAACGAGACTCTGAGCGGACATCAGATGCCGGAATAAGGGTAGTACTACCTCCCTTCGGTATTCCCGGTAATGGCGCTGCATCCCGTCAGCCAACTCTGGATTCGCGTCTCTCACATCCCTCGGTAGCGGCGCAAACTCGCGCTCTTCATCCAAGCCGCAGCGGCGCGATTCGGCCAACTTGGTCTCGTCCTCGTCACGTGCGAGATCTCCGGTGCGATCCAGGAAAAACACTGACGGTGACACAAGGGGTTTATAGGCTAGGATGAGACGTGCCAGTGCGAGCCGGTAGGCCAACACAACATCTCTGGCGCTTGCCCCGGGCTTGGCGGCTGCGGTTCTGAATTGGGCGGCCACCTCCCTGCCGAAAGTGTCCTGGGAAAGATGATCGAGCAGATGGTCAGACCACTCGTCGTAGTCCTTGTGTATCACCATGGCGACATCTGCGATGCGCTCGCCAGGCAAATCGAGGAATTCCACTGTCTGCCGACTTCGAATGCGCCATCGGCCGCTGTGATGGAATCCATACCGGGCGTGGTAGGTATCCTTGGTCTTCTGTGGCCACTTGTACTCCCGTGCAAGTACATTCCGGAAGCGGTTTAAGGGAAAAACTTCGTCGTGCTCTCGAACATTCTGCGGGTGAAAACCCCGGACAGCGACGCCGTCGGGCAAATGGAATCGTGTCTCGTCCAACTCCTCCAACTGCCACAGTAGAGAGGTGAGGAACATCGTCTTGCCACAGTACTGGGTGCCCGTCACCGCCACCTTTGTCATGTGAAGCTTAGCTACTTGTCCGTTCTTGGGCAGAGCCGTCGATTGTCTTGAGTAGATGCAGGCACGAGCTTGCTCGGCAGGGCCGGGAAACGGCGATTGGCCGCTACTGCAGAGACGACAGGCGCATTTTACATGTGCACACAGATAACGCATTGTTAGCCACAGTGCCAGTTCCCGAACTCATTGCAACAGCCCCACCGAACTCCACAATCCCGGGCATCCGGCCGCCACCGCGCTTTGGGCCAATGCACGGTGCTGACGCACAATTCCGTGCGACCGGCGTCCGCCGACCATGCCAACGCGAGGTATCCCCATGCTGTCGAGTTCCGTCCTGGAGAAATTGACCACGTTCGACACCCCCACCATCTGCAACATCATCGAACTGTTCGATGTGCGTCCGCGCAACACCGGCTACATGGATGCCCGCATCAAGGCCGCCTTCCCTGAAATGGGGCCCATCATCGGCTTCGCCGCCACTGCCACCTTCAGGTCCGACAGCTTCCCGGCGTCCGAAGACGGTTACAGCGGCATCCATCAACAGGTCGAGTTGTTCGAATCCCTCTCCGGACCGCCCATCGTGGTCTTTCAGGATGTTGATGACCCGCCTGTGGCAGCCACGTTCGGCGAAGTCATGTGCACCACCTACCAGACGTTTGGTGCAGCCGGTCTCATTACAAGCGGTGCGGGTCGCGACCTCGACCAGGTCCGGGATATCGGTTTCCCGGTATTCACCAGCGGCACGATCGCGGCCCACGGCTACTGCCATTTCCCCCAGATTCACGTGCCGGTTCGGATCGGTGGAATTACCGTCAACCCCAACGACATGCTCCACTGTGACTGCAACGGCGTGTCAACGGTGCCGGTGGACATCGCGGCCGAAATCGCGGATATCGGCGACGAGTTCGTGGCCGCGGAGACCGTGGTGTTGGAGGCCCTGCGCGAACCGGAACCGACCCTGGAGAAAACCAGCGCGGCGCGGGCCGAAATGGGTGCGATCGTGGCGCGCCTCAAGCAACAGGTCAGTCGATCACGCTGATCCGGGCCCGCGGCAGCCTGGTGGGCATGGCACGGTTGCGCCGTCCGCCAGGCACTCCCGCGTCACCCGAACAACAACGCTTACCGCTGCTACCTCTCGGTCCTGACGGGGTTCACGCGAGTTCGCTGCACGGGACCCAGCAGCCGACGCAACGGTGCCATCCCATCCGGGCTGCACACTTGTGCGGAGAGGGAGGGATTTGAACCCTCGAGGGTTTTGCCCTACGAGCTTTCCAGGCCCGCGCACTCGGCCAGACTATGCGACCTCTCCTTGATGCTGGCCGCATTGTAGCCCCGGACCTGCCATTTGCAAGAAGAAATTCCGATTTGGCTCCTTGCGGAACGGCGGTGACATGCATGGTTACAGCTTGGGTTGTTCCACGGCCTTCACCGGTGTGCGTCCGTGCAGGAAGTCAAAGTCGCAGCCCTCATCGGCCTGGGTCACGTGGTCCAGAAACAGTTGGCCGTAGCCCCGGTCAAAATCCGGCTCGGGCACGGTCCAACTCGCACGACGACGGGCCAGCTCCGGCTCCGGCACCTTTAATTCCAGCCTGCGGCCCGATACATCCAACTCAACAAGGTCCCCGTCCTCTACCAGCGCCAAGGGGCCGCCCACCGCGCTTTCCGGCGATACATGGAGGATGATCGTGCCGAAGGCGGTTCCGCTCATGCGGGCATCGGAAATGCGCACCATGTCGCGCACACCTTGTTGCAGGAGCTTGCGGGGAATGGGCAGGTTGCCGATTTCCGGCATGCCCGGTCCTCCTACCGGACCGGAATTTTGCAACACCAGCACGTTGTGTGGGCCAACGTCCAGGTCGGGAGCGTGGATCCTCCGCTGCAAATCGTTGTAGTCGCGAAACACCAACGCCCGGCCCGTGTGCTGCATCAATGCGGGCGAAGCCGCCGAGTGCTTGATGACGGCACCCTTCGGGGCCAGATTTCCCTTAAGGACCGCGAGTCCTCCTTCCGGCTGGAAAGGCTGATCAAGCCGCGCGGTCACGACACCGTCCGGTTCCGGTGCATCTGCCACGTTCTCGCCCAGCGTACGGCCCGTGACCGTCCGGGCGTCGCCATGGAGCAGGGGCAGGAGTTGCCGCAGAACTACGGAAACCCCGCCGGCCTCGAACATTTCTTCCATCTGGTAGTCGCCTGAAGGCCGCAGGCTGGTGAGCATCGGGGTTCGGCGGCTGATGCCGTCAAACAGGTCCAGGTCCAGCGCCAGGCCCATGCGACGGGCAATCGCGCACAGGTGCACGACGGCATTCGTGCTGCCGCCCAACGAGCACAACAACGTGATCGCGTTCTCGAAGGATTCGCGGGACAGGAGGTCCGAGGGCCGTGTCCCGGATTGGGCCAGTTCGACAATTCTCCGTCCTGCGGATACACCAAGCCTTAGGCGTCGACTGTCCACTGCAGGAGTGGCACCATTGCCAGGCAGGGAAATGCCCAGCGCCTCGCACACGCAGTTCATGGTCGATGCCGTCCCCATGACCATGCAATGACCTTGGCTGCGGACAATTCCGTCCTCCACGGCCGCGTAGTCTTCGGCGGAAAGGGTTCCCGCCTGGTACTCGGCCGTCAGCCTTCGGCAATCGGAACAGGCTCCGAGCGTCTGGCCCTTGAAATGACCGTTCAGCATCGGCCCACCGGATAGGACGATGCTTGGCAGGTCCGCGCTCAGGGCCCCCATGATGGCCGCGGGAATGGTCTTGTCGCAATTGACCAGCAGCACAACGCCATCGAGGGGCTGGCTGCGGATCATCTCCTCCGTATCCATGGCGGCAAGGTTGCGCAGGAACATGGATGTCGGATTCAGGAAAATCTCGCCCAGAGAGATGGTCGGGAACTCGAGCGGAAGCCCTCCCCCTTGCAGAACACCGCGCCGGACCGCCTTGATCAGTTCCGGAAAGTTGCCGTGGCAGTTGTTGAGTTCGCTCCAGGTGTTGCAAATGCCGATGACGGGACGGTCCACGTCCAGATCGTCGTACCCCATCGACTTGATGAAGGCGCGATGCAGGAAGCCGGAAACCCCGGCTTCCTGAAAGAAGGTTCTGCTCCTGAGCATGGCATCCACCCGGTTGTGCCGGACCCCGCGGTGTCAACCGCCTCCCGAGTCGAACCCCTGACGCAGGCGGGACAGAATCGACGGATGCAGGTCCGGGTCATCCTGTGTTCCGACAGGCAGCACCAGCCAAAGGGCCAGGTACAACAGCAATCCGCCGGTCGGCAGAACGAACAGTACCAACGTCAAAAGCCTGATGGACAGGCAGTTGGCACCGGTGTAGTCGGCAACGCCGGCACAGACACCACCGAGCATACTGCGAGTCGGGTGCCGTTGCAACTTTCTGTATTTCGTTCGGGTTTCCGGTGGCATCGATGCGTACCCCAGCCTATCGTCATAGGTTGATTTTACCGCCGAAGCCATGTGTATGCCGTACTGTCAGGGTGCGGCATGATCCCGTCAAGCCGACAACAGCAGGCATAATGGCAGTTGGTCGCTGCGGCTGACCTCTCTCCGCGCCTTGTCCCGCTGCTCCGCCCGTATTCGTTGATTCCCAATATTGACAATCGGCGGCAGGATGCCGGACAGGCGACCGCACACAGACGATCAAAACAGGCAACAAGGCAAGGCAACACACCGATGGCCTGGATCGGCAAATTATTGTTGGTGCTTTTCAGCATCGGGCTCGTAGCAGGTGGTTTCCTGGCGTACGTGTACCGGTGGCTGCTGACCAAACCGGTGCCGGACATTGCCGGCAAGGCAAGCAGTCCGGGGTTGGATGCCGAGGTGGTTGTCCGGCGCGACCATCACGGCATCCCGCACATCAAAGCGTCCACCACGGCCGATCTATTCCGGGCACAGGGATTTGTCCACGCCCAGGACCGATTGTGGCAGATGGAGCAGCTGCGGCGTACGGCGCGCGGATCGCTGTCCGCGATATTCGGCGAGGCGGCCTTCGATGCCGATCGCTACAGCCGCACGATTGGGTTCTGGCGGGCCGAGGAAGCCGAACTCAAGGTACTTGATCCCGAAATTCGCAAGGTCCTGGGCTGGTACGCCGAGGGAGTCAACCTCTACATGGCGGAGAGAGCCGGCCAGTTGGCTGCCGAGTTCCGGCTCTTGCGCTATGAACCGGAGCCTTGGACCCCATTGGACACGGTCGCCCTGGCCAAGGTCATCTACTGGTCCATGAGCGTGAATTGGGACAGTGAGCTCCTGCGCTT
>JAPPAJ010000345.1 GCA_026705565.1 Caldilineaceae bacterium | reverse complement strand
AAATGAAGCACTTAGATCATACGGTTTAGAACACTTAATCGAAGAGTCGAAACCTCGTTTTAGATAGATATTTCATTACTTTTTATTTCATTACTTTTTTAAATTAAGGAGTTTATCATGAAAACATTACATAAATGGACAATTTCACTTTGCATCATAATATGCATCTCTATCGTTACCTTAGTGACAATAAGGAGTATGATGGCACACGACAAATGGAACCCAATCACGGCACCATTCGGCGGGGATCATGCCATTGACAAAGTTTTTATTGAAAGCACACTACCTGAAGTGTCCTGTAACATTGATGGTAGGACTTTTACTCATGTCGACAGATACTATTGTGACGGGGTATTCATAATGGACTACTGGCTGGATCCGGATAACGTTGACCAACCCATTGTAGAAATGTCAGCTTCATTGCATGGACGGGGGTGGCTATCAACGAATTTCTACGGTTATATAAATGACGAATATAAGGGAAATCACAACTTTAGCAGACCAACAAAGTTAGGATGGTGGGTTGCACCGATACTCCCGGTGACAAACGAGGTGCACGACAGACCAATTGTGTTATCATTTGAGGACAATCTCAAGACAGTTGAAGGCACTTATGACTGGAAAGCGAAAGGCGAAATTCAGTTAACACCCGTCTATTGGAAACGAAAACTTGGTTTAAACATAGGAAAAGCTGCACAAGGCTTGTCCCTTACAGGTACGTGGGAAGAAGGAGGTATGCAATCTTACACACCGAAGCCTGCTGATGATAACGATGGATTCGTTGAGGGATCTTGGGACGTAAAATTAAAAGATGATATAGCTAACGTTAGCAGCACTGGTGCTCCTTGTCCAGGGGAAGCAAGCGTAACTTCGAACAATTGGTATTTTAGCAAGTATGATAATACGCTTGAGGTTACGGTGTCAAAATCGGATCTTTATGGTGCTCTGGGATTCGGGTTCGGAACGGCCATGTACACAAGCAAGAAGTTTCCCAGGCATTGAGCGGCAGTACCCACACGTGCGAGGCGAGCCATAGGACCATGCCCTACTGGTGTTCCGACTGCCGCAGCTACTTCAGCGTCAAAACCAGAACTCCCGCTGGCCTATTCAAAAACCCCGCTCCGGCAAGTGGGCCATTGCCATTTACCTCTGCCTCACCAGCCTGAAGTCGGTCTCCAGCATGAAGCTGCATCGGGACCTCGACATCAGCCAGAAGGCCGCTTGGTTCATGATCCATCGTATTCGTGAGGCATGGATGCCGCAGGCAGATGCAGACACGGACTACGATGGCCCGGTTGAGGTAGACGAAACCCATATGGGTGGCAAACGCAAGAACATATCCAACGCCTGACGCAAGGAACTGGCCGATACCGGACGGGACACCGCTGGCAAGACGGCCGTGGTCGGAGCCAAGGATCGGGCAACGAACCGCGTTGCTGCCCTGCGTGGTCAAAGCCACCGACAAGCCGACGCTACAAGGCTTCGTGGTTGAGCATACGACTCCGGATGCCGCGGTCTGCACGGACGAAGTGGCCGCCTATGAAGGACTTCCGCACCACGAAGCGGTCAAGCATAGCGTGGCCCAGTATGTTCGGGGACAGGGCATGGAGGGCTTCTGGTCCATGCTCAAGCGCGCCTACATCAGCACGCTCTACAAGCTCTCGCCGAAGCACCTTCAAAGGTATGCGCAGGAGTTTGCAGGCAAGTACCATGTGCGTGAATCAGACACGCTTGACCAGATGCGAACGGTCTTTGTCCGACTGCGGGGCTGTGCCCGATCCTACCGGCGGCACATTGCCAACGATGGGTTGCCGCCCTCTGGTGCCAGAGGGTAGCGGCTCGACACGACGAAACAGAGCCCTGACAAGGGCTTCAGGTGTGGCACCAACCAGATTTACCTTCGGATCGAGCTTGGGTCGGTAGTGACGCTTCATGGGGCTGGATCCTCTTCGAAACGGCGGCTCCAACCACCTAGGTTCAGGCACGATCAACGCAAGGCGAGAATGCACAAAGGTAAGTGACTGATGTTGGCAACGTCAAGGTCAGGATTCAATTCACCCTCTTACCTACTGCCCGAATGTACCTGAACCTAGGTAGTCAACTCGGTTCCTGCGTACGCAGTGTCTGTCTATTGTTTGCCAGTGCCTGTGCTAGGGTAGGCTTGCCACAAATACGAGCAGAGGTCGTGTCCTTCTGCTTTGTGGCAAAGCATTATCCGTTGCCACAAAGGGATACCTCATGATTCAGCAGTTGGACGGAGTCGATCTGGCCGATCGCCTCCAGGAAATCGCCGGGCGCATCCGTGCCCGTGCCGACAAGGTAACCACTGAAGAAGCCACGAAAACAGCGATGGTGATGCCGTTCATTGCCCACATTCTGGGCTATAACGTGTTCGACCCGTCCGAGGTAGTACCGGAGTACACGGCAGATGTGGGCACGAAAAAAGGTGAAAAGGTGGACTACGCCATCTGCCACGAGGAACAACCCATCCTCCTGTTCGAATGCAAGCAATTCGGAGCTCCCTTAGGCCGGGACCAAATCTCTCAACTCTACCGCTACTTCAGCGTAACCGATGTGCGTTTCGGCGTGCTGACCGACGGGGGAGTCTATCAGTTCTACTCCGACATCGAAGAACAGAACCGGATGGATATGCACCCCTTCCTGGAGTTCAACCTCTTGAATCCGGATACAGTGGATGTGTCGGAACTCAAGCGATTCACCAAGACCCAGTTCGACGCGGACACCATTCTGGCGAATGCCAGGGACCTCAAGTTCACACGGGAAGTGCTGCGTTTGCTGCACGCGGAGTGGCAAGACCCTTCGGAAGATTTCGTACGTCTGCTGGCATCCCGCGTCTACGACGGGGTGAAGACCAAACGGGTCATGGAGCAGTTTACACGGGCTACTAAGAAGGCCCAGCGCCAGTTTGTGGCCGGGCAGGTGAACGAACGCCTGAAGGTGGCTCTGTCCTCGGCGGATACCGAGGATGGAGATACACAGCCGGAGGAATCGGATACTGACGACAGTACCGGCATTATCACAACTGAAGAGGAATGGCAGGCATACTATGCTGTGTCGGCTATTTTGAGCGATGCAGTGGATCCTCAACGGGTGACCATCAAGGACTATTTGAACCACTGCAACATCCTATTGGATAACAATCGCAAGCAGCCCATATGTCGTCTGTACTTCAACAGCACGCAGAAAAAGGTGGGGCTCATTGACGATGGCAGGGAGGTGGACAAGGTGCCATTGAATGCCATCGGTGATCTCTTCAATTTTGCAGACCACCTTCGGAAAACCTTGTACGGATACCTGGAATCGGTTACAGACAAACCCGTCGGAGGCCCCCCAGAAATCCCTTCCGTGCCTATGTAGCTGCAAACAGGGTACCGGTTTAATCCTGGTACTCTGTTTCTCTGTCAACTCATAGTCACTAATTCCTTGTCGCAACTGGTTGAGACTGGTTGGGTCCGATAGCAGTTTGAGGAGGTGTGGTGTAGGACGTAGGTTGGAACACAGACCCATCCCCACTAGATCGGTCCTTTGGACACTGCATCTTGGGTTTCGCGACGCCAGTACACGGTTCCGTTGCGGTATTTGAGGCTTTGCCCAATCTGGTCGACAGCCCTTCAGGTAGCCAGCAGCCAGTCCGGATCGAAACCGGCCTGTCCCTCCCGCACTTCCGGGAGGTTCCTCCCAAGGAAGGATCGAACTTCCCGGTACCGTGCTTCCGACCATCCCAGGGCCTTGGTCATGTCCAGTGCCGCTTCGCCGGTTCCGGCCACGAAGTTTCCCTTGGTGGGATGGAATGACTGAACCACAAAGCGTCGAACACCGGTGGCACGAAGAGCCGCTGCAAGATGCCGCGGCGAACGCACCGGCAACAGGGGGGTCAACGTTACGACAGCCGGGATTCCGGCCTCAACCACCTTTGCAATCGCCTCCAGCCGGGCCGCAATGGGCTCACAACGCGGTTCAAAAGCTCTTCGGACATCCTCACAATCGGTCGAGATGGTCATGTTCACGCATACGCGCCGAAACCGTGCCAGCAGGTCCAGGTCGCGTACCACCAGTGACCCGCGCGTCTGAACCACCGGCTCCAATCCGCGGTCGGCCATGGCCGGCAGAAGGGAGCGTACCAGTTGCACCTCGCGCTCCAACGGCTGGTACGGATCCGTTACGCTGCTCATGTACACCCGTTTCCCGGTCAGCGGGGTGCGCATGCGCTGCAGTTTGCTTACGGCGTTTTGCTTGACCGACACCCAATTGCCCCATCTGGCACGCAGTTCGGGATCGCGCGGGAAGAAGGCCGCATAGCAGTAGCTGCATCCGTATGCACAGCCGCTATAGGGATTGAGTGTGTAGTCGAAACCGCCGATGAAACCGGTGGCCTTGGTCAGGATGGACTGGCAGTCCTTGAATTCCAGGTCAAGCCGTCGATACCGTTGATGCCTTGGATGGGGTTCGCATGTCGGGTCCTGCCGAGCATCGAATGGAATGGAAGCCTTGGTCATCGGCGGCATTTGGGAGTGTCGGGGAACAACCTGTTCACAGTACAGGCCGCGCCATGGTTCACAGCTCAACAAGCACGAACAAGCTGCCGAGCGGATTGTGCCGCATGGTTGGATGCCGTAAGCCAGGATCGGACATGGGACATGTCCATGCTTCCATGCTGTGGAAGGCAAGGATATGGGAAAGTTTGAGTCTACCCGGTGGGTGGGGGACCGCTTGTTGGTTGGTTGGATGACATCCGATCAATGGCTTGCCGCAGGTGGCGCTCCAGCTCCCCGGGATGTGTCAGCCAGATGTGGTGGGCCGCCCCTTCAATTTCGAAGTAACGGCCTTGTGGCAGCAGGGCGGCCAATTGCCTGGTGGGCCAGTTCGGCCGGATGTCGGCGGATCCGTTGATGAAAGTGGCCGGCAGGTCCAGGTCGGCTACGGCCCGGAACAGATCCGGTTTCCGAATGAACTCGCGCCAGCTTTGATTGCCGTCGCGGTTCACGCGCGGGTCGGCATGGAAGACGGCTCTGCCCATGTCTTCGCCAACCTCCTGCAAGCCGCGGTGGTAGGCCTCGCTCCAACTCCGATCGTTGACCAGCTTGCCGCCGGCCATGCCGATGATCCCGCAGACGATGGAAGGGAATCGAAGTGCGTAGGCCAATGCCGCGTTGACACCGAAACTGTGGCCGGCCACGAGGCAGGTTTGTGCGCCATGGGACCGGCGTACGGCGTCCGCGTCGTCAAGCAGAGCATCCAGGGAGTAGTTTCCGTCCCAGTCGGATCGGCCGCATCCCCTTGGCTCAAACCGGATGAGCCTGGCCTTGTCTTCGACCAACGCGCAGACGGGGCCCAGATAGTCGTCGCAGCCGGGACCTCCGTTGAACATGAGCACCGTCGGTCCTTGTCCGACAGTGATGGACCACAGTGTGGCTGTCCCGGACTTGACCCGAAGCTCGGATGACCCGTTCACGCGGTGTCCCGCACTGCGGACGGAAGTCTGCACACTCCTAACAGGCGCGGCTCGATCCCGAGCCACAACAAGGCCGGAATGGCATGGGACTGTGCCTGCGTGCGGTTTAAATCTGCCGAAAGGTTCACACCGATACTCGCAGTCGCGCTGTGGCCGTTCAAGTGAAACCGCAACCGGGAACCGCACCCGGTCAGGTTGGTTGGACCGGACGTGCCCGCGTCCGCTGATCCGATCAGCGCTTGAAGTCCGTGATGGTGATTCCCTGGATGAAGGCCCGTTGCGAGAAGAAGAACAGAATCAGACACGGCGAAATAATCGTGAGTGATGCTGCCATGTACAGGTGCCAGGGGGTGGTCCTGACAAAGGCGACCGAGAAGTTCGCCAGGTACATCGTCAGCGTGAAGTTCTGGGGCTTGGACAGAATGATCAGCGGCCCCAGGAAGTCGTTCCAGAAAAAGACGAAGGCCAGCACGCCGATGGCCCCCAGCGCGGGTTTGGACAGGGGCACAATCAGACGCGAGAAGATGGTCCAGTGGGTGGCGCCGTCGATGCGCGCTGATTCGTCGTATTCCAGCGGAATGGTCATGAAGAACTGGCGCAGCAGGAAAACGTTCCAGGCCGAGCCGAACCAATACGGCACCATGAGCGGCAGGAAGGTGTCGAGCCAGTTCAGGTTCTTCCACAGGATGAACTGGGGCACCATCAGGACGGTGAACGGAATCATCAGGGTGGAAATCACGCCCAGGAACATCGCCTGCTTGCCCGGGAAGTCCATGCGGGCGAAGGCGTAGGCAATCAAGGCGCTCGAGAAGGTCGTGGCAATGACACCGTTGACCGTGATGATGGCGGTGTTCTTGGCGTAGTTGTAAACCGGGATCTCGGCCGCGATGTCGGTCCGGTCGCTGACCCAGGCGTCCAGGTAGTTGCGGAACACAACCGGGTTCGGGTACCAGTCGGGCGGGATTTGGAACACCCGCAGCGGTTCCTTGAGCGAGGTGTTGAGCATCCAGTAGAACGGCAGCAGGAACAGCACCGCGTATACGAACAGGGCACTGTAGATGTAAACGGTCTTGAGCAGCCCGCGGCGAAAGCGGTTGCCCAGGAGGACATTGCGCAGGGAGGTGGACGATGCCGTCATGACAGCGGACCGGTCAGGAGGACTGCCCTTCGTAGTAGACCCAGCGCCTGGCCAGGCCGAACTGGCCCATGGTGAGCACGAAGATGATGAGGAACATGATCCAGGCCATGGCCGAGGCGTACCCCATCTTGAGGAAGTGGAAGGCGTTTTCGTAGAGGTGCAGGCCGAGGAACAGGGTGGCGTTGGCGGGCCCCCCCTTGGTCATGACGTAGGGCTCGGCGAAGGTCTGGATCTGGGAGATGATTCCCATCACCAGGTTGAAGAAGATGACCGGCGAGATCAAGGGCAGGGTTACGCTAAGGAACTTGGTCCACTCGCCGGCGTTGTCCAGGTCCGCCGCCTCGTACAGGTCCTGGGGCAGCCCCTGCAGGGCGGCCATGTAGATGACCATGGGCACGCCGATGTTCCACAGGCTTTTGGCGACCAGGGACCCCAGGACCAGCTGCTCATTCCACAGCCAGGCCTGCGGCTCCAGGCCCACGGCAATCAGGAGGTTGTTGAAAATCCCCAGTTCGCCGCTGTACATCCAGGCCCACAGCACGGAGCCGGCCACGCCGCTGACGACGGCCGGAAGGTAGAAGATGGTTCGCCAAACCCCGATGCCCCGGATCCGCTGGTTCAGGAGCAGCGCCAGGGAAAGGGCGATGACGTTGCCGAGGAGGACCGAGTAAAGTACGAACCGGAAGGTCACGCCTAGGGAATGGAGGAACAGATCATCCGTCGTGAACATCGCCGCATAGTGGTCGAATCCGATGAACCGGGGGGTGTTGATAACCTTCCAGCGAAAGAAGCTGAGGACGAAGGAGACGATGATCGGACCGCCGATAAACAGCAGGAAACCAATGATCCACGGCGCCACGAACAGGTAGGCCGTGATGGTCTCCTGAGCTTTGGCCTTGCGTATGGCGCGCCCGGCTGTGGCGGTGGCAGCCATGGTTGGTCGAGCGGTTCGCCGGCGGGCAACAAAAAGGGCGATCCGCCGTCCGGCAGCGGATCGCCCGGCAAGTTGTGGTGCGAAACGGTTAGATGTCGGAGATGACCTTGGTCACCTTCTCGGCCACCTCGGGCAGGATGTCCGCGGCCTGGGCATCGCCCTTGTAGATCAGGTCAAGGGCATCGCCAATGAGCTTGAGCGACTCGCCCTCGTTGGCCGGTCCGGGCAGGATGCGGGCATATTCGAGCGACTCGGGAATGGTGTGCCAGTCCACCTCGTATTCCACTTCGGGTGCGACCCACGGCTTGGGATCGATCTCGTTGGTGGAGCGGCGTGTGCCGGGGAAGTTGGCCTCCGAGCAGTAGTTGTAGATGCCCTGTGTGCTGCAGTTGGCGTTGATCCAGGTCCAGGCGATGTCCTTGTGCTCGGACGTGCTGGCAATGGCGTTGAAGGCGCCGTGGGAGATGGTGGACTGCTGGGTCGACATTGGTTCGGGCGCGATGTTGAACTTGAATGGAGCCGCCACCAGGCCGCCCGTGATCCAGGTACCCATGCGCTGCATGCCGATCTTGCCGGCGCCCAGCAGTTCGGCCGCGGCACCAGAGCCGCCGATACCGATGATCTGGGATGGGGACGGCATGACGTTGCCATCCAGCAGGAGGTCGGCCCAGTACTGTAGGGCCTCGGCCGCGGGGGCGTCGCCGATGGTGCAGGATAGGTAATCGTCGCTGTAGTAGGAACCGCCGTTCTGCCACGTGAGCTTCACGCTCCACATGTGCCAGCCGACCGGAATGGTCTCGGAGCCCCAGATGCGGTTGTCCGGGTCGGAGATGGCCCGGGCCATCGACTCGTAGTCGGCCCAGGTGAAGTTGGCCGGGTCCGGGTAGTCCACGCCGTTCTCGTCGAACAGGTCCCGGTTGTAGAAGGTCATGTGTGTGGCGGCCGCGTCGGAGATGCCGTATCGCTTGCCGTCGACCACCGGGTAGTTCCACCAGTTGGGATAGAAGTCGTCCGGGTCGAAATCGGTCTGGGCGTCGACATGGGCCTGCAGGTCGATGAACTGGTTGTTGCGGCCCAGATCCAGCGCCATGGCCTCCCAGCTGCGCACCACGTCGGGCAGGTTGCCGGCGGCGGCCAGGGCGGGAATCTTGGCGTGGAATTCGCCGATCTGCTCGACCTCGACCGTGATCATCGGATGCTCTTCGTGGAAGGCGTCCAGGGTGGTGGTCACGCCGGAGGCCGGGTCGTGGCGGCCGTAGCGAATCGTGACAGGTTCCGCCATGGCACCCATGTCGCCGCCGTCCGCGGCTTCAGGCAGAACACAGGCGGCCAGCGCACCGGCTGTGGCAACACCGGTCAAACTCAGGAAGGTCCGTCGCGACAACATTCGGGGGTCGGCCATAATGCCTCCTTGGGAGTGAGAAAAAAGAACGCAAATCGATTGCGGATCGAAGCGGCAGGATTATATATGTAGCGTGGCTGATTGGCCCCTGTCCGCGCTCCGTGCGATTCACTTCGTCCCGTCGCAGGCTCGGCCCTGTTTCAGTTTCGTTGATGTTGGTTGGCATTTGCTTGTGCGGAAAAACCCGTGAACTCCGATCTTCGCCTTCAGCCCCGGACGAGGCACAGCTGGCCTTTCAAACCGGTACCACGGCGGGTCATGCAGAATGCGACGCCCGTGGGAGGCCCGCGAAGCATGTCCGAAGCGACAAGGATCTGATGCCTGTGTCCATGCAAGGAAACGGAAACCGTACCCAACGCGCCGGATGGTAGGGCCGCCCTGGCTTCGTGGCACACTGGCACCGCGAGTCGGGTTCGGCGAACACCAGCCGCCGGTTGGCTGTGTCGCCGGAGGGTAGACGGCCGGTGTGCGTTGGAGTTGGGGCGGTCCCACGGGCCGTTGTGGAGGTGGTGTGCTGTGGGTCAGTATGTGGTTCCGGTCCGGGTCGATTGGTGGCTGTGGGCGTTGGGTGTAGGTCTGGTCCTGTGTCTGACGGTGACGGGGTGCGTCACGATTCCTCAGACTCCCGCCTCCGAACCCCGTGCTGGCGCTATGCCAGAGGAGGAGGGCCTCGTCGATTTTACTGCTGTCAGTGCCGGAGCCCATCACACGTGCGAGGTGCGGACGGACGGCGCCCTCGCCTGCTGGGGATGGAACAATTCTGGACAGGCCACACCGCCGGAGGGCCCCTTCGCTACCGTCAGTGGCGGAACCTGGCATACGTGCGGGGTGCGGACAGACGGCACCCTCGCCTGCTGGGGACAGGACAAATTTGGGCAGGCCACACCGCCGGAGGGCCCCTTCGCTACCGTCAGTGCCGGCCACGAACACACCTGCGGGGTGCGGACGGACGGCATCCTCGCCTGCTGGGGACAGGACAAATTTGGGCAGGCCATACCGCCGGAGGGCCCCTTCGCTACCGTCAGTGCCGGCCACGAACACACCTGCGGGGTGCGGACGGACGGCATCCTCGCCTGCTGGGGACAGGACAAATTTGGGCAGGCCATACCGCCGGAGGGCCCCTTCGCTACCGTCAGTGCCGGCCACGAACACACCTGCGGGGTGCGGACGGACGGCATCCTCGCCTGCTGGGGAAGGAACAATTCTGGACAGGCCACACCGGAGGGCCCCTTCGCTACCGTCAGTGCCGGAACCTGGCACACGTGCGGGGTGCGGACGGACGGCACCCTCGCCTGCTGGGGCTGGAACGAGTCCGGGCAGGCCGCGCCGCCGGAGGGCCCCTTCGCCACCGTCAGCGCCGGATACGAACACACGTGCGGAGTGCGGACAGACGGTACCCTCGCCTGCTGGGGCAAAAACGAGCGCGGGCAGGCCACACCGCCGGAGGGCACCTTCGCTACCGTCAGTGCCGGAACCTTGCACACCTGTGGGGTGCGGACGGATGGTACCTTCGATTGCTGGGGCTGGAACAGATACGGACAGGTTGCGCCACCGGGGGACATCTTCGCCACCGTCAGTCTCGGGGAAGGGCACATGTGCGGGGTGCGGACGGATGGCACCCTCGATTGCTGGGGACGGAACGAGTACGGGCAGGCCGCGCCGCCGGAAGGCACCTTTGCTACCGTCAGTACCGGCGGAGGCCACACGTGCGGAGTGCAGACGGATGGCACCCTCAAATGCTGGGGTCGGAATGATTCTGGGCAGGCCTTGCCGCCGGAGGGCACCTTCGCCGCCATCAGTGCCGGCGGAGGCCACACGTGCGGGGTGCGGACGGATGGCACCCTCAAATGCTGGGGACGGAAACATTTTGGGCAGGCCACACCATCGGAGGGCACCTTCGCCACCGTCAGCGCCGGGTTCGATCACACGTGCGGGGTGCGGACGGATGGCACCCTCAAATGCTGGGGACGGAACGAGTCCGGGCAGGCCGCGCCGCCGGAGGGCACCTTCGCCATCGTCAGTGCCGGATCCGAACACACGTGCGGAGTGCGGACGGACGGTACCCTCGCCTGCTGGGGACGGAACGATTCTGGGCAGGCCTTGCCGCCGAAGGGCACCTTCGCCGCCGTCAGTGTCGGGTTCCGGCACACGTGCGGGGTGCGGACGGACGGCACTCTCGTTTGCTGGGGCGAAAGCACTTGGGGACAGACTAATTCACCAGCCGGCACCTTCGTCGCCGTCAGTGCCAAAGACTGGTACACGTGCGGAGTGCGGACAGACGGCACTCTCGTTTGCTGGGGCAGCGCCGTAGTAGGATGAGGAAATGACACGGTTTCGTTGATGTTGGCCTGCACCTGCCATCGGCCACTACACGCCGGGTAAGTCTGGTTCAGTAACGTCAGGTCATAGCGAGTGTGGGTGCCGCGGGGTGTCCCGGTACTCCCGGAGGTGCCGATTGCCTGGTCCTTCATCTATCCGATCGCTGCCATCGATCCGCTGACTGAGCTGTTGTGGTGGTTGTGGTAGGCGAACATGCCGAGGGTGGAGGTGGTTCGTGTCTGCGGGACCTGGTAGTGCAACGAAACTTGATAGCGTTGTAACGGGTCCTCGCAGTACTTCCGGCGGCGTTGGGCATGGGAACGGCGGGCGGCCGCGTTGCGGGCCCGGCGGTAGCCCACGATGGCGCAGGCGCGGTCGGTTGCGGAGTCGAAGAGGGGCAGGGCCGCCTCCACCGGCAGGCAGGTCCGGGGTACGGTCGGGCCGGGATGTTTTTTGGGGAGCCGCAGCGTTTCCCGCACCACGAAGTTGTCAGGTTCAACCTGCTTCCTCAGGAAGCCGTGCCGAGTGTCCAGCTCGCACGGCTTCCGTGATGATGGCGCATGGATGTCCACTATTCGGCATCTGCCCCACAACTTTGAGCCTGCTTGTTACAATGCCCGCGTGTCCCGTTGCATGGTGCCAAGCCAACAAGGGGGACTGCCATGACCGTTGCTCCGTCAACGCCTGCCGCGTCTGAAGTTGATGTCCGAACGGGGTGCAGTCACCCCATTCCCGACAGCCCGTCCACATTGGGCTGGGCGGACTGGATCCACACGCCCCCCGGCCGCGGGGAAACGGATCCCGAAACGGCGCGTGCGTCTCGGGAAGTGCGCCTCCAGATCCGCTTGGCCTTCCCCTCCGTGTGGCGCGTCCACCTGGAGG
>JAPPAJ010000352.1 GCA_026705565.1 Caldilineaceae bacterium | reverse complement strand
AAACCGACTTTGCGTTTGCCCTGGACGCCAACCCTGGTTCCTGGCTGCCGCACTGCCCTGCCCGGTGACCACCTTGGTATAGGTGCGCGATAATCCTTCTTCGGAAGCCTGTCTGCCTTGGGGGCATGCCAATACGGTTTCGCCGTAGCCTGGCACCGACTCGGTATTCGGTATGGTTCGGCGGAACGGTGTGAGTGGCGCTGGCCGATGGAACGCCACTGACGGGGCTTCCTTTGCGTGTCGTCGCACCGATGCCCACGCTCGTTGAAACAGTGTCTGGAGTTGTCGCCATGGCCCCGACTGCCTTGAATGTCCCGATTGTCAGAGACAGGTCTCTTTTCCCCGCATCCCCGGAGATGCAGTGTCTTTGTTGAACCATGCTAGCGCCCCCGGCAAAGCCATCCTCACGGGTGAACATTCGGTGGTCTATGGCTACGGCGCGATTGCTGTTCCGGTTGTGCAGCGCAGGTTGTATGCCTATATCCATGCGGCATCGCCGGGGTATGGCACCGTAATTGCCTCGGAACAGATGCAGGTGGTGGCGCGCCTGGGACATGCATCGGATTCACTCCCGGCCCTAACCCTGGCGTTGCAGTCCGTGTTGGACTTGGCCGGGCAGGCAGAGATCCCGGACTGGATGATTTATTTGAGGGGCAATATCCCCGTTGCCAGTGGGATGGGCAGCAGTGCCGCCGCCGCTTGCGCCTTGGTGCGCGCCGCTGGCGATGCGTTGGCATTGTCAATGCCGAAAGACGAAGTCAACCGGATCGTCTTGGATAGCGAGGTGCTGCAACACGGCAATCCCAGCGGCGTGGACAACGCGGTAGTGGTCTGGGAACAACCGGTCTGGTTTGAACGAACGACAGGCCCAAGCCGGATGCAAATCAAGGCAGAGGCAACCTTTCTGCTCGCCGATACCGGTGTTCGGGCCTCCACCGCCGAAGCCGTAGCCGGGGTGGCCGCTCGTCGGCAGGCCCATGTTGCCGACTACGACCGATGGCTGGGAGCAATGGGCTCCGTCAGCCTCGCGGTGAAGGATGCCCTGGTGGCGGGCAACATGGATGTGTTGCCTTACTTGCTCAATCGCAACCAGGAATACCTGCGCAGGATTGGGGTTAGCCATCCGGCCTGCGAACGGCTTATCGAGGCCGCACTGGCCGGCGGCGCGTCCGCGGCCAAGGTGTCGGGCGCCGGCCTGGGAGGACTGGTGTTGGTTCTGTGCGGACGCGACCAACAGGCCGAACTTGCCTTCCGCCTTGAACAGGCGGGGGCCGTGGACACGGTAGAGGTTGCACTTCCCTGACCTTGACCATCGGCACGATCAAGGACGCGGGGTCCCCGAAATCCGGTCCGCGTAGGCCGAATCCAGGTATTGGACCCTGCCGCCAACGATCGTGGCCGCTACGTTGATGTCGTCATCCACGATTGCGATGTCCGCCATGCACCCGGTTGCGAAGTGGCCGATGGTGTAGTCGAGCTTCAGTGAACCGGCGGGAACCAGGCTGGAGGCCTGCCACACCTCCGTCAGGTCCAGGCCTGTCGCACCCATCAGGTTGCGCAGGCAGACGTCCATGGTGGCAATGCTGCCGGCCAGCGTGCCGTCGGGCAGCCGGCAGGCCCCGTCCTTCACGGTCACCGGAAGCCTGCCAAAGTCGTACTCGCCTTCCGGCAGGCCCACGGCCCGGATTGCATCGGTAATCAGCATGACCCCCAAAGGACCCTTGCAGTGCCACAGGAGGTCCATGGCCCCGGGATGGACATGAATGTTGTCCGCAATCAACTGGCCTTGGATGCGGTCGTCCAGCAGGATGCGGCCCAACGCGCCTGGTTCCCGGTGATGAAGCCCCAGCATGGCGTTGTAGGTGTGGGTGGCCTGGACAACACCCAGGTCGGCGGCTGCGGCCGTTTGGGCCCATGTGGCGCCGGTGTGCCCCATGACCGGCACGATCCCGTGGCGGAGCAGCTCCTTGGTGAGTTCGCCTCCCCCTGGAAGTTCCGGTGCGAACGTCATCAGCTTCACCGCCTCGGTGGCGGCCAACTGCCGCACAAACCGAAGGTCAATGTCAACAATGTGAGCCGGATTTTGGGCGCCCGCCCAGGTTGGATTGATGAACGGACCTTCGATGTGGGCGCCCACGATGCGGGCGCCCCGGGTCGGTCGGGTCATGGCCTCCCCGACGGCACGGGCGGCATTCAGGATCGTGTCCTTGGGGGCCGTGCCGGTCGTGGGTGCCAGGGCGGTGGTGCCATGCCGGGCGTGGAACCGTCCCATGCCCTGAATGTCGTCCGGATCGCCCGACATGGCGTCGTGGCCCCCGCCCCCGTGTACGTGTACGTCGACGAACCCGGGCAGCACGTGCAGCCTGTCCGCTTCGAACTGGACCCATTCCCCTGTATGCGACCGCGTGTCCCCTTCGGTGGCGATACGGTTCCCGACAATGAAAACCGGGTCGCGGCTGACGGTTGTCGGATCGTCTAGGATTGCCGTCCCGTATACGGAGCCGCCGGCAACGGCGTGGAGTTGGGTACCGTCCCATGCCTTGGCTTCAGCCATGTCTCGCACCTGTTGGTTGACTGGTTGGGGACTCGGGTTTCAGGGCCAGCACCATGCCGCCCAACGGCGGCAGGGCCAGCGCCAGGGATTGGGGAAAGTCGTGCCAGATCCCAGACTCGGTTTCGAGCGGCTCGGTGTTGAGAATGCCGCTGCCACCGTAGTCGGCTTGGTCCGTGTTCATGATTTCGTGCCACGGTCCCGGTGCAGGCACCCCGATGCGATACCCATGGCGGACCACCGGCGTCATGTTCAGGACCACAACCAGGGTGTCGTCCTTGTTTTCGCCGCGCCGAACAAAGCAAACCGTGGTGTTTTCGATGTCGCGGAATTCAATCCACAGGAAGCCGTCCTGTTCGGAGTCCCTTTCCCATAGGGCCGGCAGGCGGTGGTAGAGGCGGCTCATGTCCCCGCAGAATTGTTGCAGTTGGCGGTGCGGTTCGAACGCCAGCAGGTCCCATTCGATGGAACGGGCTTCGTCCCACTCGTTCCACTGACCGATTTCGCTGCCCATGAAGCTGTGCATCTTGCCGGGGTGACAGTACTGGTACAGGGTCAGCAGGCGCAGGTTGGCGAATTGCCGCCAGGCATCTCCCGGCATCTTGGACAGCATCGATTTCTTCAGGTGGACCACTTCGTCGTGGCTGAAGGCCAGAATGTAGTTCTCCGAATGCGCATAGGTGATGCCGAATGTGATGAGGTTCTGGTTGAATTTGCGGTAGATCGGATCCAGTTCGAAGTAGTCAAGCGTGTCGTGCATCCAGCCCATGTTCCACTTGAAGTCGAAACCCAGGCCGCCGAGGTAGTCCGGATAGGTCACCAGGGGCCAGGCCGTGCTCTCCTCCGCGATGGTGATGCAGCCCGGATGCTGCGTGTGGACGGCCCGGTTGAACTCCTTGAGGAATGCGATGGCCTCCAGGTTCTCGCGGCCGCCGAACTCGTTGGGTAGCCAGTCGCCTTCCTCCCGCTCGAAGTCGAGGTAGAGCATCGCGGCCACGGCATCCACCCGGAATCCGTCGATGTGGTACTCCTCCAGCCAGAACAGGGCGTTGCTGATCAGGAAGTTGCGCACCTGTGGCCGGCCGAAGTTGAAGATGCGCGTGGTCCAGACCCGATGTTCCCCCTTGCGCGGATCCTCGTGCTCGAACAGGTGGGTGCCGTCGAAGAACGCAAGGCCGTGCCCGTCCTTGGGGAAATGGGCTGGCACCCAATCGAGGATGACGCCGATTCCCGCCCGATGGCAGTGGTCGACCAGGGCCCGGAAGTCGTCGGGTGTGCCGAACCGGCTGGTGGGCGCAAAATAGCCCGTGGCCTGATAGCCCCAGGAGCGATCCAGCGGATGTTCCATGACCGGCAGCAGCTGGACATGCGTATAGCCCATTTCCAGGCAGTAGTCCGCCAGCCGCCGGCCTAGTTCCCGGTAGTTGAGCATGCCGCCGGTGTCCGCGTCCCGTGCCCAGCTGCCCAGGTGCACCTCGTAGATGTTCAGGGGCTGACTCCGGAAGTTCTGTTCGGCCCGTTGGTCCAGCCACTCCTGGTCGTTCCAGGCGAACCGGTCGAGCGACCAGACTCTGGACGAGGTGCCCGGGCGCAATTCGGCGTGGAAACCGAACGGGTCCATCTTGTCGATGGTGTAGGCCTTCTGCCTGGAGAGGATTGCGTACTTGTACTGTTCGCCCTCGACGAGATGGGGAATGAACAATTCCCACAGACCGCTCTGCGTCTGCTGCATCGCGTGCGTGCGTTCGTCCCAGCCGTTGAAGGGCCCCATCACGCTCATGCGCTGTGCATTGGGGGCCCATACCGCGAACCGCACACCGGGTACGCCAAGCTGGACTGTCGGGTGGGCGCCCAGCGCGCGCCAGGCGCGATACAGCCGACCCTCGCCCCAAAGATGGAAGTCGTGGTCGGAAATGCAGGTTGGAAAGCGGTAGGGATCCTCGATGGTGCTGGCGGTTCCGTCGCGACCCAGCAGGTCGAGCCGATAGGTGCCGTTGGCTGCCTCCCCGTCTCCGGGCAACAGACATTCGAAGAACCCGGCCGGATCCAAACAGACCGCCTGGTGTTTCCGGCCATTAACGTTGATCCGGACTTCCAGATCCAGCGGACGAAAGGCGCGCACCGCCAGCCAGGGCTCTCCATCAACGGTGCGGCCGTGTGGCCCGAGGACATCGGCGGGACGGCTGTGGGTACCGGCGACAATGGCATCGATGTCGGCCTTGGCAAGCCAACTCCGGGGTGTTGAGGCAGGTGTGCCGGTCACGCTACGTCTGTGTCCTCAGGCGGTGCAGGGCGGGCAGCAAGAAGTCCCGCGCGACTGTATCCCAGCCCATGGCCGCACTGGCCGCCTGCCCCCACGCCAGGTTGCGGCTTCGTTCGTCGTCGTTTCGGGCAAGCACCTTCAGAATCTCCCGGGCCGTCTGCTCGCTTTGGTATTCCTCGAGCCGGTCCCGTTGCCACCGCGAGATGTGGAGTGCGTCCCAGGGGGAGTGGATCCAGCCGTCGTCGGGCAGCGAAATGTAGTCTGCTTCGACCACCAACGCGGTGGGCGTATTGCCGGCGGCCACCCGTGCGACGAATCCCCGGCAGCCGCACGCCGAACTGATGCAGCAGACTGCGCCGTGCGTCAATGCCTCGAGTTGGGCAATGCCGAACGGTTCGTAAATGCTAAGGCCCAACTCCAGGTCCGAGCCGCGGCGGATGTCGGCGAAGGACATGTCGTCGGGCATGCGTCGTCCGCAGTGTGCCCGGTCCCAGCCAAACTGGTTGACGAACACGATTTTGGCGTTGGCATGGTCGCGGTTGAACGGCTCAACCACGTCGAAGAAATAGGCGGCTTCCATCCCGACGAGATCCCCGTTGTCCGCCCTGTGGCCCACGGGCCAGCCATAGGCTGCCTCCCATGCATGCACCTGGTCGGGTGCCCGTCCGGTACCCGTGCCGGTGCTGAGCACGAACAGGACTGCGGTTTGACCAGGCTCGTCTGCCAGGCGCCGGGCCAGATGCGACAGCACCTTCGCATCCCGCCACATGCCCTTGGAAGGCACCATGCGGGTCACGTGGGTGAATACAAAGTCCGGCAGGAAGCCGTGCAGTGCCCGGCAGTAGGACCGCAGTCTGTCTCGGGACGTATTCTTCTCGTCCAGGGTGGTGGCTTGTGATGGAATGCCGTTGTACACGAGATCAATCGACGCGTCGGCGAACCCGGTCCCCAGAAACCGGAGTTCGTCACGGACGAGGTCGCTGACGGCCAGGACGGCATCGCACCGGGTGGCCTGGTGCAGCAGCGGCACCTTGAACCAATCGTCCTGGGGACCGAAGACGTTGTCCAAAAACACCCCGCTTCCTTCGGCTTTGCGCATTATGTTGTAGTACCGGGTGTCGTGTCCCTCGTGCTCCTCCACCAAGCGTCGCACCGGTGCGACTTCGTGTGCATAGTAGACCGTGCTCCAGCGGTCCGTCCCTTGCAACCGGAGTGCCAGCACGGGCAGCAGACCCATCCAGTCGTGGGCAATCGCGAACCGGTTCTCCCGGCCCGGCATCGCATCCGCGGCCAGGGCTTCGATGGCTTGTGTCAACGCGGTCGCCAGTTGCACAAAGCCGGTCCACTCGGCATCGTAGGCGTAGCGGTCCGTCTGCAGGTGGTAGTTCGCGTAAAGATCGTAGGCAAAGAGGTTGGCCACATCCGGGATCAGGCGGGTCGGGTCAACCAACAGCACTTCGTGGCAGTGGGCTCCGTACGGGGCCAGGCCATAGAAGATGTTGATGTTCAGATCTCGTTCCAGGCCATGGAACCGCCTGCCCAGGTCCGGCGGCACCAATCCGTAGATGCCGTAGCGACTGGCATAACGGACCTGGAGCCGGGACTGCTGCGACACGATCCGATCCATTTGGGCCGGATCCCAGGCGGGAAACGGGCCGGCCAGGATGGTGCGTTGAACCTGGTCGGTGTAGGCGCCGGAGGTCAACAGGCCCTCCAAAACCGCGCCGATGCCGCCGATCTTCAGGCCGGCCTCGTGCGTGACGTGGACAACCAGGGACAAGGTCATGGGTTTGTGTATACAGGACCGGGCACGCAGTGTTTCCGGCAATCCGCCAGCAGCGGCTCAATTGGTGACCCGGGGTGGTCCGGACAGGACGCCCGGCGGAAGGCCGAACGCAGCCTGAACGGCGGGATTGGCCAAGACGGCGGACACGTCTCCGATGCCCCAACACCGCCCGTGGCCCCGCACCGTCGCGGCGATGCTTTGCGCGGTGCATCCGTGATGCCGACCATCCCGGAATGTGTTCCGCGCCAGCCGGAGGCGGCCCAGCGCAATCGTACAGGCGTCCAGGGCGTATTGCTCCTGGCCGGACAGCTCCCACGCCAGTACAAGGTTGCCGGGGGCCGGACGCTCCTCCATGGCATTGCCGGTACCGTCTTGCAATGGCCAGGCGGGAAGGTCGAAGCGGTAGCCCAGGCTGTCTTGCCAAGGGGAACCCGGCTCGGTCCGGATGGTCATGGAGCATCCGTCCAACGGGTGCCATTCATCCGCATCAGGAAAGGGGTTGTCGTCCAGGCCCAGTATTTCGGGGTTGGCTTCGGCCCGCAGCATTAGGGACAGGACGTGGCCGGCCGGGTTGGCCACGGGGCTGGCAAGGTAGGGAACGCAGGCCTGCGCCAGCTTCAGGGCCGCCTGGCGGCAGCCGTCATCGTCGGTTTCCCGCCAAACGTCAAGCAGCGCCTTGGGTGTGCCGCTGGCCACGTGGTTCTCCACCCTAGCATGGCCGTTGATCTGCTGGGGGGCGGCTTTCAGGAAGCTTTGGAGAAGCTGTTCAAGTTCTGTCTGCGAGTGCTGGTCCGGATCAAGGAACAGTGGAATGTCGGCCGATTCGTGGATGGCCGCGGCCCATGCGCGCGCGTAGTTCAGGGCCAAGTCCAGGTAGCGATCCCTGCCTGTGGCATGCCAGGCCGCCATGGCCAGGTGCACCATTCGCATGTGGTCCACGAAGTTGAAGCCCTCGCAGCCAGTCTGCACCGTGCCCAGGTTATAGCTCAGAAAGCGGTTTCGTTCCGGGTCGTACCAGTCGGGAGCACCCTCGCCCCAGTTCCCGATGTGGTGGGCTCCGTCTTCCAATGCGGCCGCGACGTCCGCGCGTTCCGGGGCCATCCGGCACAGCCAGTCGAGAAAGATGATGTAGTGCTCCGTGCCGTGGTGCACCTCCTGACGGGGAAAGTACCCGTGCACCAGGTTGGATTCGGCCCAGTGCCGCCACTTGGCAAAGAGGTTGAGCGCCAACTGCTTGACGCGCTCGTCGCCCGTATAGGCATGGTAGCCGGCCCAGGCGGTGACAAAGGTGGCTTCGTCGTGGATGCCCTGCCAATCCAAGGCCAGGTGGCGGTCCAGTGCGTCGTCGAGCCACGCCGCGAGTTCGTCCAACAACAGCCGCACGCCGGCATTGATGGAAGTTGCCTGTGTCAGTTCAATGGTTTTGGGCACAATCCAAGTCCGCCGGAAAGCTTCGGGCGCGGCCAGTATAGCGGAATCAAGGGGATCCGGATCCGGACCGGCCCGACGCCGACCGAAGTGCCGGGGAACGGACGCCCCGCCCGAACTATAAGGCCCTACTTGCTATCATGCGCCGCAGAACCTCCACGGTCCTGGTCGGCATCGGACCGACCGTCCTACTTCCGGGTTGCAGAGATCGTCCTCGGTTCCGTCACTGTTTCACCAATTTGTCCGCATATGCATATCCGCCGCGGCTGGCGCGCCGTAGTCGGCAACACAACCAACCGCTCACTGCGCAGCGTGGACAGGGCCACCGTCGGCCGGGTTTGGGGTTTTGCCAAACCCCACGGGGGGGGCATCGCCCTGGTGCTCCTGGTGGTGACGGCCCAGTCACTGGTAGGGCTGTTGCCTCCCCTGTTCTACCGCCATTTCATTGACACGATCCTGCCCGACAAGGATCTGCGGTTGCTGGTGACATTCTCCGCCTACCTGCTCGCTCTGCCGGTGGCCACCGTACTGCTGGGACTGGTCCAGCAACTCCTCATCGTCCGCATTGGCGAAACATTGGTCTACGACCTGCGCAACGCGATGTTCGACCATGTCCAGCAGTTGTCGATGCGGTTCTTCACCAGTACGCGCGCCGGGGAAATCGTGGCCCGCTTCACACAGGATGTGGAGGGGGCCCGGCGCATGCTGACGGGCACCTTGCCGCAGTTGATGACCGCGTTTGTCACCCTTGTCTCCACCCTGGTTGTCATGATGCAGCTGGAATGGCGGTTGACCCTGCCCGGCCTGTTGCTGTTTCCGGCCTTGTGGCCATTCGCCTGGTGGATGGCTCGGCTCCTGCGGCCCATTCACCACAAGACCCTGGAGCACAACGCCAACCTGAGCAGCATGGTGAACGAGACCCTGAGCGTGAACGGCGCCTCCCTGATGAAGCTGTTCGGGCAGCAGGCGGGTGCCGGTCGGCAGTTTCGCAGTCTGGCGGACCTGGTGCGGGAGTTTCGGATTCGGCTCGGCGTGCTGTCCTACTGGCTAACGTCCAGCATGGGCATTTTGTCCGGCCTGGGCACCGCCCTGTTCTATGGGTTTGGCGGCTGGCTGGTGTTCGAGGGACGCATGACCGAAGGCACGATTGTGGCGTTTGTGGCATACCTGCCGCGGCTGTACCAACCCATTTCCATGATCAGCCATGTGCCGACGGAGACGATCCAGGGGGTCGTGAGCTTTGAGCGGGTCTTTGCCTACATGGACCAGCCGGTCGAGATCAAGGAGCGGCCGGAGGCCGTGGACCTGCCCAGGGCCTCCGGCAGGTTGGAGTTCAGGGATGTCACGTTCGATTACCATGCCCTGCCCGAGGAGATTCGGGCCTGGCAGGAGGCCAACCCGGAGCAGGATGCACCGGTCAGAACCATGGGACGCGGCCGCCTGGGGCTTGGAGCATTGCAGGGGCCGACACCGAAGGGCCACCGGGCGCCATCCGCCGGGCAGGCGCCACCGGCTCTTCAGAACTTGTCCTTCACGGTGGAGCCCGGCCAAATGGTGGCCCTGGTGGGGCTGAGCGGGGCCGGCAAGTCAACGGTGATCAATCTGGTCATGCGCCTGTACGATCCGACCCGGGGAAGCATCCTGCTGGACGGACACGATCTCCGGGATCTGTCCCTGCAATCGCTGTCGCGGTGCATCGGCATGGTCACGCAGCATGCCTATCTGTTTCACGACTCCCTGCGGGCCAATCTGCTGTACGCCCAGCCCGAAGCCTCGGACGAACAGGTGCAGGATGTCTGCGAACGGGCCCAGTTGAGGGAATTCATCGACGGTCTGCCGGACGGGCTGGACACGGTGGTGGGCGAACGGGGCTACCGACTTAGCGGGGGCGAACAGCAGCGGGTCTCGATCGCGCGCGTGCTGCTGAAGCAACCGTCCCTTCTTATCCTCGACGAAGCGACCTCCCATCTGGACTCCCATAGCGAATACCTGCTTCAACATGCCCTGGAACCCTTGTTTGTCGACAACACGAGTCTGGTAATCGCCCATCGCCTTTCGACCGTGCGCAACGCAAACACGATTCTGGTTCTGGACAAGGGACGGCTGGTTGAGGTCGGGAGCCACGACGATCTTGTCCGGGACCAGGGACTCTATTCCCACCTGTGTGCGCTTCAGTTCCGCGGCCCCACTCCAGCCGCGTCGATTTCCGTAACATAAGTCTCAGTGGTGCGTCTTACATATAGAGGGCCCGTTCCAGGTCCCGCCGGGGAGTTGGCTGGGATGCAGGGTGCTAAAATCCGTTCTTCCGCCGGAACGGCCCGCCAACATCAAACCGATCATCGAAACCAAGGGTTGCATCAAGTGGCGATGCGGAAACGCCTTCTGAGCTGGCAGACGGCGAGCGTCCTGCTGGTGCTGCTCGCCGGCACGGTGTTGCCGGCCACATTGTTCCGTCCGGCCGCGGCTTTGACCGGCCTTCCTTCCGACCCCGGCGGCCGTCTGCACATTGTTGCCAGCGGCGACGACTTCGCCTCCATCGCGGCGCAAGGGGAGTTCCCGGTGGAGGCGTTGCGGGAACTGAACGGGTTGGCGCACGATCATGATTTGTGGGTCGGCCAGCCGCTGCAGCTTCCGGCTCCGGAGCCGACCGGAGCGGCGCTGGTCAGCGTAAACCAGTACCATCGCGTGTTGCTGGGCGAAACCCTGCACCGGATTGCCAACCAGTACGGCTTGCATCCCGTGGAACTGGCCCACCTCAACCGGATGTCGCCCAACGCGGTGCTCTACACCGGACAACAGATCCGCGTCCCCAGTGTCGGTGTGTGGGCCCGCCTTCAGGAAGCCGGTTACATGGCGCAGTTCGAGACATACCGGCTGCAGGAAACGGACACGCTGGACAGTGTGGCGTTGCTGTATCAGGTGTCCACTGAATCCCTGAGGATGTTCAATGCCCTGGAGCCTGCGGCTTTTCCTCAACCGGGTGCGCAGTTGATCATTCCGGCCCGCCCGTTGGCTCCCGCGTTTGGCATCGATCCGGTCTCTCCCTCAAGCCTGGGCCAAATTGTGCGCGTCAAGGAACGATGGTTGGAAGTCGACTTGAGCGCGCGCAGGATCATTGCCTACGAGGGCATGACACCGGTTCGTCGCCTGACGGTCCTCAACGGTGGGACCGAAGCCACCACCGCGACGGGATTGTTCCGCATCTGGGCCAAGACCGCCCGGCAGGATATGAGCCGCCATTTGCCGTCCGACATCGGTCTCGCCCATGTGGACAGCGTTCCCTGGGTGCAGTACTTCTACCAGGACTTCGCCATTCACGGTTCCTTCTGGGACATTTCGCCGGACGTGCCGTCCGACAACGGCAACGTGTTGCTGTCCGAGGAAGAAGCAGCCTGGCTTTACAGGTGGACCACCCCCAACGCCGCCGCCGGCGTCAAGACTGGCGACGGCTGGGTGTTGGGCCATGGACCGGGTTCGGGGACCCTTGTGTTCGTCCACGCGTGACACCGGCTCGCCCCGATGTCAGATGATGGTTTTGTGGCCGGCGTTGCCGGAAGCCCGTTTCCCGCGTTGGACTGCGGGTTGGCGGCAAGCATAAGAGTGTCTGCCCGGACCCGATAACCGCGCGGGGAGGTTGTTCGCGGCGACGGCCGTCGCGCACCAAGATGGAGCATGCCGACCTCTGTTCACAACTTCCGGGATTTTGAGCTGCGTCTGGCTGCTGCCCAGACTCTTGCGCGGCTGTCGCGCGTGTATGGGGACGCGGTTCCCTGGGATGCAATTGGCGCTGGTTTCTGGTTCAAGGGACAGCGTATCCGGTTGGCCAGCAGACCGGTGGGAGTTTTCAAGCCGGCGGAAATGGATCGGGTGCTCAGCATTAAAACGGTGGTGCCCAAGGCGGGGAGACAGGCACAGTATTCCGACCAGATGGCGGACAACGCCAAACACGGCATGTGGGTTTACGACATGCGCGGCGGCAACCCTTCCCACACTGACAACCAGTGGCTGAAAACAGCGTGGGAAGAGCATCTTCCGCTGATTTATCTGCGCGGACTGGCCCCTGCCGTGTATCTGCCGCTGTTTCCAGTCCATGTCACAGACTGGGATGCAAGTGCCGGACAGGTCCGGTTGG
>JAPPAJ010000199.1 GCA_026705565.1 Caldilineaceae bacterium | reverse complement strand
CCCGGACGGAACCTCCCGACTCATCCGTGACCGGACAGGGAGGCGGCGGCATCGACGCACCGCCCATCGTGGACCGGGTAGGCACCATCCCCAAGCACCCCGTCCTGGACTTCCCCACACGGCAACTCAGCGCAATACGGCAAATCGTGGTCCACCACTCCGGGTTTCCCAGTCACGTGACCCCGCATGCCATGGCTGAATCCCTGGTACTTGACCAGCTGGCCATGGACGGCACGGAACCGGGTCTGCCCTACCACTTCTTCGTCCAGGTCGACGGCACCGTGGAACAGATCCACGACCTGTCGGTGGCATGCCACTCAACGCAGGAAGGTCACGATCGCATCGTGGCCGTATGCCTGGCGGGTACGTTCAGTCAGGGCATCAACCCCACACCCCTGCAACTTGAACATGCCGGACATCTGATTGCCTGGCTGCTGCAAACCTGCTATTTGTCCGAGGCGGACATCGTCGGTCACCGCGACGTGGACCCATTTGAGGAGGTGTGCCCCGGCGAGGAATGGAGTTCCGGGAACAACTGGAGCCAAACACTCCGGTACCACATTTCCCGCCACCTGTCGGGCAACCCTGCGGATGCGGTCCCGGTGTCCTGATGCCCCTTACCGATCTGCTTGGAAACAGCCCGGGAGACGAGCTGGGGGCCGGGTTCAGGGTAAAGTTGCCGGCCTTCACGGGGCCGCTGCACCTGCTGTTGGCACTACTGGAACAGAACGATTTGGACATCGCCGAGGTCAGCCTGGTGACGGTCACCTCGGACTACCTGGAGGCAATCGAGAACCTGGATGCCCTGCCTGCGGCATCCGTGTGCGCCTTCCTTGATGTCGCCTCCAGGCTCATGGTGCTCAAGGCCAAGTCCCTGGTCCCCGACCTTGGGCCGGACGAGGATGCCGAGGACGATGCCGACATCTCGGACCTCTTGGACCAACTGACCGAACTGAGCAGGTTCGCGGGTCCGGTGAGCGCACTGAAACAGCGCCGGGATGCAGGCTTGCACTCTTTCCAACGCCAAGCCCCGCTGCCCCAACCGCGTGTGGTCAACGGCCCGGCACTGGAGCAGCCTTCCAAGCTCAGGTCCGCCATGGTGAAACTTGCCCGTTTCCTGCCCCGCGTACAGACCGTACAGGCTCCGACAATACCCAGCTTTACGATTGCGGGTCAGGCCAAGGCCCTCCTGGCCTATCTGCGCCGCTGGCAGGAAGCGGGCAGCCACCGTTACCGATCGTTTTTTGCGATGTTCGAATCGGGCTCCTCGCGGGCGGAGATCCTGGCCACCTTCCTGGCCATGCTGGAGATGATCAAGTCGCAAACCGTCTCGGCCCGCCAGGAACAACCATTCGGCGACATCGGCGTCCAGTTGACGGCACCCGCGGCAACCCGATTGTCCGCCGACGGGAGCACCGAAGCAACGTGAGCCGCAAATTCGAGCCATGTCAACGACAGGAAGGACATAGAGGTGTCCAGTTGGGGCGAGGATACCTGGGACGACATCCCGAACGCGGATCCTGACCACGGCACCGAGCCGCCGGAAGACATGCCGGCCAGGCTCCTGGAGTACATCCCGGGCTTCCCGGTGTGGAACGATTCAGGTTGTGCCTATGTTCAGGCCACTGCCTACGACCTGAACACCAGCTTCAAGCACCTCTCCTTTGGCGGACATGTGGTATCCGCCTTGGATTCCTTGGTCGCAACCTTCAACCTGCCCGGGTCGCTTGGGGGCACCACGGTGGCCGATTGCCTGTTCCTGGACTGTGAAACCACCGGTCTGAGCCGGTCGAGCCTTCCCTTTCTGATTGGCGTCGGCACCTTCGAGACCCTGTCCGAAATCGATTCCCGCGTGCTGAAGCGCAATGCCGACGGCAGCCTGGTACTCGGTGAAGGTACTGTCAACCCGACTCCAACAGGCACCGGCGGCGCACCCACCCACTTTGTAATCAGGCAACTGTTCGCCTGGCATCCCCGCGAGGAGTGTGCCGTTCTCCAGGTTCTGCAGGACCTTGCGGCGTCGCGCCCGGTGTGGGCCACATTCAACGGCGATGCCTTCGACATTCCCCTCATTCGCGCCCGGTACCATACGAACCTGATTTACTTCCCCGAGCTTCCCCTGAACGATCCCTTCACCGCCCATGCGGCCAGCCGTCTCGACCTTCTTCCACTGGCCCGCAAACTTTGGCGCCGCCGCATCGGCAGTTGCTCCCTTTCCAATTGCGAACACGCTGTCCTTGGACTTGCCCGTGCCCAGCAGGACGTTCCGGGAGCCCTGATTCCCGGCATGTACCGGCAATACATCGAAACCGGCCGGGTTCACGACATGGTCCGAGTCTTCTATCACAACCGCCAGGACATTGTGACCATGCCGTTCCTGCTGGAACGCATGGTCCAGGCCGCGGAAGCCGGTGCGAATCTGGCCGGCGAGGATGCGTTGTCGCTGGCGGTGGTGGCCTTCAACAACGGCAATCCGGAACGGGCCAGTGCCCTGCTCCATGCGGCCATCCAGGCCTTGCACAGCCAGCCGGCACAGGCGGACGCCTTCCGCCTGCTGGCCCTGCACTACAAGCGACAAGGGGACTGGGACCGGGCCGTCCACTTGTGGGAGCGCTGGATCAGCACCGCCACGGTGGACACCGTGCATCCGTACATCGAATTGGCGAAGTACCATGAATGGCAATCGAAGGACCTCGACCAGGCCGATACCTATACTCGGTGGGCCATGTACGTGAGGGAAAGCAGTCCGTTCCGGCATCCACCGCAGACCGCCGCCGAACTGCAATACCGCCTGACGCGGATCGGACGCAAGCAGAGGCGGCTGGCCCGATCCTGACCGCGCGGAAACGACGGGCGAATCTTGGGTTCAACGAACCCGTCCATGTACAATCCGCGTCCTGCCGATCCTCGGTAGCTCAATTGGCAGAGCGTGCGGCTGTTAACCGCAATGTTGTTGGTTCGAGTCCATCCCGAGGAGCCAAGTTGCAACCGGCCAGTGGTTCGGAAGTCAATGCAAGGCCCCGAAGGGTACTCCCTTCGGGGCCTTGGTGTATCCCGCGCTGTTTCAAGGATGGATGCGGTGCAGGCACTGCGTGCTGCGGAACACACCGGCGTACTCGACCTCCCAGCGTTGGCGGAGGTGACGGACCGTACCGTCGTCTTGCTGGTGTACGGAAATCTGGAGTCGTAGATTGCCGAACTGAGCACCCAGAAGCACGCATAAGACGCCATGAAACTGCGCTACTTTCCTGAAACCGACAGCCTCTACATCGAATTGAAGGCCGCCCCGGGGGCGGAGACTCTCGAAGTGGCCGACGGCCTCAATGCCGACCTCGATGACAAGGGCGAGGTCGTCGGCTTGGACATCGACCACGCCTCCCAGCGTCTTGATCTTGCCACGCTCGAAACCGAGGACCTACCAGTCCGTTCCTACAAGGCGGAATGAGCGAAGCGCGCCGGAGCCCAAACCAGGCAATACCGTAAGATGGGCAATGCGTAGGTGAGCACTAAAGCGCTCATCCCCGATGCAGGGACTCTCCGCGAGAGCGAGGAGGCTACGCGGAAATCCGAGACAGAGGCATGAAACACGACGACCTCGACATCCTCATCCAGGAGGGGGAAGGGACGACGCTTGAGTTCAAGGAGAGTCTCTCGTCGTCGTTCGCACGCGAACTGGTGGCGTTCGCCAACACCATCGGCGGCAAGATCCTATTGGGGGTGCATGACGACGGCTCCATTGTCGGCGTGCAGGACACCAACGCCTTGCGCGCCCGCGTCCAGGACATTGCCCGCAACTGCGATCCGCCTGTACGAGTCCGAGCGGAACCGGTGGGTGACGTGTTCGCCATCCACGTGAAGGAAAGCGATGCCAAGCCGGTGCAGTGCAGCGAGGGCTTTTTCTGGCGTCAGGGTGCGGTGACCCAGAAACTGACCCGCAACGAAATCCGCGACTTTTTCCGGCTGGAAGGCGTGGTCCGATTCGATCTGTCGCCGTGCCCGCGGTTCAATTATCCGGACGACTTCGACCGCGGCAAGTTCAACAAGCGGCTCGAGCTTTCCGGGATTACCGACCACCCTCCGGTGGAGGATGTACTGGTCAATATTGAGACGGCCGAAAGAGCGGACGGCACCCTACTTTTCCGGAAAGCGGGGGCACTCTTCTTCGCCAAGAATCCGCGGCACTTCTTTCCGGAGGCCTACATCACCTGCTTGCCGGTCAGAGGCACCAACAAGGTCCACATTCTCGACCGCAAGGACCTTGACAGTGGGATTGTGGCAGACATCAAGCACACCTCGCGCTTCATCGAGCGCAATACGCGCACGGCCTATCGCATCGAAGGCCTGCGACGAGAAGATGCCCTGGAGTATCCAATGAAGGCGTTGCGAGAGGCGATCACCAACGCCGTGATGCACCGAGACTGATTCTTTGATGGTGCCAATGGCCAATGTCTTCGTCGAGATCTACGCGGACCGCATTGAGGTCGTGAGTCCCGGCGATCTTCCCAGAGGACTGACGCTGGCCGATCTGGGGCACAAGAGCGTGCAATGGAATGCACTGATCGCCAACCTGCTTCATCGTATCGGGCTCATCGAGAAGGCGGGTACTGGCATACGGCGCATTCGCGAGGACGTGAGGGCACAGGGTTGTGCCGGGCCCGAGTTTGAGGCCGGCAGTTTCTTCACGGCTACTTTCCGGCCGAATCCCGACGTATGGGCAAAGGTGGGCGAACATGCCGGGACACCGGATACCGACCGAGTTACTGACCAAGTCACCGACCAAGTCACCGACCAAGTTACTGACCAAGTTACCGGGGAAGTTCGGCTGCTGCGGGCGATCTCTGGCGAAATGACTCAGCTCCAAATGCAGCAGGCACTCGGCCTCACACGCAGCGGCCATTTTCGCGCGATGCATCTTCGGCCCACCCTTGAAACAGGGCTGATCGAGATGACCGTTCCGGACAAACCATGGAGCAGGAACCAGCGCCACCGCCTGACGCCGGTGGGCCGTGAGTACCTGAGGCGAACACAGGAACCATGATGGGTGATGAAACAGGAAGCCACTTCAAGCCAGCTTGCACTTGATCAACCAACAATGGCAGTTCCAATAGGCTGAGCCATAAATGTCTCTGCCTCCCACTGTCAGTCAGGGAAAACGCAAAGTCGCGGAGTGGGGATACAGTCGAACAGCCAGCTTCGCAACGCCGTTGGTCAGGCAGGATCGTACCAATGCACAGCGATTTCACTTGCCCGCGCGCGCATCCTGGCTGTGTCATGCCAGGCCTGCATCCGAAGCAGCATGTCCATACGCACGTCAAAGGCCTTCCCAATGCGCAGGGCCATCTCAGCCGATAGGCTCGCATGGCCGTTCAGCAGGGCAGAGAGTTGGTCCAAACTCACCATCAGCGCCATACAGAGCATAGAAACCTCACAGCCGGGTACGTGAGAACTGCTGGGATTGTCCCTGTGGTCGGGATCTCCATGTCTTCGACAACTGTTATGTACTGGGACCTGACATGCGGACGGATCCATGGATACCATCGGGCGAGTACCCGAACACACAGTTCATTGAGTAGTCACGGCACAACGGACCGTGTGTCCAAGTTGACATTTTGCATTTGAAATGCATAATTTCCAGTAATGAGCCAGTCCTACATCAGACGCTCCCTAGAACCGATAGTCGAGAGAGCAGCCCGGGAGTTCCCCGCCGTAGTCCTGACCGGACCGCGCCAGTCCGGCAAGACCACACTGCTGCAACATGTCTTTGGGCGACAGCACCGCTACGTCTCACTGGATCTGCCGGACGTGCGCGCCGCGGCTGCGGAAGATCCGCGCGGGTTCCTGGAGCTGTATCCACCACCGGTCATCTTCGACGAGGTACAACATGCTCCCCACCTGCTTCCTTACATCAAGACAAAGGTTGACGCGCACCGAAATCGGAAGGGCCAGTACTTGCTAACGGGCTCACAGAATCTCCTGCTCGCAGAGAAGATAACCGAGTCGCTGGCGGGCCGCGCTGCCATGCTGCGCTTGTTTCCATTGTCAAGGAGGGAAGCCGAAGGGCGGCCCAATGCTTCCCTTGCCTGGGAACGCAAGGGCGTTGTGTCTTCCAGTGGTTCCCATGGATTCGGTGCACTGTGGCAGAGCTTCATCCGAGGCGGATACCCGGAACTTGCGATCCAGCCCGATCGCGATGCCTTCCTCTGGCAGGCCAGCTACATCCAGACCTATCTTGAGCGGGATGTACGCACTTTGCGGCAGGTCGGCGACCTAACCCAGTATCAAAACTTCCTGCGCGTGTTGGCCGCACGGAGCGCCCAACTTCTTAACCTGACCGATGTGGCACGAGACCTTGGGGTCGCAGTCAACACGGCCAAGGCCTGGCTGTCTGTACTCGAGGCCACCTACCAGGTGGTCGTCGTGCGGCCGTACTTCGCGAATGTTGGGAAACGGCTCGTCAAGACACCGAAGGTCTACTTCACCGATGTCGGCACGCTTTGCTACCTGGCCGGCCTCAAGGATCCAGAGCATGCCGCCGCGGGCCCCATGGGCGGTGCCATCTTCGAGACGGCGGTGCTGGCCGAAATTGTCCGCTCGCTGACACACCGGGGTATGGATCCTCGGGTCTACTTCTGGCGGACGTTGGCCGGAACCGAAGTTGACTTCGTGGTCGAGACCGACGTTGGGCTCGTTCCCATCGAGGTAAAGCTGTCCGGGACCCCGCGGCCCGCCATGGCTGCCTCCGTAAAATCGTTCCAACGTGACTTGGCAGACGCAGCAGTGCCGGGATACGTCGTGCATCCGGGAACCATCCAACTGCCTTTGGCTTCGGGTGTAACCGCCCTCCCATTTGCAGACCTGTGATTGACATTCAAAGGGGCGATCCCGACATTGCCGCTGAAACCACGGTTGGAACGGTCACAATCCGGGGGATCGGCGCGACCGTCCGTGGGCCTTTGCCCTCCAATCTGACTGGGCTGGTTGTTTTGGTCAGCATCGGACGCCGCACCGTGCCGGACCTGATCGCGTGGGACACGCACCCAATGAATCCCGAAGCAAGCGTCATGATGCTGAAGTAGGGAGCCGTCACCTGCCTTGCGCGGCCTCGACCTCCACTTGACCCCACTCCGGCACTCAAATTCTGCCGATGCCGTTGAACAATCACAGGCTGCGCAGTGCTTCGGCCGGAGCCAGGCGTCGTGCCCGAAGCGCCGGATAGATTCCCGCCAGCAAACCTACGGTCAGGCTGACAGCCAAGGCGAGTACCACAGTGTCGATGCTCAGTTTGGCCGGGATGTCGGACAAGGCCCGGATGAGCACGACACCGTATGCACAGAGGGAAATCCCCGTTACGCCTCCAATCCCACAGAGGATGACACTTTCCCAAAGGAACATGGCCGTGATGTCCCTGACCGTCGCCCCTACTGCATACCGGATTCCGATTTCGCGAGTGCGTTCTCCCAGGCTGACGAGCATGATGTTGGTTACTCCTACACCACCGACAAACAGGCTGATGCCCGCAATCGCGGCAAGGAATAGGGTCAGGGAATCCGCAATGCCCTGTACCGCCTCCCGACCTGCCTCCATTGTCACGACCCGGAAATTGTCCTGATCCAAGGACCCCACACCACGGTGTGGGCGGAGCACCTCTTCAATGGCCCTACGCGCATCATCTACTTGATCCCGATCACCGACTCGAATCCGGATTTCGTCCACCACCGGCGATCCACTGACCGATTCGGCGCGACGCAGACGTTTTTGCATCGTACGGAATGGAACAATGACCTGATAGTCCGTTTCGGTTCTGGTGGGCGCCAATACGCCTATGACCCGGAACCGTTTGCCAACCACGGAAAGTGACGTGTCCAGGGGATAGGCGCCCTGCGTGTACAGGTCGCTGGCTAAGCGGGATCCCAGAACCGCCACGAGGCGCATGCTCCGGTCATCCTCATCGGACAGGAATTCGCCCAGTGCCAGCCTCAGGCCAGCCGACTGTCGATAGGCCGCAGTGGCACCAAGGAGGCGGACCCGCACCTGTCGGTTTTGCCAGAGTACATCGGTCATGGAATTTGCCAACGGCACGGCATCCAAAAGGTGGGGAATTCGTCCGGGTGCCACCAGCACCTCGTAATCCGTCCAGTACAGTTTGTGGCTTTGTGCGGAACCAGACGCCTCTGGCGGTGTGCGGGGGATCACTGTCAACAACGTCACGCCAGCTTGGGAAAACGACTGTTCGATCTGGTCTTGGACACCCCGACCCAAAGCCAGCATCACGACCGTGGAGCTAATTCCGATCGTGATGCCCATCACGGTCAGGCCACTCCGCACGCGGTGCTGCAACAGAACTTCGAGTGCCGTGCGCAGGTGGCTGGCAAGGTTCACAGTTGCCGCGGGCCGGCTATTCGTCCGGCTCGAACGACTTGAACAGTTCGGTACACCCAATGGTCACGCTGAACGTGGTTCCTTGAGTCCCGTCTCCTGGGGTGGAAGGCGGGTCGTTACCACATGGGTCCGGCTGCGGCGGCTGAGGGGTGGCAGGAACTCCGTTCACCAAGTGTTCGACAATGTTCCCGTCCTCGTCGTAGGTCGTGGATGTTTCCGAGTAACTGTAGAAAGAGCCAAACCAGGAATCGTCCTGATCGGTTACCGGCAAAAGGGCAAGCAACACAAAAGGCACCACCAGTGCCGCCAAGACAGCCGGGATCAGCCACCACAGACGTGAACGGCGCGGGCGAGCATTCGTCATGGGACAATCCTCAACATGGATTGGAATAGTTCGTGTGACCTATGTACGGTTTGGGGTATACGCCGGTTGCATGCCCTGCAAACGTTCAGCCCGGCCAGGAATCGAAGATGACCCGAGACCAGACGGACGGCCATCAACTTCGGCCGGGTGCACCTTTAGTTGTGTTGTCCGGACGTGGACAAAGCACCAAGTGGAAACACCTGCCCTCCTGAAAGTGAGGATGACGACTCGCGGGCACCGTGGATCCGTCCTACACTCGGTGCGACGTCCGTCTACCGGTTCCTGCCGACCACCAGTTCGGTTTGCGTTCGTCCCATCGCAGGGATTCCGGTCCTGCGATCTGCCACGGGAAAGGGTGAGCATGAACATCCGCACAACAGGCAACTCACTGCGCAACCTCTGGATCGCCCTCGGACTGGTGGTGGCACTCTCCTTTGGCCTGCTGCTGTACTACGGCGGCGAGATCTACCAGATGGCGCCCCCGATACCGGAACGAATCGTCACGACCGCCGGTGACGTGGTCTTTACCGGGGATGACATTCGTACCGGTCAGGACGTGTGGCGGTCCATCGGTGGGCAGGAACTTGGTTCAATCTGGGGGCATGGGGCCTACACGGCACCGGACTGGACCGCCGACTGGCTGCATCGGGAGGCCTTGTACCTGCTGGACGCCTGGGCTCATGCTGAGGCGGACGTTCCTTACGATCGGCTGAATTCCGAAAGGCAGGCGGTACTGCGGGCGAGGCTCCAGGCCGACATGCGAACCAACACGTTCGATGAAGCAGCAGAAGCGATTGTTCTTTCCGAGGACCGGGCGCGGGCCATCCAGGCGGTTCAGAGCCACTACACGGATCTCTTCGGCGATGCACCGGACTTGGCCGACTTGCGCGAAAGCTACGCCATGCCGGCCAACACGCTTCCCAATGAGCAGGAACGGGAACACCTGACGGCGTTCGTGTTCTGGGCCAGTTGGGTCAGTATCACTGAGCGGCCCGGCCGGAACTTCACCTATACCAGCAACTGGCCTCCCGACGAATTGCTGGGCAACACACCGCCGGGACACCTCATCGTCGTCAGTGTATTGAGTTTCGTTCTCCTCCTGGGCGGTGTCGGTGCCTTGGCCTGGTTCTACGCCGCAACCCGGGAATCGTGGGCCAGCACGCGCACCGCCGAACCTCGCGATCCGTTGATCACCGGGCGGGCCACGCCGTCGATGTATGCCACCGTCAAGTACTTCTGGATCGTGGGGTTGCTCCTGGTCCTGCAGATGATCGCCGGGATCGTGACCGCCCACTACAGTGTGGAAGGAACTGCGCTGTACGGCGTGCCGATTGCCCAGTGGCTCCCCTACTCCCTCACCCGGACATGGCACGTGCAGTTGGGCATGTTCTGGATCGCCACGGCGTGGCTGGCCACGGGTCTCTGTCTGGCTCCCATGTTGACCGGACACGAGCCGCGGTATCAACGACTGGGCGTGAACGTCCTGTTTGGAGCCCTGCTCCTGGTCGTGGGCGGCTCCCTGACGGGACAGGCGTTGGCAATCCACCGCCAGCTCAGTCCCGATGCCAATTTCTGGGTGGGACACCAGGGATTCGAATACCTGGACCTGGGTCGGCTGTGGCAACTGCTGCTGTTTGGCGGCCTACTCTTCTGGATGGTGTTGATGCTGCGCTGTCTTGTACCGGGCATCCGGCGCAGTGAAGGCGTTAATCGGCAGATATTGATCATCTTCGGCCTTGCCGTGGCAGCCATCGCCCTGTTCTATGGTGCCGGCCTGATGGCAGGGCGCGACATGAATTTGGCCATTGCCGAATACTGGCGATGGTGGGTGGTGCACCTGTGGGTCGAAGGGTTCTTCGAAGTGTTTGCGGTGGCGGTCGTGGCCTTTGCCTTCATCCGCCTCGGCCTGGTGCAGGTTCGCTCCGCCACGATGGCAGTCCTGTTCACGACCATCCTGTATCTCGCGGGGGGCGTCCTGGGCACCTTCCACCACCTGTACTTCACCGGAACGGCACCGGCCGTGATCGCACTGGGCGGCACCTTCAGCGCACTCGAGCTGGTGCCGCTCGTGATGATCGGCTTCGAAGGCTACGAGAACTGGACGCTCCACCGCTCCGCGTCATGGGCCAAACACTACAAGTGGCCGATCTTCTTCCTGGTGGCCGTCGCATTCTGGAACTTGGTGGGTGCCGGGCTGTTCGGATTCCTGATCAACCCACCCATCGCCCTGTACTACATGCAGGGCCTCAACACCACGCCCGTGCATGCCCACGCCGCCCTGTTCGGTGTCTATGGGATGCTGGGCTTGGGCCTCATGCTGCTGAGCCTCAGGATTCTGACCGTCCGTCGGCAGTGGCGGACCGGGCCGCTGGCCTTCTCGTTCTGGACCATGCAAATCGGTTTGGGCCTGATGATCCTGCTCAGCCTCCTGCCCATCGGCCTAGCCCAAACCTGGGCCAGCGTGGAGCACGGCATGTGGTACGCCCGTTCCGCTGAATTCCTGCAGCAGGAACCCTGGCAAACCTTCCGATGGCTCCGGGCCATTGGCGACACCGTCTTTGCCGCCGGCATGCTGGCCATGGGGTGGTTCGTCATCGGTTTGAGCACGGGATGGTCCTTGGGAGGCACGCGCAGCGAGTCTGCCGATGCACCGGTGGCGTCCAACCAACTGACGGATACCGGGACTAGCCGCTGATCAGGCCAAAGAGTGGTGCCATGACAAGAATTTCATGCACCGAACCGGCGTGTCCGAGCCCCGTAACACTGTAGTGCCGTGACGCTGGCAGCCAGGTTGCGCCACGCGACATAGGGAAGCCGCGAGCACCGACAACCAGCTACCGTGGTCTGTCAAACCGCAATCTGCGGCGGAGTGTTCGGACCGGCACCGAAGAGTTCCGTCAGGCGCTGTTGCCGAAAGGCAAAGATTGCCCTGAGGTCCCGCCTGAGGAACAGGGCATTTGCCAACCTTCCGCCTGCGGATGCGTACTCCACATGGTCAAGTACGCAAGTGCCACCGTCCCGCGCTTCGAACTTGTGGACGTGGTGCCACAACCGATAGGGACCAACAATCTGGTCGTCAACAAATTGGTACGGTGGATTCCAGTCGCTGATGCGGCTGCGCCAGCGCAACGGCAGACCCCGCAAGCGCAACCGGTAGTCGATCTCCATTCCGGATCTCATCTCAATCGGCTGCGGAGTCAGAACGCGGAACCGCAGCCAAGGCGGTGTGATGCGCTCAAGGTTGAAGGCATCCGCGAAAAAAGCGAACACATCCTCCGGGGCTTGGGGCAACCACTGGCTAGCAGTCAGCTGGAAAATCCTTGTCACGGCTTGCTTCGAATCCGGTAGGTGGTGGCGAGGAGTGCGAGTGTTCCCATTGTAGGGGCGACGGAGGACCATCACCGGGGCCTTTGGCCCCACTGCCAGAACGAACTTGGGACTTATAGGCCGGACTGGACAGCCGGCCCATCTCGTTCACGGGTCGTCGGGG
>JAPPAJ010000007.1 GCA_026705565.1 Caldilineaceae bacterium | reverse complement strand
ACTGTATCGATCATCGTGTGGCGATAGGGCCACTTGCGGAAGATGCCGCTCTCCCAGGCGGCCACATCCCCTCGACTGGTGAAGCGGTGGAACCGGTTTGCGTGGTCTGAACTACCCATCCTCTGTATAATTCCTTGTTGTGTCGGCCACAGTTCCGCTTATCCAGCCGGCGTTGCATACGCAGGGAGGTTGAAATGATAGGACAGGACGCCCTGACGAGAACGGTGTCTGTGCTGGCTATCGACAGCGTCGGACCTTCCCACGGACCCGCTGTCCCCGGCTGATCGGACTGCGGCGGGGACAGCGGCTTCCGTCCCGTTGCTGTCACTCGTCACCCCAAACCCACAATCCAGCACGGACCCCGGGGTTGGCAACTGCTGACAATTTAGTCTATTCTAGTTGGCCATGGACGTTGTGGGTCATCGCATTGGTTTCACCGCCTGGGGGCGCCTGTACGGTTTTGACAAGGCCACCCCGGTCGCAGGCACCATGCCGGGATGTTGTCGCCTGCGCTTCGGATGGAGCGGCTGCCCAACGGGGGTTACAACGTGGTCATGCCTCCCGAGCAGGATGGACGTTGCGTCTACGGATCGGCCGGCTGATCGGGACCGACCTGCATGGCAATCGTCGTTGGTGGCGGCGGCTAGTCACGGATCACACGGTGGGGACAATAGTGATGGAGCATCGGGAGCGGTTGAGCCGTTTCGGGTTTGAGAACGTGGAAGTCTCGTTGGCGGCGGTGCAGGCAGGTTGATGCAGCATCCCGGCACCTACCAGACACGCGTTGCCGTATACGTTGGCGTTGAGCGCAAGGCAGGCGACGCGGTGCTGTCGGCCTACGGTGAACTCTACGGCCGCGTGGAGCACAAGCTGTTTGCCGAGGTGGCGGCCGGCCGGTCGGTGGTGTCGTTGAAGCGCCCGTACCTGCAGCGGTACAGGATCCCGGCGCGCATGTTCAACGCGGTGCGGGTGTCCCTGGAAGGTAGGATGGCGTCGGTCCGGGCGCAGCAGAAACTGCGGGTGGACAGCCTAGGTCAGCGGATTGCGCAGGCCGAGCGCCGGATCAGGGCTGCGGCCGGGCACGGGCACCGGGATCAGGTCCACCAACAGAAGCGTCGGTGGGCAGCCCTGCAGTCGCAGCGTGCGGCGTTGCAGGCGGACATGGAGGCGGGACGGGTGCGGCTGTGCTTCGGTTCGAAGCAGCTCTGGTGGAAGCAGCACCACCTAGAGGAGAACGGTTACGCCAGCCACCAGGAGTGGCTCCGGGACTGGCGGGAGGCGCGCAGCGACGAGTTCTTCGTGCTGGGCAGCCGGGACGAGACGGCAGGCTGCCAGCTGTGCGTGGCCACCGTGGCGGACGACGGGTCGCTGACCCTGCGGCTGCGGCTACCCGATTGTCTCGCGCCAGAGTACGGCAAGTACCTGACCCTCCAGGGTGTGCGCTTTGCCTACGGCCACGCGCAGGTGCTGGCGGCGCTGGAGAGCAATGCCGAGTACACTCGGTATCGGCGCGAGCATGGCGAGCAGGCGGTGCGAGCCACAGTGTTGGGCCAGGCCATCAGCTACCGTTTCAAGCGGGACGCGAAAGGCTGGCGCGTGTTCGCGACCACCGACATGATGGACGTGCCGGTGGTCACGGACAAACGGCGCGGCGCCATCGGTGTGGACCTGAATGCGGACCACTTGGCCGTGGCCGAGACCGATGCCTCGGGCAACCCCGTCCACGCCTTCCGGGTGCCGCTGGTCACCTACGGGAAATCCCGGCACCAGGCCGAAGCGATCATCGGCGACGCCGTGGCCCGCGTGGTGGCCTACGCCCGCGCGGCAGGCAAGCCCATCGTCATCGAGCGACTGGACTTCCGTCAGAAGAAGGCGGCGCTCAAAGGCGAGTCGCGCCGGTACCGCCGCATGCTTTCATCGTTCAGCTACGGCAAGATCAAGGCGTTCTTCCTCTCCCGCGGCTACCGGCAGGGGGTGGAGGTACGCCAGGTGAACCCGGCCTTCAGCTCCGTGATTGGCCGGGTGAAATTCATGGAACGTTACGGGCTCAGCGTACACCAGGCAGCAGCCCTGGTGCTGGCCCGACGTTTACTCGGCTGTTCCGAGCGCATCCCGCGCCGGCGGGTGGCCCCCGTCGGTCATGGCGTCCAGGTCGCCTTCACCGTACCCGCGAGGAAACGCGTGAAGCACGTGTGGACGTACTGGGGTGCGGTTTCGGGACAGTTGGGACCGGCGCTTGCAGCGCAACACCGGCTGGGGAGGCGAAGAGGCCCTCCCAATCCGGTTCAGGCTGCCCGGAGGGTGGCTTGAGCGGGGATCTGTTCGATGTTCCCTGGTGGGATTCCAGGGCGGAGCCGTCTTGCACTGTTGGGGCGGCGGCGCGGCACGGACCGCGTCTTCAGGAATGGCTGATGGTGGTCATGCCACCAAAGTCAACCATTTTTACAACGGTTCCCGTGAATCCTGTCCCCGTTGTCGCGGGCAAGCCGAGTATTCGGCCTGCGCGGGCACTTTGACACCTAAGGCCATCCGGAGCCGCTGACCAACGCATGTCTGCACAATACCAAACCGACTGGAACGACTACGAAGAAGAATGGGAGGTTTACGCCGAGGAACACGATCCCGACTTCCAGCATGATCAGAAGCTGATTCGCAGGCCGCCCAAGGCCAAGTTCGAGAACAAGGTTCCCTTCCGGGAAAACTGGCGCTACAGGATGGAGGAGGAGATACGCCGCAGCATTACCGGCGATTTTGAAACCACCTACCGGCCGGGCCAGGTCGAACGGCGCTGGCTGATGGGAGCCCTGCGCCCCTTCTTTGTGAACGGATTGGTGGACGACATTCTGAGCAAGGTCAAGGGCGGCAAGGACGCCGACGTCTACCGCTGCAGTCTGACTGCGCCGGACGGCACGCTGGACCTGTTTGCGGCCAAGACCTATCGGCCGCGCAGCCACCGCACCATGCGCAACGACATGGTGTACCGCGAAGGCCGCGATGTGCTGGCGCTGGGCACCAATGTCAGCAGCCGGCAGGACAAGCGGCTGCTGCGGGCCATGCTGAAGCGGTCCGACTACGGCAAGCAGGCGCAGCAGACGTCCTGGTTGCTGTACGAACGCCACGCCCTCACCGTACTCAGGGAGGTCGGGGCCGATGTGCCGGAGCCGTTCGACGCGGCCGACAACGCCATCCTGATGGAGTTCATCGGGGATGAACAGGTGGCCGCGCCGACCTTGAACGAAGTTCGTCTGGACCCGTCCGAGGTGAAGTCGTCGTTTGACCAGGTCATGCACAATGTCGAATTGATGCTGACCAACGGGTTCATCCACGGTGACCTGTCCGCCCACAACCTGCTGTTCTGGGACGACCGGGTCGTGGTCATCGACTTTCCGCAGGTGGTGCCCGTGACCGGCAACAAACAGGCCTACAGCCTGCTGGAACGGGATGTCGAGCGGGTTTGCCAATACTGGGCCCGTTACGGCCTGCGCCGCGACCCGGAACGGCTGACCAGATCCCTGTGGGGCAACTGGTCCCAGATGCGCCACGAGGACGTCATGGCAGACCTGTCCAAGGCCTTGGCCGAAATGGAGGAAGATGACGAGGATCCAGACGAAGACTGGGAATACGCCTGACTCCCCGCAGTACCGCTGCAGCTGATTTACCCACCTTGGAAATACGCATGCCATGCCCTTGACATTCGACCTGTCGCTGGACGATCTGTACACCTACGAAGGCCGCAACCCAAGGCCGGACGACTTCGACGACTATTGGGACGAGGGCGTGGCCCGAATGCGCGCCCTTGACCCGAATCCGGAGCGCATTCCGGCGGCATTCCAGACGGATTTCGCAACCTGCTCCCACTTCTGGTTTACGGGCATCAACGGGGCGCGGGTGCACGCCAAGCTTCTGGAGCCGACCGCTCCCGCTCCCGGCCATCCGGGCATTGTCATGTACCACGGCTACTCCGGGGATTCGGGTGGCTGGCTGGAGAAGCTGGGCTGGGTCGCGGCCGGCTTTACCGTCGCGGCCCTGGACTGTCGGGGCCAGGGGGGCCTGTCTGAGGATCCGGGCGGTACCAAGGGCACAACGTTGAGGGGGCACATCGTGCGCGGTCTCAGTGACGAGGGGCCCGAACACCTGGCATACCGCTCCATCTTCCTGGACGCGGCCCAGTTGGCCGGCCTGGTCATGGCAATGGACGATGTGGACCCGGACCGGGTGGGCGTCACCGGCGGCAGTCAGGGCGGCGGACTGACGATTGCCGCGGCTGCCCTGGAACCCCGAGTGAAGCGGGCGGCGCCGGTATTCCCGTTCCTGACGGACTACAGGCGTACCTGGGAGATGGATCTGACGATCAACGCCTATCAGGAACTGAGGGACTGGTTCCGCAAGTACGATCCGCAGCACAAGCGCGAGGATGCGGCCTTTGCCCGGCTCGGTTACATCGATGTGCAGCACCTGGCTCCGCGCATCCGGGCCGAAGTGATGATGTTCACCGGTCTGATGGATCAGATCTGTCCACCGTCCACGCAGTTCGCCGCCTACAACAAGATCACGTCGCCGAAGTCCGTCGAGTTCTTCCCGGACTTCGGACACGAGGCCCTGCCGGGCAGCAACGAGATGATTTTCGAGTTCATGCAACAGCTTTGAACTTCATGCACCGGGTCGGCTGGACTGGTTTCGGGTCGAACCTCGGTCTTCGGTCCCCGGTGCAGGCAGTCCAGCCGCTTCGCGTTTCCACCTGCAGGATCCTTCCATCAACATGGCTGAAGTCCGATCGTCGGAACCGCCGCCTCCCGCGGGCCGCGTCCGCATGGTGTTGGATACCGACACCTACAACGAAATAGACGACCAGTTCGCCCTGGTCCACGTGATGCTGTCCCCCGCCGAGGTGGACCTGCAGGCGGTCTACGCCGCACCGTTCCTGAACAATCGTTCATCCAGCGCCGGCGACGGCATGGAGAAGAGTCACGAGGAGATCCTGCGCCTGTTCGGGCTGTTGGGGCGGGAACCGGAAGGCATGGTGTTCAGGGGCTCCGATCGGTTCATGGATTCTCCCCGGGATATCGTGCAGAGTCCGGCCGTTGAGCACATGCTGTCCCTGCTCGCGGAAGGCGACGAACCACTGTACGTGGTGGCGATCGGCGCTCCGACCAACGTGTCCTCGGTGCTGCTGGCTGCGCGTGAACGAAATCTGGACATTGGCGATCGGATGCGCGTCGTGTGGCTGGGCGGGCAGCCGCCGCACCGGACCAACGCCCGCGAGTTCAATCTCATGCAGGATCCGATCGCTTCGCGGTTGTTGCTTCAACTCAGTCCCTCGCTGACCCTGTTTCCGTGCTGGGGGGTTGCTTCCCACCTGCTCACCACCGTTCCGGAGCTGGAGCGGCATCTGGCACCCCTGGGGCCGGTCGGCGCCTTCCTGACGGACCGGTTTGCCGCCTACAGCAACGACCACTATGCCTGGGCCAAGGAGGTTTGGGACCTGGCCGCAACCGCCTACGTCATCAATCCTGACTGGACGCGCAGTCGACTGGCTGCGACACCCGACCTGGACACCGCAACGCTGGACTGGGTTCCGCAGCCGGACGGCCCGCCCCTGCGCGAAGCCGTCATGGTGGACCGCAATGCAATCTTCCGGGACCTGTTCGAAAAAGTGGCCGCCTTTCACGGCTGAAAGGAGCTTGAGCGGACATGGGCAGACACGTGCTTGTGACCGGTGCACAGGGCAATCTGGGGCAGAAGCTGATTCGCCATCTCCTGTTGCAGCCGCTGGTGGATCGGATTACGGGCATCGATGTGATGCCGGCACCACCCGAACAGGCTGCGGCAACCCGCGCGGAACTGGAGATCAAGGTTCGGGACCAGGATCATGAACTGGCCGAACTGGCCTACCTGGAGGCCGATCTCAGGGACTGGAACGATGCCCGTTGGCAGCAGGCGGCGGCGGACTGCACCGAGGTTGTGCACCTGGCCGCACAAGTGCCCAATCCGGCCGCTTCCTGGGACGATGCCGCCGTCTCGATGGACATGAATGTCAACATCGGCCTGGCCGCAGTGGCCTCGAGTACCTGTCGGCGTCTGGTGTTCGCCACCACGAATCACACAATGGGCCAGTACAAGGACGAACCCCTGGCCTCCACGGTGGGACCGGGCGAACTGTTGCCCTCCTCGCCATATGGTGTAGGCACGACGGTGCGGCTGGGCGAGGACGGTTACGACTCTCCGGCCTATGCAGCCGGCAAGTGGGCGGGTGAGCGATTGTATCGGGGTCTGGCCCTATCCGATCAGGGCAAGGGGAACACGGAGTTTGTCAGCATCCGGATTGGATGGTGCAACCACGGACGCAACCATCCGGAAACCCTTACGCCATCGGGCACGGCGGCGCCCCGCCGCGACGTGCCCGAGGCCTATCGGGAGGAGTACGAACGCACGGACCGCTGGTACAAGGAGATGTGGCTGGCCGACCGGGACTTCGTGGCCCTGTTCGAGCGGGCCATCCTGGCCAAGTCCCGTGGCTGGCCCGAACCCTACATTTGCGTCAACGGCATGTCGCTCAACACCGGTATGAAGTGGTCGCTGGCGGACACCCGGAAGTACCTGGGCTATGAACCGCAGGAGGATGTCTACACCTGGGTGCCGATGCCCGAATAGCGGTGGATGTGGAAATCCGGCGCCTATGAGTACAGCCGGAGCAGTTTGTCGGTGGCCTGCTCGGCCAGCAGGAATGCGCGTCCCCGATGGATCACGGCGTTCGTGATCAGGTATTGGTCGGGGCCGTCGCCCAAACAGCGCAGCAGCAGATCGTCCAGATTGGCGCGCCAGGCGCGCGCTGCCGTCAAGTCCGATTGTTGCAGGGTGGTCCAGTCGCGGGGAATCTCAATCGCAATCAGAGGATTGCCGGGGGCAATTTGCAGGTCCATCGGACCATCATTGGCAATCGGGCACGTCGTCCCCGGCACCACGGACTCCCTTAGGTGGAGTCGGTGTTGGCTCAACTCGGTTCGCGGATCCTCTCCAGCCACCGTCCACTCAATGCGCAGACGGGAGGCCGGCAACCGGTTGAGTTCATTGCGGAACGGCAGGTAGTCGGGCAGGAACCTGCGGCTAAATGCGCCCAGACGACCGAAGTTGAGCAACGCGCTACCCGCCTGCAATGGATCCGCGGTCCAGCGGATGCTGGCGATGCCTTGGGACCTGGCCTTGGACGCCTGCCGGTGTTTGAGGTGTACGGCGATACCCCGATTTCGGAAGTCGGGGTCCACGCCCAACACTTGGGATTCCAGCACCATCGTGCCATCCCTGTCCGGCTTGGACGCGAATCCCAGCAGGAATCCCACAACCCGGTCACCGTGGAGCGCAACGAGGGACATCGAAGCACGGCAGACGGGGGCGTACAGCCAGGTTGGATAGAGGTTCTCGGACGGAGATTTCCAGATGCGACCCTGAAGACTTCTGGCCTGTTCCGCGTGTTCGGACCCCGGTTCGCCAATGGCGATTGAATCGTCCGTGTAGACGGGTTCCGAGGCATCCCAGTGCGTGGGCAGGTCAAGGGCAGTGCCGTCCAAGACCCAAGGTCGGTGGCTGTCGACCAGGGTCAGCCCGGTTGCACCAGGCCGGTCGGCGGCATGCCGAACCGCCAAGGCCACGGCCGGATCGAATGTAGGCAGTACAAACGCGGCATCCACCATCGCACCGGCGTGCGACCGGGTGACCAGTGTTCCGCCGATACCCGTCAAGGCCGCCGCGGCAAATTGGGGTGGCAGCAGGGCGGGATTGTCGGGTGCGCCCAGCAGACTGCGGACCTGTTCCGCCTGGTGCGCGAAATCGGGTTCGGAACCGGTCCAAACGCGGAATTCACCATGCTCCATGGCACTGACCCGGACGAACGAGCAGGGATCGACCCGGCATTAGTGCGGAGGCAGCAGATCCCCGAACAGGACCTGCATTGCTCGTCTGAGGCCGCTGAGTTTGCCGCGGGCCTCGGCGGTCGGCTTTACCACGTGCTCCCCCACGAACTCCGCCGTGGCCCGTGTGGTGCGTGCCGCCTGCTGCGCATCCTCGAGGATCGGCGCGACGCCGGTCCGCAGGATGCGGACGAGTCGAAGGAGGTGCCGGATCAGCAGAATCAGAAGGCCCAGAACCGCGAAGGTTTCCAACGCGATCAGCACGAAAGTGATGTCGCGAATGGTATCGAGAACCTGCTCCATGGCACCTCTGCCGTCAGCCGGCCGGCTCCGGCTTGCGTCGGCTCAGCAGCAGGGCAAGCACCGCGAATATCGTTGCCTCGATCACCCGTACCTGGCCGATGCGGAACCAGTCCGAGTTGAACAGGGTGCCAATCAGCTGACCCAGCCCGAAGCCGATCAGGGCGGCAGCCACCGATGTAATCAGATCCTGCCATGAGCGTCCCTGCCAAAGGTGGAACAAGGCACCGTAGCCGACGGCGATGACGGTACCGAGTACCAAGGCCGGATTCAGCCACCAGTCGGTTGTCATGGGGATGCAATCAGGCCCCCGCCCAGGCACTCGTCTCCCCGGTAGAAGACGGCGGCCTGTCCCGGTGCGACCCCGTACTGGGGCTCCTGCAGGTGCACTGTCACGCCATTGTCGCCAAATTCCTCCAGTGCACAGGGGATGTCCCGGCCCCGGTACCGGATCTGACAGGTAAGGTCCGGGTCGGAAGGATGTGGCCTTCGGATCCAGTTCACATCATCGACCGGGATTTCCAGCACGGCCAGGTCCGATCGGCCGCCGATTACCAAGGCGTTGGTTTCCGGGAGCTTGCGGACCACGTACCGGGGTTCGCCGGAATGGCTGGCAATGTCGAGCCCCCGCCGCTGTCCGATCGTGTAGCGGTGCAGACCCCGATGCGTTCCGGCCACGTCGCCTTCCAGTGTGACGATGGGGCCGGGCACAGCCGGGGATGCGCTCCAGTCCTCAAGAAACCGACGGTAGTCGTCGTCGGCCACAAAGCAGAGATCCATGGACTCCTGCTTGTCCGCCACCGGGAGGTTGCGTTGGCGTGCCATGTCCCTGAGTTCCGGCTTGGTGTACGCACCCACCGGAAACAGGCTGTGGCCAAGCTGCCTTTGGGTCAATACACTGAGTACATAACTTTGGTCCTTTTGCGGATCGACGGCCCGCAGCAGGCTATAGGAACCGTCCGCCTCCCGACGACTCCGGGCGTGGTGCCCCGTGGCCATGCGCTTGGCACCCAGTCCCAGCGCATATCTGAGCAGCCAGTCGAACCGGATACGCCGATTGCAATTGAGGCAGGGATTGGGCGTCCGGCCCAAATCGAATCCATCAATGTATGGCTCCACAACCGCCTTGCGGAAGGGCTCCTCTGCATTGACCAGATAGAAGGGCATGCCGAGGCGATCAGCCACGGCCCGCGCCACGTCCACGCTTTCCGCCGAACAGCACTTGTTCGTGGAGGCAACCCCCGGTCCCTGTTCGGACCAGAGCCGCATCATGATGCCGATGCAGTCGACACCTTGTTCAACCAACAGAGCGGCCGCCATGGAACTGTCCAAGCCGCCGCTCATGGCGACCGCCGTTACCGGGGAGTCGATGTTCATAAACGCTCGATCCTAGCACAGGGATTCGGCGGAGGTTGGCCTGATCCAAGCACTGCAGTGGCCAATTGACAGAGCCTTGAACAAGGTCTTTCAATTCCATTGGGGTTGATGGGGACAGGGATTGTCGAGTCAGACCGCGCCAGTGAACCAAGAGCCGCCAACGCTGAACCTGCAGGAGGTGGATGAGCGGTTCTTAGGAGCGCTGTGGTGCCAGCCACAAGGGCTGCCACATTAGGCACGCAGGTTGAGTTCGGTATCCCTGTGGAAAAAATGCAGCTTGGCCTGGTTGAAGGTCAGCCAGCCCTGCTCCCCGGCCCGAATGTCCTGATCGGGTCCCGTGCTGACCATAAGACGCTGCCGGCCCACGGCCACCACCAGAATGTTCATGGAACCCATGGGTTCCACCACGATCACTTGGCAGGGCAGATGGGAGCCTGTTGCATCTGCTTCCGACCGGGAGCCAAAGGCAATGTCTTCCGGCCGAATGCCCAGGATGGCCGATCCGTGGAGCCGGTCCCGGTGGGCCAGTAGATCCATAGCCTCCAGATCGGCTTCGGTCAGGGTCAACGCCCCTTCCGGCATGTCTTCTCCCTGAACCTGCCACAACCCGTCCTGGACGTGCAGGTGGCAATCCAGGAAGTTCATGGTGGGACTGCCCAGAAAGCCGGCCACAAACAGGTTGCGTGGTCGGTTGTACACCTCCAGTGGAGGCCCTACCTGCTGCACCTGCCCATGATGCATGACCACCACCCGATCGCTAAGCGTCATGGCTTCGGCCTGATCATGGGTGACATAGAGCACCGTTCCCTCCACCCGTTCAAAGAGCAGTTTCAGTTCGGCCCGCATTTGGATGCGTAGTTTGGCGTCCAGGTTGCTGAGCGGTTCGTCCAGCAGGAACACCTTGGGGTTGCGTGTGATCGCCCGCCCCAGCGCGACCCGCTGCCGCTGGCCTCCGCTCAACTGGCGCGGCTTCCGGTCCAGCAGGTGGTCAATCTCCAGGGACTGTGCCGCCTGCTGCACCCGGCTTTCGATTTCCGCCCGCGGCATCTTGCGCACCTTGAGCCCAAAGCCGATGTTCTCCCGCACGGTCTTGTGGGGATACAGCGCGTAGCTCTGGAACACCATGGCAATGTCCCGCTTGCCCGGCGGCACCGCATTGACCAGTTGGCCATCGATGTAAATCTCGCCCTGACTGGGATCCTCCAGGCCGGCGGTCAGGTTCAGGGTGGTGGATTTGCCACAGCCACTGGGCCCCACCAGCGTCACAAACTCCCGGTCCGCGACGACCAGGTTCAGGTCCTCCAGCGCCTGTACGGCACCGAAGCGCTTGCCGACATGTTGGTAACGGATTTGGGCCATGACCGAATTCCCGGATCTGCTATTCCTTGACGGCGCCGAACGTAAGGCCCCGGACCAGATAACGCTGCGTGAGGCCGGCGAAGATCATTACCGGAACCACCATCATGGCCGCCAAGGCCGACATCTCGCCCCAGCGCAGGAACTTGTCGGACATGTAGCCGGCGATGACCACCGGCAGGGTCTTGGCCGTGCGCGAGGTCAGCATGGAGGCGTACAGGAATTCGTTCCAGGAGTAGATGAACGTGAATATCGCGGTCACGGCGATGCCGGGCAGGGCCAGCGGCAACGTGATCTGACAAAAGCGCTGCCACAGCGAACAGCCGTCCATGATCGCAGCCTTGTCGATGGCATCGGGCAAATCCTGGAAAAAGCCCAGCATCAGCCAGATGACAAAGGGCAGCGTGAACGCGGTGTGGGTCAGGATCAGGGCCACATGGGTGTCGGACAGGTTCAGGCCGCGAATGATCACGAAATACGGAATGGCGGTGGTGATGGGCGGGAAGATGCGCACAATCAGGATCCAGATCATGATGACCTGCCGGATGCGATAGGCCATGTAAACCTTGGACAGGGAGTAGGCCGCCATGGAACCGAGCAGCACTCCCAGGCCGGTACTGACCAGGGCAATGAGGGCGCTGTTGAGGAAAAACTGCCCGATGTGTTCCACCCGGAGCACATCCGTGAAATTGCGCAGGGTACCGCGCAGGGGCAGGATGATCGGAGGCGAGACGATGGTATCGACCTCGTATTTGAAGGCCGTGGTTACCAGCCAATAGGCCGGGAACGCCACGGCCACCAGGACTGCGGCCGTGACCAGGTACAGCAGCAGCCTGCCCGGGCGCTGCTGCGAAACAAAGGTGCGTACGGCAGCCATTCAGGCGGTCCCTTCCTGTTCGCGTCCCTGCAGCTCCCGGATGAAGAAGATCGCGATCACAAAAATGAAGAGCAGGAAGAGCCAGGACATGGCACTGGCCTTGCCAATCTGGAAGAATTGCAGGCCGTTCTTGTAGATCAGAATGGAGAGTACTTCCGTGACACGGCCCGGCCCCCCGAACGTCAGCGTGTAAATGACGTCGAAGATGCGAAAGGCGTCCATGATGCGCAGGAGCAGGACCACCAGAATGACCGGCTTGAGCAGGGGCAGCGTGATTTCGCGGAAGATCTGCCAGGCCGAGGCGCCGTCCACGCGGGCCGCCTTGTAGAAGTCAAGGGGCAGGGACTGGATGCCGGCAGCCAGGATGAAGATGACCACGGGCATCTGCTGCCAAATCTCGACCGTGATTACTGCCGCCAAGGCCTGTTCCGGGTTTCCGGTCCAGGTCTGGGCCGGAATGCCAACCAAG
>JAPPAJ010000314.1 GCA_026705565.1 Caldilineaceae bacterium | reverse complement strand
CAACGGTCCATGGGGCCCCTCAGCCGCGACTCTTCTGAAGTGATGCCCATGCAGGTGCATCGCATGCGGCCAAATCGTATCGTTGATGATGCGTATACGGACCGTTTCGCCAACCGTGGCATTGAGAAGAGGGTTGTCCGGCACGTTGGCCACACCATTCATGGCCCAGGGCTTGTTCCGGTTGATCAGTTGTTGCCACTTCAAGCTGCGTCCGTCCAGCATGGCCTGCTGCATCCCTCCCATGGCCCCTCCTTCCATCAGGAGGCTTGCGGAACGGGCTTCCTCCAAATCACCGAGAGGCGGTACGGGATTGGCAGGCAAGGGTTCGGGTTCGGGTAGCCGATCCGCCCGGCTCACTCCATTCACCGCGAAAGTCCCGAACAGGATTTGCCTATCTTCCTGCAGGAGGGTCAGTGTGGCTTCCTCCCCCTCCTGTGCCACCACATCGACGATCAGATCGGCCCGTTGGGCGGGAGCCAATTGCAAGTGGGACAGTTGCTGGAGGAAGGAGAGGGGCTGCCCGTCCAGAGCCACCAGCCAACCGGCAAGTCCCTTTACTTCGAGTGGCAACACCCTGGCATTGGACGTGTTTACCAAGCGCAGCCGCCAACGTTCGTGTTGGCGCGTCGTGCGTGTCCAGTTGCCTTCTCCATTGATGGTGAGCCAGTTTCCCAGGCGCCCTGCATGTGCCCAATCGTGGACGGCCCCGAAACTGGGATGAAAGTCCGCCTCGGCGGTCAGGTACCAGTCGTCCAGCAGCAGGACTTCGTCATGATCCACGAAAGGTGGCTGGAGCTCCTCCACGATTAGGGCTCCATAAAGCCCACGAGCCATTTGCTCCCAGGCGCGATTGTGAGGGTGGTACCAAAAGGTTCCGGCATCCGGTGTATCGAATTCGTACAGGAAGGACTTCCCCGGCGGTACCACTGTTTGCGTCAGTTCCGGCACGCCGTCCATGGCGTTGACGATGCGCACACCATGCCAATGCACGGTTGAGGGCTGGGGCAGATCGTTCACGAAAAGGCGGGAGACACGCTCCCCCTGCGGCACGCGAATCTGCGGGCCCGGCACACTCCCCCCATAACCCCACACCGGGGTTTCAGGGTACTCGGGCGGAGTCAATTGGACAGATCCCTCTTGGGCTCTCAGTTCAGGTGCGTGGCTTGGAGGAGACGGCAGCCCTGATGTACCGGTAGTGCAACCGAGCGAAAGTTGTCCCAACAGCAAGGCACCGGCGGTACCGGCCAGGAATCTTCTCCGGGTTATCTGCATTGACACCTTTCTCCCCGTTCCCCAACAAGTTCCTTGGCCTGCAACCTTGAGTCACCCGCAACGGCACGTCTCCCGAGTTCGTGGACACAGCCCGTGGAAGGCCACCTTTCACCTTGGACTCTAGCAAGTGTACCGGCAGGCATGAGAGACAGGGTCGCATTCTGCCTTTGAGAATCACTACGCCCCCCGGGCCTCGACGAGGATTCCCTGACCCATTGGACCGGGTCCTGCAGCCGAGAACGATCGCTGGAGGCCGGCCCTATCCTGCTGGCACTCTGGAAGATGGTGATGCAGGGCCGGGTGCGCAGTCAGCCGGCCCCGATCGTGCCCGCCTCCGCCAATCGGCTAGAGGGCTGGTTCGGATGCTTCAAGCCCAGGGCCCGCCCAACGCGGGGGCTGAAGACCCGAAGGCGGGGACACTCAACTTCGTACTCCTGATGGCCCGCAGCATGGCCTGAAGCGACACAGGGAACCCGCTTATATGGAGGCAGCCAATAACGGCCCGGAACCAACAACCAAAAGACCCTTCATTCAGTCCCTATCCTCCCCAACATTCAACTCGCCGACGCATCCGCCCAACAGCTGGAAATCCTTCCACTGAAGACTTGAACCAAAACAGTCCACGCCCCTTTGACCACGCGCCCTGACCTTGCTACGATGATTCCAGCACCGTATCGTCTCTGAACCCGATCGACTTGTGATGACACGATAGCTGGGAATCATGTCGAAAACGTTGCACCTCCAAACAACAGTAATGCCAGGGGGCAGGATCGTAATCGTGGACCAAGACTTGATCGAAGGTGAAACTGTCGAAGTCTTCGTGACGAAATCGCCGCCAAAGTCCCAGCGTTCAGCGATTGACATCCTCGCTGAGGCACCGGGATATCGCATTTTCGAGTCCAAAGACGCGGTGGATGACTACTTGGAGTCCGAACAGGAGTCGTGGGAATGCTAACGCTGCCCAACAGCGGCCTGATCTACCTGGACACCTGCAGATTCAATCTATAGCGTGGAGTACTAACCTGTGGCGGCTTTTGGGTTGTCCGGGTATCGCCCCGCAGACCCCTGTCTATACTGGACCGGTACACGCTTGGCGCCAGGAGTCGTGCCCGTGAAAACCACCCAATCCCAACGCGTCTGGACCATCGTCGAGGCCAAGGCGCGTCTGTCCGAAATCCTGCGCCTCGCCGAATCGGAGGGGCCGCAGCGTATCGGCACCCGCAAATCGTTCGTGGTGGTGCCGGCTCATGTATGGGATGCGCAACAGTCACCGCGGAAACCACTCGGCCGGTGGCTGATTGAAAATATGCCGCGCGGAACAGATCTCGAGCTCCCGGACCGCAGTTCAACCCGAATGACTCCGTTCATGGACGGCGAAGTTGAGTATGCGGCTACCCTGGACACCAACGTAGTGTTGGAGACGATGCATCGCGTTCCATATTCACAGACGATGGCATCCCTCACCGAGCATGACGACCTCTGACTGTCCAAGAGCGTGCTGCATGAACTGGACTACAGGATGCGCCTGTTGGAACAAGGGCGGAAGCGAAACCGCCTGCAAGCGGACCTGGCCGGCTTCGCCACCGAATATGAGGATCGCATCCTGTCCCTGGACAGGGTAGCGGCGGAGTGGGCAGCTCAATTCCGAGCACAGTCGCAACGTTCCGGACGAATGCTGGAATTGGGTGATGCCCTCATAGCAGGCACCGCCAAGGCCAATGGTCTCTACGTCGCCACCCGCAACGTCACCGATTTCCAGCACCTTGATGTTGGCGTCACCAACCTCTGGGTTGCGGAATAAACTCCCTGTTCCAGGCCTATGGCCGAGAGTGTCGTCCTTGGCTGGCTTGAAGGTTCAGATCGGCAGATCCTTCACAAGCCGCCGGTCTCAGGATCGGATACGGTCCTTGGTCCGTGCGTACAGATACGCATTGCGGGGTCTGGCGTCCAGGCCCGGATTCAGCAGGTAGCGCGCCAGGACTCCCTCTTCCCGCATGCCGGCCTTGGCCATGACGCGGGCCGAGGCCTTGTTCTCCACGTCGCAGTAGGCTTCCACGCGCCAGATTTCGGGTTGGCTCAAGCACCAGTCAGAGAGGGTCGTCAGCACCTCCGTCATGATGCCCTGTCCCCAAAAGCTGCGGGCCAGGACATAGCCCATCTCCACGATGTGGCCGTGCGGCCGCATCGAAATCATGCCGATCACCTGCTCCGTGTCGTTGTGGATGATGGAGTAGGCGAAGTCCGTTCCGTTGCGCCAGCTCTCATTGGCTTGCTGCAGGAACAGGCGCGTGGCATTGACGTCGGAGTGCGGATGCCACGGAAGAAAGTACGTGACCGTCTCGTCGGTGGCGTAATTCCGGAAGATGTCCTCGGCATCCACCAGACTGGAACGGCGCAGCACAATCCGCTCGCCCGGGAGCTGTTCCGGCGGTGTCAGAGGCGGGGGGTCGGCTAACGCGGGGATCTGGGACATGGGCAAACTGCTCGTCCATGAAGGCGAGTAGTGGCGATGCTGGCTGCATCGGGATGGCCCATTCTACTTGGCACCGCGGCACAGACCGGCCAAGCCGAAGTCCGGTGCCGCGGATTCGATGTCAACCGTTGATGTCGCAACCGAGGAAACGGCGTCCCGTACGCCGACAGGCCTCCATCACGGAGAAGCTGCCGGCCGCCGGATCGATCACAATGTCCCCCTTGCTGGTCACCGCGGCGATCAGTTGCGCTTGGAGTCCGATCGGCTTGCGATGGGCGTGGCCGCTGCGCGGCACCTTCTCGCTCCAGACATCGGGAATGTTGTGGACGGACCACACCCCCTTGGCCCGTTTGGGAGATTTCTGGAGAACCACCAGGTACTCGGCCTGTCGGCGGGTCCGATAGCCCATGCCCATGCGCTGCTTGTCCCACGTCAGCAGATCCACTGTTTCCAGCGCAGTTCCCTCGAGCCAGGGACCAATGCCTGTACACAGGTGAAACTTGTCGATCCAGAGGAACAGATGGCCGCTGGGCATCAGGCACCGATCGATGCCGGCCATAAAGCGCGCGATGTGATCCTCGGTCATCTGCGGCAGGGCGACGCGCGCCCGTTCACGGGACTTGCCCTCGTTGCCGTACGCCATCTTGTCCAGCACGCCCCGGTACTGCGGATCCAGAAAGGCCGCGGGCATGGAGTTCGCCGGCAGGCTGGTCAGGAATGCCAGCCCGTCCATTTTGAGGCGGGTGTCGGGTACCAGTTCCGGCCCCAGATCGGGTTCGGGTGCCGTCAGGGTCCGCTCACCGGAAAACACCGTCCTTGAGGACGCCTGCCCGGCCGGGCGTTCAGCCTCTACCGGAGATGGCTGGGAACCTGCCATGGCGCATCGGGCCGGGAAACGCGCCGTCCGCCGATCTACTGAAAGACCTGGTTCAGCAGGGGTTTGTCCTGCATGCCGGCCATCAGGTTTTCGACGGTGCGGATGAACATGCCCTCCCGTGTCTCCACCGTGGCGGATCCCAGGTGCGGCGTGATGATTACATCCGGGTGCTCGACCAGCGGATGATCCCGCGGCAACGGTTCGGGTTCCGTCACGTCCAGGGCGACACCGGCCAGTTGGCCTTCCTCCAAGGCAGTCACCAGTTCCTCAGTGCGAACCAAGCCGCCGCGCGCAATGTTGATGAGGAATGCATCATTCTGCATCTGCCGGAACTCCGCCAGCCCCATGCAACCCTCCGTCTCCTTGCTAAGCGGCAGTGACAACAGCAGGAAGTCCGACCGGGCGAGCAGGCTGGAACGCGGTACCCAGTAGGCGTTGAGTTCGGCTTCACGCGTGTCCGAAAGGCGGTTGCGATTGTGGTAGATGACATGCATGTTGAAGCCGGAGGCGCGGCGCGCCACCGTGCTGCCGATCGCACCCATGCCGTAAATGCCCAGCGTGGCGCCGTTGACTTCCCGGCCGTGCCACAGTGTTGGGTTGAAATGCTGGAACTCCGGCCCGCGGGCGTAGTCCATGCCCTTCTTCAGGTTGCGGGCGATGGCCATCATGAGCAGAAAGGCCATGTCCGCCGTGGCACCGTCCACAAATCCTGGCGTGTTGCCGACCGCGATGCCGCGTTCGGTTGCATCCGGAATCCGGATATGGTCCACCCCTACGCCCATGTTGCTGATGACCTTCAGCTTCGGCATTTGATCCATGATCGGGCCATCAATCAGGGCATGGCCGTAGACGAAGAAACCGACGGTCTCTTCCATGCGCGGCGTGTCCCCGCCGGGATTCCAATCGTAGGTGTCGCAGCCCCGGTCGTGCAGGACCTGAAGCATTGCATCGGTGATTTCCTGATCGATCAGTACCGGGTACTTCATGGCTTGGGACCTCGCAGGCGGCTGGGCGGGAGATTCAGATTTGGATTCCGGTGCGGGTGCGGGGGGAGCCAGCTCCTCCAGCCAGGGGGCAAACGGTCCCTGGCTGCAGAACAGCAGGTGCCTCCGGGCGCGTGTGCAGGCCAAGTAGAACAGGGACCGCTCGCGAAGCTCGACCGCTTCCCTGTCGGTTTCGTCCACGGCCAGGCGGAGGACCTTGCGACGGGGCCAGGACTTGCGATCCGCGTCCAGAAAGGCAACTGCCTGGAAGTACGCCCCCGGGTCCAGTTCTTCGGGTTTGGCGACCCAAACCTTGTCCGTGGCACCTTCGGGCTCACAGTCTCGCTTAAGGCGTCGAGTCTTCACGCCCAGTTTGCGGAGGGCCTTGCGCCAATCCTTGAGGCGGCTGTTGGTGCGGGCCACCAGGCAGATCCGGCCGGGTGCCGATTCTTCATCGGCCTCCTGGAGCTCGCGCAGCCAGTCCGCCACCTGTCGGGCTCCGTCCTTGGCACCCTTGTAGCGGCGAAACGCCGGCTGCCCGCCTGCCTCAAGCCCCCGGTAGCCGTCCAGTTTGGCGGTTGCGCCCATCAGATCGTCGAACTCCAGCCCATGCAACGCCGACACCGCCGTCTCGATGACCGCATGCGTGACGGCCCCGGTCTCACGCAACCGAATGGTTTTGGCCGGGGTGACATCACAATTCTGAATGTTCAGGCGCAGGCGGCCGGTGCGCAGGAACGGGTCCGCCACCAGACACAGCCGTTCGAGCTCGTCTCTTTTCCAGTGCTCGTGCTTCGGAACCGTCGCGAGGGCCAGTTCCCTGCACAGACGCACAGTCTCCATACCCAGATTCTGGCTGTCGAGCACAACCACGGCCGCGGGCGTGGGAGACAGGGTTCCGTCCTCCAGCCTTTGGTGCAGCATCCGGCACGCATCATCCCGTGATACTGGCTCCTGTATGTGCCGTTGCAGCCAGTCATCGAAGAGGGCAACATCAACAGACTCAACAGCTGATCTCAGATCCTGCTCGTCTCCGGTTTGCTCTCGCAATAGTTTCAGGGACAGCTCGGCCTTTTCGAACGCGCCCACGGAGTGTGCCAGCAGGAGAACATGCTGGCCGGCGTCTGCAAATCGATCCGCCAGGTACAGGCTGCGGACCACCGCGGCGAGCCGTTTGTTGGTTCCGGCTGCGCCCAACACCAATACGGGACCGCCATGGGAACTGATGATGTCCTTGCCGACGGCGAGGTCAACCCCTGCTTCGTTCCAGGTTTCCAAAGCCGTTGCCAAAACCTTGCCGTCCTTGGTGGACCCATCCCCAAACCGATCATCTCCGGCCCGTCGTTCCCGGCCGGGAACTTTCAATCCGGAACCCGGCTTGGTCATGCCGGTCCCGGACTGAACACCAAACGAACCCGGGGGGCTTGTCCCGGCGGCAACGGCTGGCAGCAGGCCGGAGGCAACCTCATCGAGCGGCACATACGGCTCGGGTTCAAGATTTTGATGAGCCGTCAGATGCTTCAGCCGGTTCGTGCCGTTGTTGTTTTGGGCCCATTCGTAGGCATCGTCGTGGCGATCCACACGCAGGACGATGAGCTCGCTTCCTGCCGAGTGAACGATCATCCGAATGTCATTGGTGACCCGGATCGAACGCAGCGGTTCGGATCCCTGGATCCGCTTCAGGTTCAAGCCTGGCGTGATGTCTCCCCTGAAGAGTTGCCGCAGAGTGTCCTGGACCGATGAAAACTCGTCGTCCGACAGCTTCTTGCTCTTGGTCAGGTAGTCCTTGTGCAGCCGGATCTTTCGTGTGTTTCTTGGCATGGCAACGCATTCGACGAAATGAAGGGCCAGAAACTGGCCGCGGCGGGGCCGCGTTGGCAATCCGGCGGTGGATCGTCCCGTCCACAGGCCAGGGCGGACGCGAATTGGCCGAAGACGGTCGTCAGTGCCGGGCGAACCCGTGCCGCCCCGGCTCGAACACGCCTTCCAGGAACGGCGAAATCGGGCCCTGAGTGCAGATTAGCAAATGATTGCGGGCACGGGTGCATACCACATGCAGCAGCGAGCGTTCCTGCTTGTACTGCTCCGCCCGTTCCGCCTCCGACGTCACCGACTGCATCTCCTGATGCAGGGGGTAGCTGGCACTGTCCGCATCCAGGACGGCGATCGCAGGATACTCCAGGCCTTCGAGTTTGTTGGCGGTGGCCAGACGCACGGAACTGCCGTGGCCCGTGTCGGCCCCGCCCGAGCGCAGGCAGTACACGTCGAGCCCCTTTTGCTTCAGGGCCCGTTCCCAGGTCTTCACGCGGGACACCGTCCGGGCCAGCAGGCAGAAGTCGTCCCGTCCCAGGTCGTCCTTGTGCTGAAGGTGCTTGATCCAGTCCACGATGATGCCGGCTCCCTCGTCCTCGACATCCGCGTAAGTCTCCCAATAGGGAAAGGGACCGTCATAGAGGCTGCGATATCCCTGCAGCGTGTCGACCTGACCGTTGAGATCGTCGTAGCGCCCATCCCCCAGCACATGGGCCGCCACGGTGTAGATGGAGTTGGTGGTGCGGTATATCAGCTCGAGCCTGTGGCTGCGGCCTTTGACGTCAATGCCGCAGCGCCCCAGGTTCACCTTGACCCGGTGGATGCGCTGGTGCGCATCGCCGGTGATGAAGAGCCGGTTGCACTCCCGATTCCGGTCGGAGTCCGCGGAGCAGGTCAAGGAAAGGGCGCGAAACAGCTTGAAGGCGTCATAACCGAAGTTCTGCGCCTCGTCGACCACGACCGCCGCATAGGGCAGCCCGACCCGGTCCGCTTCGACGCGCAGCCTGGCCTCGCGATAGGCATCCTCCCGTTCCACCAGCCGGCGATTGCGCAGACTCTGCCGGTAGAACTCGAAGGCGGGCCAGAGTTCCCCCCGGTGTGCCTCCGTGAGGGCGATGCCGCGGCCGCTGCGGTCCGCCTCCAGGTATTCCTCCAGGGTATGGATGCCTTGGACCAGGACCACCTGCTCGAACTCCTTCTTCAGCAGTTCCTGCGACCAGAACCGGTCGACCTCCACCTTGTCGCAGGCCTTCCGCCAGAGCCGGTCCTTCTGCTGGGTGCGGCCGTTCAGAATCTGCAGATCGCAGCGCCGGGCCTTGAGGAACCGCTCGATCCACTGGTCGAGATTGGTGACCTCGATCCGCTCAAGCACCTCCGCTTCGGAAACCAAGGTCCGCAGATCCCGGCTGATCTCGGCCGCCAGGTTGCTGTTGTTGGTCAGGAACAGAATGCGGTCCCCGGGGTTCGCCGCCAAGTTCCGGGCCAGCCACACGGCCCGGTGCATGGCCACCACCGTCTTGCCGGTGCCGGCGCCGCCCAACACCCGCATGGGACCGTCCGCGTCGTTTTCCACCAGTTCCCGCTGACGCGGATCCAAGTAGACGCGCCACAACTGGTCCGGAGTCTCGAGCATCCGGTGCAGGAGGTCCTCGTCGTCCACATGCCAGAAGTGCTGGCGATCCTCCCGGTCCAGCAGGCTCTCCAGATCGCTCACCGCCGCAATCCGGCGGTCCGGCGCGACCCTGCCCGCCACCCCGGTGCGCAGGGACGTGCCCAAACGGTGTTGGTTGAACCAGCGTTCGGCATGATCATGCTGGCCCACATAGAAGAGGGACAGGTGGCCGCCGTCCGGAGGCCAATGCAGGACACAGCGCACGGACTTGGTCACCCGCGCGGTGTGGAACTCGTTGTGCCGCAGCTTCTTGAGATTGAGCTTGCCGCCGTGCCGATCGAACCGGACCCTGTTCAGGAAGTCCGGGATCTCATCCTGTTCGTTGCGGCCCAACTTGCGCAGGGACTTGAAAAACGAGGTATGCAGCGACAACTCGTGTCTGACGATGGACACTTGAACTGTTACCTATCTGACCGCCAGTGCGTGGACTGCGGTTGTTCATCGAAAATTGACAAGACTGAAAAGCGGTTTCATGTAGCAACCGACCCTGGTATCAGGGCCCTAATCCTAGAGGATTCCGTCCGGCGACCGCGTATGCCCACTCCGGGGAAGTGGGCATTTCCCGCAAGTCCGGCGACCGGACCGGGTCGTCAGCCGGGAGCGGAACGCTCCGCTTCCCGGGACGGTGCCGGCTGGCCGGCTCCGGCACACACCAAAGCCGGCAGATTGTGCTTGCCGGTCGCGGCGGCGTCCCCGGCACTCAGGGTCACCTGGGCGATGCCCAGCCGGTTCCGGTCGCTGAGGTTGACAGGACTGTAGTGCCAGAGATGGGCATGCCAAACGATGGCGTCCCCCGCCTCCAGCTCGATGTGGTCCACTTGGACGTCCGCCACTTGATCCCGGGGCAACTCGACATGGATGCTGTCCGGATACCGCACATGGTCCACCACCGGCCCCTTGTGACTGCCGGGCACGACCTGCAGACAGCCGTTGCTGCGGTCGGCCCGGTCAACGGCCATCCAAATGGTCAGCGCATCCCGATAGTGGGGCTTGTTCTTCTTCTGCGGCGGGGTCTGGGTCCACAGGCCGATGTCCTGGTGCCAGGGTGTGGCTTCGCCCACCCGCGCGGGCTTGGTGAAGATTGAATCGAACCACAGCATGACTTCGTCGCCCAGGAACTCCCGGTTGATGGCGATCACCCGGGGATGGGCATAGTAGGTATCCCAGACCAATGGATTGCGACGCCCCAGCAGGGCCAGCTTGCGGTACATGCCGGATCCCTTCAGGGTCTTGCCGTCCATGCGGGTGTTGTCGAAGTTGATACCGTCCGTCCCGCTGGCAATGGTGTCCTTGATCTCCCGCGCCAGCAGTGCCACCTGGTCCGGCTCAAGCAACCCGCGCTCAATGTAGTAGCCGTCTTCCTCGTACTGCTCCCGCTGTGCGCGGGTGACCGCTGTCATCATCACTTGTACTCCCGTCGGTAATCATCCCCAACAACCGCCGCAAGCCGTCGCTTCCTGCGCGAACCGGCCGGCGGACCACACCTGCGGCCCCCTCGCCATCCCAAATGCGGCCCCTTGGGTGTCATTGTACAATCGGGTCCTGCTTCTGTTTTCCACAGACAAAGTACCCACCACCGGTGGCTGCGAACTACGTGAACCGGAAGCCGCGCGCACCCTTTCAGGAGAACCAACCATGACGGACAGAGTCTCAAATTTCCTATCGCGCCGTCGCTTCCTGCAGGCCTCGGGATTGGCGGCCGTATCGGCGGCTCTGGCGGCATGTGCCGCCCCAGCCGCGGGGGATGCACCCGCGGATGCCGGCGACTCCGGTGCCATGGAACCCTCCAGCGTGTTGATCTGGACCGGCTTCGGCCAAGGCCGCATGGCGGACGCCATGCAAGGTGCTGTCGATCGGTTCGTCGAGGAAAATCCCGAATACACGGCAGAACACGTGATCGTGCCGTGGGGCGAACTGCACAACAACGTCATCACAAACACCGCGGCCGGCACGCCCCCGGACTCGTACCGCGGCTGGGCCTGGATCGTGGCCGAGGACGCTCCGATTGGCGCTCTCACGGACATCACGGACTACGTCCATGCCGAGGGTGTGCCTGAGGACGACTACTGGCCGGCCACCTGGAAGCAGATGCAGTTCCAGGGCCGGTTCTACGCGATGAGCATTTCCACGATCGTGCAACTCTTCTTCTACAACAAGGATCGGATTGCCGAGGCGGGTTTTGATCCAGAGAACATTCCGGACTCTCTCGAGGGCTGGGAAGAGATCGGCCGGACCATGAACGAGACCGACGCGGACGGTACTCTGACCCGCATCGGATTCATTCCTCATATCCCCAATGCGGATTCCCACAACTGGCTGGGTGCCTTCGGTGCCTCGGTGTGGAACGAGGATACGGGCGAGGTCACGCTGGAGTCGCCGGAGGCTTTGGCCCTGCTGGAGTGGTACAACGGCTACGCCAACGAATACGGCATCGAGAACATCACTGCGTTCAGGACTACCTACGGCGGCAATGGCTTCGGCCGCAACTCTCCCGACGGCCTGTACTACACCGGACAGATTGCCACCTGGCAGATCGGTTCCTGGCTCTACAACGATGTAGGCGAGTACGGACCGGACCTGAACTTCGACGTGACCAAAGTGCCGAGCCCCTCGACCGCCACCAACGGCAAGCCCGGGAAACTGCAAGCCAACCTCTACTTCGTCCCGTCCGGGGCCGCCAATGTGGAGGGAGGTTATGCCTTCTGCTCGTTCATGAGCTCATCCAAGTGGGTGGCCCTCAACAAGGCCGTGCCCGACTCTGTGACTCCTTCGCGCATTTCCAATGCCACGGATCCGGAGATCGAGGCGGCGGCAGCCGATTGGCTGCCCTATGCTCGCGACGAGATCCTGCCGCATGCCTGGGCCGTGCCCTCCATGCCAGGCGTGGGCTACATGGCCGGGCAGTTTCACGAGGCGATAGACGCTATGGGCTACGAGGGCGTGAGCCCGGCAGACGCTCTGGCCGGAATCCAGGAACGGGTCCAGCAGGAGGTCAACGACAAGCTGGCCTCGGCCGCCTGACTTAACTGCAACGTTAGGATCCGGACGGGGCACGGGAACTGAACCCGCGCCCCGTCTGGCCGCGCCTTTGAACTTCCCACAGGGATTCCTCCGACGTGTCTGCCATTCCGCAACTGCAGGCAGCGCAGCCCCGGCGCGGACCAGGGCTGCGCCATATGAGTCCAGTCACCCGCCGACGCCTGCTTTGGGGCATCCTCTTCATTTCGCCCTGGCTCATCGGCTTCGTGGCCTTCACGGCCTACCCGGTGATCGGCGTGTGTTGTTTGCGGCCGGCGG
>JAPPAJ010000370.1 GCA_026705565.1 Caldilineaceae bacterium | reverse complement strand
TCAGGCCCGCACGGGTCGGGGCGCATGTGGGACCGACATGAAAGTTGGTGAAGCGGACGGATTCGGCGTGCATCCGATCCAGGTTGGGCGTGCGAATGACCGGGTTGCCATGGCACGCCAGATCCCCGTAGCCCTGATCATCCGTGATCACAAACACTACATTCGGTGGTCGGGTCATGGCACGTCAGCTCCTTGGTGACCTTGGCCTGGCGACAATGCGGAGTACCTGCGGCTGGCCGGAAGCCACGGAGGAGAACTGCGGCCATCCGGACCGGAGACGACGGCAGGTCAGTGTTCGGGCGCATCTCCCAGATCCGCCTGCCAGCGAGCCAGCAGTCCGAGCAACTCCGCCTGGGTCTCGGCATACGGAGCCAGTCCGTAACGGTTGTGCAATTCCATGGGATCCGCTTCGAGGTCGTACAGCTCCCATGCGGGCGGGGTGTCGCGGTCGATCGCCCCGGCGGCACCGAGGGCGCGGCCGTAGAAGTGAATCAACTTGAACCGTTCGGTTCGCACCCCGTAGTGCGCAGGGATGTTGAAGTGGGCAAGATGCATCCAGTAGCGGTAGTAGAAGGAAGTGCGCCAGTCGGACGGCGTCTCGCCGGCAGCCAGCGGCGCAAGCGAACGGCCCTGAAGTCCCGTGGGCGGGTCAACTCCCGCCCATTCAAGCAGCGAGGGTGCAAAGTCCACGTTGAGGGTGATTTTATCCGACACCGTACCGGCCCGAATGCCTGCCGGCCAACGCATCAGGAAGGGAATGCGAATGCCTTCCTCGTACATGAAACGCTTGTCGTACCAGCCGTGGTCGCCGAGAAAGAACCCGTGGTCGGACGTGTAAATCACGATCGTGTTGTCCCGGAGGCCCGTGGCATCCAGCCATGCCAGAAGGCGGCCGACGTTTTCGTCAACGGCATCCACGCAACGGTAGTAGTTGCGCATATAGGACTGGTAGTTCGCCTGCAGACGCGCCTCGCCCGACAGGTCGTCCGGCGGGGTTTCGGGCAGGTGATGCTTGAGGTGCATGCGGTCGACACGGGCTGTGGACATGAACGAAGCCGGAGACCGGTCCGCAAAGTCGTCCCGCAGGGTCAGCGGTTCGGGCAGCTTCTCCAGGTAGCGATCCAAGTGGCGCGGATGCGGCTCGAAATTGTCGTGCGGCGCCTTGTTGCCAAGGTACAGAAAGAAGGGCCTGTCGCCTTCGCAGGAGTCCAGCCACGCCAGGGACAGATCGGTCAGCAGATCGGTCACGTAGCCGCGGTGGCGTTGCTCCCGGCCCATTTCGATGGTGGTCGGATCCCGGTACGCGCCCTGCACCGGGAGGACGTTCCAGTAGTCGAAACCACGCGGGTCCGACGAACCGCCGTGTCCCAGATGCCACTTGCCGATCATGGCCGTCTGGTACCCGGCCGCTTGCAGCCACATGCCGAGCGTGCTCTCCCGATCATGGTCAATCACGTCGTTCAGGGTCCTGATGCCGGTCGTGTGGCTGTACTTGCCGGTCATGATCGAAGCACGGGCCGGAGTGCAGATGGAGTTCGTGCAGAAGCAGCAGTCCAACCGCAGCCCCTCCGCCGCCAGGGAATCGAGGTGCGGCGTCCGGTTGACCAGCGCGCCATAGGTGCCCATGGCGGCAGGAGCGTGGTCGTCGGCTACGATCATGACGATGTTGGGACGGCTCATGTACGGTCTGTTCCTCAAACCTTGTGGGTTCCGGGTAATTTGCTCTCGGTTGATAGAGGCATTGTTGCCAGCCCCCGCAACTCGAGGCCGGGGCGGGCAGTCCCCGCCGACTGCCTGGTTCGTTCCGCTACCAGGGCGCGCACGTCCCTGCAGGATATGTACAACGTTGTCTCCTCATGGTACAGCCTCGCCGGAATGTTGCAGGCGGCATTGGCGTCCGCGTCCAGCGCAACCCCGTCAGTGCAGTAAAACCGGTCCCAGCGACGCGTGGCCTGCAACAGCCCCGTGCGGGAGTCGATTTGCGATGTGTAGGCCGGATTGACCAGTGCCCGCACAAAACCCCTGCACTGAGACATCGAGATTGGGGTGTCCGCCATCACGCCCTTGACCCAACCGTTCAAACAGCGGTTGGTGTCCTGGTGGCGGAATTTGGCGGACTGCATGGACATGGACAGGTCCTCGCAGGCAATGGCGCCGGCCTTGTCCACGTTGGCGTGGGCGGCCTGGCAAAGGTGGTCGCCCTTAGCCCGATGCCCCTGCTCGACCTCCCGCAACTGGTTGCGCCGCGGCCCCTTGACCTTGCGCTGGTCGCTCTCCGCGGACAGCAGGTCGCCCAAGCCCTCGCCGCGGCGCTCCCCATCGCTGTCCGTGTAGGCTTCGGTGTAGCCCTTGTCCACACCCACCGTGCCCTGACCACAGGATTGGATACTACAGACCTGTTCCTCGTCCACGACATGGTGGACGGCCACTTGGCCGTTGGCCCGTAGGATGATGCGGAGCGTGCCGGAAGGCAGGTGTGTGCCCTTGAGCAGAATGGCACAGCGTTGGCCGCACTCCACGCTTTGCAGATGGATCCAGGCCCGTCCGTGCCAGACCTTGGTGGTGTAGGAGCCCGCGTCGGCCACAATCTGGTTGGTCACATGGGACCGGCCGCGCCGCCACTGTTGCCGCATCTGCCAGTACAGGAACGGATCCTCGGTCCAGCGGTTTTGCTTGAGCAGGAAGTACAGGAGGCGACCTCCCTCACCGTCGCCCCGGGTGCGGTTCCAAATGGCCTTCTTGACCGGCGCGGCCGCCTCCCGCGCCGCATCGATGTCACCCGGTGCGTCGGTCATCACGGACTTGCCCAGGCGCGCCGGCAACCCGTGGCAGTCGTAGTCTTCGGCCATCCAGGCATCGCGGATGTCGTAGGGGGTTGGCGGCGCGGCCGATGCCCTGCGGCACCGTTGCCAGACATCCTTTCGCACTTGGCCGCACAGGACGGCGCTCCGCGCCAAACGGTCGTACTTGTCCCGGTTCAGCCCCTGGCGGTACAGGCTGCGCGCAGCCTTGGACGACATCATCAAGGGCTTCCCGACCGATGCAGGACCTGCCGCGGATGGGAGACGCGCTGCCCGCGTGCTCCGCACCGGGCAAGGCGGTGGTTCCTGTCCATGACCCGCATGATGCCACAGGCGTCGTCAGGCAACCGGTGGCTTAGGCAGGCTCCCTTCGAATTGTGGAGTGTCGTCCGGCAAGCCCGCCAACCCGGCGGGAAGAGTGCCGAACACAGCGGTGCGGGATTACACTAGGGTGCCGGAATCACCTTGCATTCAGCTTCGCACGCGTCCGGAGGTCGGGCGAAAGGACAACGCAACATGGTTACAGTCATTCTCGGCCAAGTGCACGGGCACTTGGGGTGGCCCTTGGTAGGCGCGATCGGCGCGGTGCTGTGGGTGGCCCTTGTCGCAGTGCAATTCAGGAAAGGGTCATGGAACATGGGCCTGCTGCGCACAACCCAGGTCTTTGTGGTGCTGCTCAACATCCAGATCATGCTTGGGATTCTGGTCTGGATTATGCAGGCCCGCTGGACAGGACAGGAAGCACTGATGTCCTATGAACATCCGGTAACCATGATAGTCGGCCATTCCGTTTTCATGGTCGGCAACCTGCTGCTGCGCCGGACGGACAATGTCGACCGCAAGTTGCGGACCGCCCTGATTTGGGTAACGGCCACCATGGTGGTGATCGGCCTGGGCCTGGCGCGCGTGAAGGGGCTGTTGTGAACGAGACATGGCTGGCCAGCCTGCGCGTGGCCCATTCATATTGGCTCTACCCTTTTGGCCTGCTGGCGACGGTCGTCTTCGTCCTTCTGGCATTCGCTGTTCTCCGCCGCAGCCCCCTGCCCACCAGATTTCCCTTTCTCAACCGCATCTTCCTGATCAGCGCCGACCTGCAATGGCTACTAGGCGTCATGTATTGGGTCGCAACCCAGCAATGGAGCGTCCGGGACGAAGCGATGATGCAGTTCCGCCACCCCGTCATCATGACTGCCGTCTGGCTGATGTACCGCTACGGCAACAACAAGATGAAGAACAGCCTCAATGCCGAGACCGCAGCGCGGGATGGCTTCTGGTATTACTCCCTGGCCGTTGTCTTCCTGGTGATTGGGGTGTTTCAGGTGATGGGTTCCTGAGCCGGCCACGAGACGGGTTGCAGTCCTCCGTCACGCACCTGACCGCCGGAAGGCCACCACGGCATTCTGGCCGCCGAAGCCAAATGCGTTGACGAAAGCCACATCCACCGCGGCATGGCGCGGTTCGTTGCCCACCACGTTCAGGTCTATTTCAGGATCCGGCGTGTAGCTGATGGTCGGCGGAATGTCGCCGGTTTCAAGACACTTGACCGCGGCCACGGCGCTGTGGGCGCCCGCGGCGCCCAGGGAATGGCCAATCATGCTCTTCACGCTGGTGACGTGCAGCTTGGGCGTGTGATCGCCGAATACGGCGTTCAAGGCGCTGGCTTCGGTTCGATCGTTCAGTACGGTGCCCGTGCCGTGGGCGAAGACCACATCGATGTCCGTCCGGTCCAAACCCGTGACCCGCAGTGTCTCGCGCATGGCCCGGGCCGCGCCCCGACCGTCCGGATCGGGGGCCGTGAGGTGGTAGGCGTCGGACGTGAGGTAGCCACCCAACAGCTCCGCATACACCTTGGCACCCCGCTGTTCCGCATGTTCCGCGGTTTCCAGAATCATGGAGGCACTGCCCTCGCTGGGGGCAAATCCGTCCCGATCGACCGAGAAGGGCTTGCTGGCCTGGGCGGGGTCCATGTCCTGTGACAGCGTGCCCATGCGGCCGAAAGACGACACGATGGACAGTTCCAGCGCAGCCTCGGTGCCGCCGGCAATGACCGCGTCGGCTTCATCCCGCATCAGAATGTGGAATGCCTCCAGCACGGCATAGCTGCCCGAGGCACAGGCGGCTGTGCTGGTCACCACGGGCCCGGAGGCTCCGGTTTCAATGGAAACCAGGCAACTGACCGCATTGCTCATGCTGGTCGGCACCAGCATGGGCGTCACCCGTTTCCAGCCCACGGTGGGCAGTTGCGTGCCGGCCTTGATGACCTCGACAATGCCGCCGGCACCCGTGCCGACCAGGACGCCGACTCGATCCCGGTTGCCGTCGTGGATCTCCAAGCCGCTGTCCTCGAGTGCCATCTTGCTGGCAGCAACGGCCATATGGGTCGGCCGGGCCGTACGTCTTACGGTTTTCCGATTCATGTAGGCAGTCGGATCGAAGCCGTGCACCTGGCAGGCGACCTGGAACGGCATGTCCTGGGGATCAAAGGCATCGGTCGGCGCAGCGCCGTTGCGTCCCGCCAGCAAGCTGTCCCAGTACTCCTCGACCGTGTTGCCGATGGGGGTGAGGGCACCGAGGCCCGTGACCACGATTCGCTTCATGCAGGTGACCTTGGAAAGATGCTGACAACAGGGCCGATCATCGACCGCCAACCTCGCTCAGTGTGCCGGACAGGTTGGGAAACTACATGCACCGATAAACAGAATCCGCCTAGGGGTGCGCGCTGCCATGTGGTTGTTGGGGACGGCCGAAGGCATTCTCATTGGAAACCTTGATGAACCGTGAATACAATGGACCTGCCGTTTGTTGGGCGTATAGATCCCATAGGTTACTCGACCACCTTGTAGGTGGTGACATTGTTGGCCGCCACAACGGCCCAACCAGTCAGGTTACCCACCTCCGTTCTGACTTCGTACCATTGGTATCCGTCGGCCGTCCGGGGGCCCTGCTGCACGGTCATGCGGGTTCCCAGGGTGAGCGCCGTGATTAAGGTGGCCGATACGCCCGGGCTCTGCCGCAAGTTGAGGGTCCGGACCACTACTTCCACGATGTCGCCCGCGCGGGGAGCCCGGTCCACGAGAGCTTGTTCGTGGCCGGCCACTTCAAGATACGCAGCGTCCTGCCATCCCTCGGCCACGAATCCGGTTTGGCCGCTGCCGACCACCTCCACCCGCCACCAGAAGAACCCGTCGGCGACGAAGGGCCCGTCGACGACCAGTGCCAGGGACGACACCGGGAGTTCCGCCACCACTGCAGCCTCACGGCTGGCCTCCGACCGCAGCCGAACTCCATCGCGGGCAATCACCCGGGCCCTTTCGCCGATCACCAGCGGCACCTGGGAGCGCTGTATGCGTTCGGGCCCCTGCGCCTCGGGGCCAGTGGACCCTCCCAGACCGCTGGGATCCGACGGGGCCGGAGTCGGAATTACGATTGGCGTGCTGGTGGGCAGGGGCGTGTTGGTGGGTGGCGACGGCGGAGCCGCCGATTCAATCGGAAACCGGGTCGAGATGGTGCCGCAGGCCAAGGCCGGAGCGACTGCCAACCCCATCAACAACAGGAGCCAAACATGGAACCGCATCGGACCGAAACCAAGTTTCCCAAGCAGCCGCGCCAACAGACGTTGTCCAAACCGCCAGGGAACCCGCACTAAATTCGGATCGACTTGACCCACACGAATTCTTCCAGTACTGCGAGGGCGTCATACACATCGGCGGACAGGGGTTCATCCGTGCCGATCACCATAATTGCTTCCTGGCGCGGTGCCCGCCGCCCGACATGCATGAAGCTTATATTGACATCCGCGTTTCCCAAGAGAGTACCCACCCGACCAATCATGCCCGGACGATCCATGTGCGACGTCAACAGGACGTGGCCTTCGGCGGCGAACTCCACCCAAAGATCGTTGACGGAGACGATGCTGGGGATTCCCTGCAACACGGAGCCCCGCACCGTCCAGCGGTCTTCGGCATGGGTCACGCGCATGGTCAACATATTCTCGTAGCGGTGCGAATGCTGCACCTGCCGGCGTTCCATTAGGTTCATGCCCCGTTGGGCCGCCAGTCGATCGGCATTGACCACGTTGACCCGTTCCTCCATGAGGTCGGAGAGCAGGCCCTGGATGGCGGCCGCGCGCAGGAACGCCGAATCCATGTCCGCAATGGAACCGTGGATGGTCAACTCCACCTGCGTGGCTACGCGACTGTCGATCTTCTGCAGGAAGTTTCCCATGCGGGTCGCCAGGTCCACGTACGGGACCAGGTATTCGAGGTCGCGCGGGGGGACGATGGGGGCATTGACCGCGTAACGGGCCTGATGGCCACCGAGTACATCCAGCACTTGCTGCGCAACGTCGCGGGCCACCCGGTCCTGGGCCTCCACCGTGCTGGCGCCCAAATGGGGAGTCACGATCACGGCCGGGTGGGAGAGCAGGGGGCTGTCCACCGGCAGCGGCTCGGTCTCAAAGACATCCAGGGCAGCCCCGGCCAACCTGCCCTCGTTGAGCGCCTCCAGCAACGCATCCTCGTCCACCAGGCCGCCGCGGGCCACGTTCAGAATATAGGCAGTCGGCTTGACCTTGGCGAAGGCTGTACGCCCGAGCAGATGGCGGTTGGCATCCACCAGCGGCACGTGGATGGAAATGAAGTCTGCGGCCTCCAGCAACGTGTCCAAGTCCACCAGCTCGACTCCCTGCTGGGCAGCCATCCGGTCCGTGATGTACGGGTCGTACGCAACCACCCGCATACCCAGTTCGTTGGCGACCTTGACCAGTTCGGACGCAACCCGCCCCAAGCCGATGGACCCCAGGACCTTGCTGCGGACCTCTGTGCCGACCCAGCGGCTGCGGTTCCAGTTGCCGGCGCGCAGGTCGGCGTCCGCCTGGGGGATGTTGCGGCTGAGGGCCATCAGCATAGCCAGTGTATGCTCGGCCGCGGCCACGGAATTGCCCGTGGGCGCGTTGACCACCAGGACCCCCTGTTCGGTGGCCGCGGCCAAGTCGATGTTATCCACGCCGGTGCCGGCGCGGGCGACCACCTGAAGCTGCGATCCCGCGCGCAGCACCTCGGCCGTGACTGCCGGGCGGCTGCGCACCAGCAAGGCGTCGCAATCCGGCACCAGTGCGGCGAGTTCCTCCGCCGTGGACACGGGTTGCTGGCACACCTCGATGCCGTCGGCCCCGGTCAGCAGTTCGAGACCGGCCTGCGAGAGTTCGGATGCAACGAGTACCTTGGGCAAAGTCCGAATGTCCCTGTTACATGCTTGCCGGGGCGTTCACCCCCAGCAGGTGGAGAATTCTGGCCAGGACGATGCGGGCCGCGTCGCACAAACACAGGCGTGCGCCCGACAGGCCGGGCTGGGATCGGTCGAGAACTCGACAATCCCGGTAGAACCCGTTGACCGCCGATGCAATGCGCATGGCGTAGTACGTGAGGTTGTGGGGCGACGATCGCTCCAGGGCTGCCAGCAACTGATCACCAAGCTCGGTCAACAGCCGCGCCAGTTCCAGTTCGGCGGGATGGCCCAGATGGATCCGCAGGTGCCCGTGGATGTCGTCGGCATCCGGCAACAACAGGCCCTCGGCCTGTGCGCGGACCAGAATGGAACACAGGCGGGCATGGCTGTACTGGACGAAGTAGACCGGATTTTCCGGATTCTGTTCCACTACCCGAGCCAGATCGAATTCAACCACGCTTTCCGGCGCCCGGGTCAACAACATGAAACGCACGGCATCCGATCCAACCTCCGCCACGACTTCCCTCAACGTCAGAAACGAACCGGAGCGCTTGCTCATGGCCACTTCGTTGCCGTCCCGCACCAGCTTTACCAGATCGTACAGGACAATCTTGAGTTTTGCGCGGTCCAAGCCCATGGCTTCCACCAACGCCTGCATACGCGGCACATGACCTTGATGGTCCACGGACCACACATTCAGTACGCGGTCAAAGCCCCGCGTCCGCAGCTTGTCCCAGTGGTAAGCGGCATCGGCGGCGAAATAGGTGGGCACGCCGTTGCTGCGAACGAGCACCACATCCTGATCATTGCCCTCGTAGCGGCTGGCGGCAAACCACACGGCTCCTTCCGCGCGGTATACGGCATCCTGGTCGGCCAGCCTGGCAATGGCAGCCTCGACCTGGCCGCTCTCATGCAACGCCCGTTCGGAGAACCATTGGTCAAACTCGATGCCCAGCAGGGAAATTTCGGACCGCACATCCTCCAACACGATGTCCAGGGCCGGCCCGCGCAGGGCATCGGCGGCTCCCTCCGCGTCCGCCAACCAATCCGTTCCCAGGCGCTCGCACGCCGCGGCTGCGTATTCGTGCATGTAGGCGCCTCGGTATCCGTCTGGCGGGAATTCGGCCCGTCCGCCGTGCAGCTGCACGCAGGCGGCCAGGAGCGACTGCACGAACAGATCGAACTGGGCACCGGCATCGTTGACGTAGAACTCCCGCTGCACCGAATATCCGCAGGCTTCCATGACCCTGGCCAAGCCGTCACCCAACACGGCATTGCGCGCGCCGCCAAAATGCAACGGACCGGTGGGATTGGCACTGACGAACTCCACCTGAATCCACCGGCCCTGACCGACATCCAAACGCCCTGTCCGGGACGGGTGCAGGACCGTGTCCGCCACCCGGTCCCAGAACCAGGCGGGGGCCACCTTCAGATTGAGGAATCCGGGACCCGCGACGTCCACTGCGGCCATCGCACCGTCCTTGGGCAGCCGACCGGCGATTTGCGCCGCGACTTCCCGCGGCGGCAGATTCACGCCGGACTTGCGCAACGCGGCTGCCGCCGTCATGGCGACGTTGGCACTGAAGTCGCCGTGGTCCGGGTTCCGGGGGCGGGTCACCTCAAACGCCAATTCCGCCGGGAGATTCCACTCGTGTTCCGCGTTGCAGGCCGCCAAGGCGGCGGCAACCCGAGCCCGTATCTCTTGTCGCAGGGTCAGGGCCGCCATGTTTGCTCCGGGAAGGTCATACCGGGGTCAGATCCCGCCAATTCAATCCTGTCTCGACATCGGCCCGCAAGGGCACCTGTAGCGAAAACGCCTGCTCCATCTCCTGCTTCACCACGGACGCCGTCTGGGCCAACTCCCTTCCGGGGACTTCCAGCACCAGTTCGTCGTGCACCTGCAGCAGCATGCGGCCGGCCAGGCTGCAGCGCTCCAGGACGCGCTCCACACGGGCCATGGCGATCTTCAGAATATCAGCAGCGCTGCCCTGAATGGGTGCATTGATGGCAGCGCGTTCCACTGCACGACGCTGTTGCGGGGGCAGCTTGCCGCCCTGCAGCTCCGGGAATAGGCGCTTGCGGCCGGTCAAGGTGGTGACATGTCCGTCGCGCGCTGCAGCCTGCCGGGTGTCTTCCACCCATTGCTCCACCTTGGGATAGGTTTCGAAATACCGGGTCAGGAACTCCTCGGCCTCCGCGACGGACATTTCCGTGCGCTGACTCAAACCAAAGGCGGTCGAGCCGTAGATGGTGGCGAAATTGATGGTCTTGCCCAGAGCGCGCTGGCTACGGTCGACGTCGGCCAACGGCACACGGAACAGTTCGGCCGCCGTGATGGCATGGATGTCCTGTTCCTCCTGGAAGGCCCGGGTCAGCCGTTCGTCCCCCGCCACATGGGCCAACACCCTGAGTTCAACCTGACTGTAGTCGGCGGCCAACATCACGTGTCCCGGCTCCGCGATGAAAGTCCGTCGCAGACGCCGGCCCTCTTCCGTCCGAATCGGGATGTTCTGCAGGTTGGGGTTGTTGCTGCTCATGCGGCCGGTGGCCGCGCCAGCCTGATTGAAGCTCGTGTGCACGCGATCGGTTTCGGCATCCATCATGGCCAGCAGGTTGTCCACGTAGGTGCTGCTCAGCTTGTGCAACTGCCTGTATTCAAGAATGGTGCCAAGACCCGCGGCCTGCCGCTCAGTCAGCGTGTCCTCGCCCCTGAGCCGAACCTCCAGATCCTCCAAAACCCCAGCCGCCGTGCTGTAGTTGCCGGACTTGGTCTTGCGCAGACCCTTCGTAGGCAGATCGAAGCCACCTTTGTCGAACAGGACCTGGCTCAACTGCTGCGTGCTCCTGACATTGAACTCGCGGCCGGACAATTCGTACATGCGGGCCACCAGCGCTTCCAGTCGCTCCCGGTATTCCGCCTGCAGTTTCAGCAGGTAGTTTCGGTCCAGCCTAACGCCGCGTGTTTCCATGTCCGCCAGGATCCGCACCAGCGGAAATTCGATATCGGCATACAGCTGCCACAGGCCGCCTGCCTTGAGTGCGGACTTGAGCCGGTGATACAACGCCAACGTCTGAGCCGCATCATCCGCGGCATAGACCGCGGCCTGCTCCGGCTCGACCGACGCGAACGACTGCTGGTTGCGTCCCGTACCGATCAAATCGGTGATGGGCTGCATGACCACGTCCAGTTCCCGCAGGGCCAGATCCTTCAGGCCAAGTCGGTGCTGGCCGGCATCCACTGCATACGCCATCAGCATCGTGTCGTGCAACTCGCCTACGATCTCGAGGCCGTTGCCGCGAGCCACCTGCAGGTCGTACTTTGCATTGTGGGCTGTTTTGGCCACCTTCCCGTCGGCGAACACGGCTGCCATGGTATTGCGCACCAGTTCCCACGGCAACTGGCTTCCCGTCTCATGCGCGATCGGAATGTAGGCCGCCTTCCCAACATCCCAGCTCAGTGCCAGGCCCACAACGTCCGCCGTCAGACCATCGACGCTGGTGGTTTCGAAGTCGAAGGCCATATTGGCGCATGCCTGCAATGAAGCCGCCAGTTCCTGCAGCTGCGCTTCGGTGGTAACGGAGACGTAGCCGGCCGCGCGGTCCAACCGTTCCTGCTCCGCAGCCGACATCACCGGCGACAGGCCGTCGTCGAAAAGCCCGCCCTGGCCGACCAGGAGTTCGTTGTACTGGTTCAGGGTCGACTGAAGCCCAAGCTCCTTCATCAGCTCGGCCAGACGCACATGGTCCGGCTGCAACGGATCCGCGTCCTCCAGATCGCATTCCACCGGCACATCCCGGACAATGCGCACCAATTCCAGGTTCCGTTCCACCTGCTCGCGGTGCTCCGCCAGATTCTGCTTCAGCTTTTTGGCGGTAATACCTTCCAGACCGGCATATAGGCCTTGCACGCTTCCGAACTGCCTGACGAGTTTGACCGCGCTCTTCTCGCCCACTCCCGGCACGCCCGGAATGTTGTCCGAGCTGTCCCCCTGCAAAGCCTTCATGTGCACAAACTGCTCCGAACGCACGCCAAACCGCTGCTCGACGGCCGCGCTGTCGTAGATGTCGTTTCGCCCCCGGCTGCGCGAGGAAGTGTAGATAACCCTGACGCGGTCCGTTGCCAGTTGGAACAGATCGCGATCGCCAGTCTTGATCAGAACCTGCATGCCGGCTGCTTCGGCCCGGGCGGCCAGCGTGCCAATGACGTCGTCCGCTTCGTAGTTGTCCACCGTCAGTGTGCGAATGTTCATGGCATCCAGCACCTGGTGGATGCGGCCAATCTGGCCCCGCAGATCGTCCGGCATGCGTTCACGGGTGGCCTTGTAGGCGGGAAAGAGGTCATCCCGGAACGTTTTCTTGGG
>JAPPAJ010000113.1 GCA_026705565.1 Caldilineaceae bacterium | reverse complement strand
CGCGCCTCGCCTTCCTTTTCCTTGGCCGCAATGATGTTGCCGAACGTGTTCATCACCACCTCCGCCTCTTCAATGTAGATGATTCTACGCAACTCCCGGCGTAGTTCGGGTTGGTCCCGGAGCAGGTCATCGAACGCTGCCTTGAACCAGGCTCCGTAGGCCTCGCGCAGGCTTTCGGGCAACCGCAGAACCCTGGGGATGATCCATTCCCGCAACAGCGGCAGAATCTGCTCCGCGGCTTCGTTCCCGCCCTGCCGGATGGCAGCCTGGATGCGCGCCAGGGCGACGATGCCTGTCACCAGGCTCTCCGGGAGAAGCGGGTAGTCGGCAATCGGGAACACGGGCACTGCATAGTCGTGGATGTCGAGGAGGGCACCCTCCCCGAAACGATAGCCGCGCGAACCGGCCACGGACTGCACGGGCTGCCGCCAAGCACCGAAGGGGCGGGGACCGGTGTTGATCACCAGACCAAACACCTCCAGTTCCGGTCGGTGTCGGTTGAGGTCGTGGGCGTAGCGGACCATGCGCATGGACATGCGGGATTCACGGCGCGACTGGAACTCCAGGTGCAGGAGAACGCGATCCCCGTCTTCGTCTTTGCGCGCCAAGGTCCAGACCATGTCCCGGTGCGTCTCCCTGTGATGCGGCGGTTTGACCGCGTCGGTGGCGACGGTGGAGGCACTCACCAGTTCCAGGGGTTCGAAGCCCTGCAGATGGGGGAACAGCTCGGTTGCATGGAAATCGAGCAGGTCCCGCACCACGTCCCTTTCGGCGAACAGGGACTTCAGCGTCTGATCGTGGGAAAACCGCTTCCCTGTCGATTTAGGCGGGGTCAATGGGAATCTCCCACAATTCGGCGGCTGCTGTTCACACCGACCTGAACGCGAAAGCGTTCAGTAATCAGTTCATTTTGGGGCGGACACACCGCATGACCAAACAACACCGTCCGTTGCTGCGAAACTCAGGGGATGGACAGGCCCCCGGAGCCTATCCGTCCGTCACGCACCGGTGTTCAGACTCAATACTGGAAACAATTACCCCGGATGTCAGCGTGATGGGTTGACCGTGTTCGACTCCCAACGCCCGAACATGGCTGAATTGCACGGGCAGAGCCTGGTCCGTGTACAGATTGGGACCGTTCATCAGATGGTAGTGCAGGTGCGGGCCGGGAGAGTGGCCGCTGTTGCCGACGTACCCAAGAAGTGTGCCCCGCCGGATGTGATCCCCCACCTTGACCTGCACGCTGCCCTGCTGGAGATGGGCCAGGTAGGAGAATTCGCCCCGGCGGTGACTGAGGGCAACGGCGTTGCCCAGCACCCGTCGCGCGTCTCCCTGCATCATGGCCGGGTCGGGAACCTGGCCCGGTGCCATATCCGGCATGTCCCAAATGGTTAAGGCCACCCGCGCGGAGGCGGGAGCATAAACGGGTTCCCCAAAACTGTAGTGATCCTCGAGATTGGCACCGGTGTCGCGAAAAAAGCGGTTGTCGGTACCCAACTTGACGAAGTCGAGCGCAAAGGCTTGGCTGACCGGTTCCGCCTTGTGCAGGTCCCGCCAGTCGTTACCCTGAATCACCCACCAGTTGCCCCGCAGCGGAAATCGGAGATCGGTGGATTGTTGCGGAAACGTTACCGGTATCCGGAGGGTTTCGTTCCAGGTTTCGCCGTTGGCGGACGTGAGCACGGCCGTGACCAGCGCGCTGTCCGCACGGACATAGGCCGGTGCGTTGAAGTACAGGTGCTGGATGGCCAGACCCGTTCCTTCCTCGATCGCCAGGGACGACAGGCCGGTGTGGGCCTGCAGCATCGCGGCCGTCCAGGCCTGTTCGGACAATATCTGGTGGTCCGCCAACAGGTTCACCGCCAGCCCGAGGAGGACCAGGTTGCCTCGGACGGCGGTGATTCCCAGTGTGAAGACCAGTTCCTGCCGCGGACCGGCGAAGTGGGGATGGGGCAGGTCGAGGTACGCAGCTGCGAAGACGTGCGGGGGACTGGCTTGCAGCCGCGCCAACTCGGGCCGTTCGAATTCGGGCATCGCGTTCGAAAGGGACCGGTCAGCGGTCCGTCTGTTCGTTGGCCATCAGCGCAAACCCGGCGACAAGATCGGCAGGCGGTTCCTGACCTGCCAGGGCACGCTCGAACATGATCTGGGCCAGGTCCCAAATTACCTTGGCCCCGGCTCCCACGTGCATCGGCACCGTTTGCTCGAGCAGTGCCTTGAATTCGCGGACTGCGCGTGGATCGGCTTCGGACTCTCGTTGGGCTGCCGGCAACCCGCGCGCGGTGTGTGGAGAATTTGCCGCCAGTTCAATCAGGGCCAGGGCCGCCATAACGCTGGCATCCGTGTTCCGAGGCGATTGCCCGGCGATCACGAAGAGCGACTCGGAAATCACAAAGGGGCGTGCCGGGCCGGCCGGACCATCCGGAATGGACAGCACGCGCAGGCTGTCCCCCAATGCCGAAACAAAGGAGTCGAGGGTCCATGACCCGGCGATGATCATGGGCAGTTCTCCGTGACGAAAGGCGCGCTGGAGTTCGGCATAGTCCTGGGAGAGCCAAATTCCTCCGGATTGATTGGCCTCGCGCAGCCACGTCAGCCATGCCTCCGCACCCGGTTGCTGATCCAGTACCACGCGATAGCCGGCATCCAGCATGACCGCGCCATGGGCGGGGAAACCCCAACTGAGGTGGAACGGGCTGATGTACACGCCCAGCAGCGGAGAGTCGGACAAGTTGGCCCGGACCAACAGATCGTCCAGTGTCCGGGGAACTTCATTCGGCGCGATCAGGTCCGTGTTGACATACAACGCGACGGTCTCCACCCATGCCGGCAGTGCAACCAGACTGGAGGCAATGGTGTTGCCGTACCAGGCGGAAGGCAGCAGGTTGGCCTTCTGAACCTGATCCATGTAGCCGTTGAGCGGTTGGACCAAATTCTCGGATGCCAGATTGGGATATCGGGTAATCGGTGCCAGCAACAGGCTGGGGCCGTTCCCGGACAGGATGGCGTCCAGTAGGCGCTCCCTGACTTCGGACGGACTTACGTGGACCGCGTCCAGGTACAGGTCCGGATGGTCGGACTGCAACCGGTCCAGCATCGAATTGAGGAGCTTGAGGTCTTCGCCGTTCCAGGAGTGCCACAGGATGATGTCGCCCGACAAGCCGAGTTCGGGCGTCGAAGTGGGAGACGGCAACGGGTCAGCCGTTGCCGGAACCGAATTCGCGGGGGCGGGTTCCGGTTCCGGGGTGGGGTTGGGTGCGGGTTCGCTGACACAAGCTGCCAGCACCAAGCCGAGCGCAATGGGCAGGATTAGTCGAGCCGCCGCCCGAAACGACCGAGCGGTCCTTCCTTGAGGGAGCATCACCAACAAGGCGGGAGCCGCCTATTCCGCCGCTTGCAAGTGGCGTTCCAGGGCAGCCACGGCAAGGTGGTAACTGTCCCGGCCGAAACCGCTTACCTGACCCAGGCAGGCCGCCACCAAAACCGACGTGTGGCGAAACACGTCCCGGGCATGGATGTTGCTGATGTGCACTTCAACCACCGGGATTTCAATCGCCTTGATGGCATCGTGAATGGCCAGCGAATAGTGTGTGAAGGCGCCGGGGTTCAGGACCACGCCATCCGCCTGGCGGCGGCACCGGTGCAATTCGTCGACAATCTCGCCCTCGTGATTGGACTGGAAGAAGCCAAGGCTGTGCCGCTCACCGAATTCGGCGGACAGGGACCGTTCGACATCGGCCAGCGTAAAGGTGCCGTAAATCGAGGTCTCGCGGGTGCCCAACAGGTTCAGATTGGGGCCATTGACGATCTGGATGCGGGCCATGTGGAGTTCCCAAGGGGGGAGTCAGTTCAGGATGTGTTCCCAGGCCGCGAGCACCAGTTCGTCGCCGGGATTGGGGATCACGGTGATCTGCTGAAGGTCCTCGATTACGACAAAGCGCAGGACGGCTCCCTGGCGTTTCTTGTCGGTGCCCATCGCAGCCAACAGGTCGCCGGCGCGGCCGGACAGGTCCGGCGCGGAGTCGATGTCGCGCACGCTGACGGGAAGTTCCAGTCCTGTCAGCAGACTGCGGATGCGCTGCGCCGTGGACGCAGAACACAGGCCGGCCTGCACGGACAGGTGCGTGGCGGCCATCATCCCCACCGCCACGGCCTCGCCATGGCGAATCATGTATTGGCTGACCTGTTCGAGGGCATGGGCAAAGGTGTGGCCGAAGTTCAGGATGGCCCGGCGTCCCTGTTCCAGCGGGTCCTCCTCAACCACATCGATCTTGACCTGCACGGCTGCTGCCAGCCAGTCGGCGACGGGCGATGCCGGGGCACGCATCAGTATCTCAAACAGATTTTCGTTTCCGAGAATGGCGTGTTTGGCGACTTCCGCCATCCCGGCCCGGAGTTCGGCCGGCGGAAGCGTGTCCAGGAGATCCGGATCGAGCAGCACCCCCACCGGCTGCTTGAAGGCGCCGATCAGGTTCTTGCCCTCCGGCAGGTCTACCCCGCACTTGGCGCCGACCGAGGAGTCCACCATGGCCAGCAGGGTGGTTGGCGCAACCACGTAGGGCACGCCGCGCAGATAGGTGGCGGCCACGAACCCTGCCGTGTCGGTGACCACACCGCCGCCCAGGGCCAAAACCGGGCTGCGCCTGTCCATGCCGGCCGCCAGGAGGTCGGAATAGAGACCCCGGACCGTTTCCAGGGTCTTGTGCTGTTCACCCTCGGGCATGGTGAATACCCGGGGCTTGAAACCGTCCGCACGCAAGGCGTCGACCAGGCCGGCTGCATGGAGTGCCTCAACATCCGGGTTTGAGAGGATTGCGACGCTGACGCCTTCGAAGCCGCACTCGCGCAACAGGTGTCCGGTGGCCGCCAGGGCTCCGGAACCCGTCCAGATTGGATAGGCCCCGTCCGGGCTGCGGACGGTCAGGCCTTGCAATGAACCGTTTGCGTCCGGCACGGCGGAATGCGGGGACGGTGCGTCCGCCTCGGTCCCACCGGATACCAGGGTCAGGATGCGATCCACGATCCGGTCGACGGTCAAGTCAGTGGTGTCGATTTGCAGCGGAATCGAGCTGTAGCGCTTCTCCCTCTCCGCCAACAGGGCCCGGATGCGTTCCAAGCGGTTGTCCGGGGCCAGATCCAGCAGCGGCCGATGGGTCTCGTTGCGGATGCGTTCCAGAATCTGTTCGGGTGTTGCCGACAAACAGATTACGGTACCCGATTCGGCCAGCACCCGGTGGTTTTCCGGATTGACCAGGGCGCCGCCGCCCGTGGCCACCACTAGATCGGACCGGGTGGCCACATCCCGGCATACCTGGCTTTCAATGTCGCGGAACCGGGCCTCGCCGTGAATCGTGAAGATTTCGGGCACCGTCAAACCGGCGCCCTCCTCGATGAGGTCGTCCATGTCCTGGAACCTGCGGTCCAGGCGTGCGGCCAACGCCTTGCCGGCGGTGGTCTTGCCCGTACCCATGAAGCCGGTCAGGATGATGTTGCCGTTGCCTGGCATTTCCGTTTCAACCCTCGGGAAACAACCTGAAACGATCCGTGTCCGCGTCCCCGGCCTGGTGCATCAGGACGGCGTTCATCAATTCAATGGCCATACGCGACTCGAGGGTGATGCCGGCGCGGACTCCGACGCAGGGGTCGTGACGCCCCTGTTGCAGCTGAAAGTCGATTTCGTCCAATCCCTTCGTCACGGACTGTTGCGGGAGGGCAATGGACGATGTGGGCTTGAATCCCACGCGGAATGATAATGGACCGCCCGTGGTGACCCCGCCCAGCAAGCCGCCATGATGATTGCCCTGGTAGCCGCGGGCGCGAATGGGGTCGTTGTGTTCGCTGCCCCGGCGGCCGACCGATGCCCAGCCCGAACCCATCTCACAGGACTGCACCGCGTGCAATCCGCCCAGACTGCCCATCAAGCGCAGCTTGAGGCTCTGGTACAGGGGTTCCCCGATCAGGGGCGGAGGATTCAGGGCCACCACCTCGATGCCCGCGCCGAGTGAATCGCCGCGCACCCGCGTATCCCTAATCAGCCTGCCGGCGGCCGACGCGAATTCGGCGCTGCAGGCATGGAGCTCGTTGTCCGCAAGCTCCTGTTCCAGTTTGGCAATGCCCTCGGCCGGAATGCGGCCGCGACCGATTGCGAACCGGTCGAGCAGGGACTGGTCCGACTTCAGTGCCCCGACCTGGCAGATGGACGAGACAATCACCGTGCCGAACTTGCGCTGGAGGTAGAGCCGTGCCACGCTGCCGCCAATGACGTCGGAAATGGTGGAACGGTAGCTGGAGCGGCCGCCGCCGCGCACGTCCGTGAAGCCCCGCGACTTGTGGTACTTGACCAGGTCCGCGTGTCCGGGCCGCACCGCCCCCTGCAATCCCTGCAACTGGTCGTAGTGGGCGGATTTGCGGCTGCGCGAAAACACCAGGGCGGACAGCGGTTCGCCGGTGGTGAAGCCACCGCTGTACGTTTCCAGGGCCGGGGTGTCCGGGTCCGCAACGGAGAGACGGATGGACGGGCCGTCCAGCAATCGTTCCGTGCGGTACAGGCCCCCGGTCAGGAACACGGTATCGTCCTCGCGCCGGGGTGTGCCGTGCTTGCTGCTGCCGGGCCTGCGGCGGTCCAGGAAGAACTGTATTCGGTCCCGTTCAATCTCGAGGCCGGCAGGGCAGCCGAAGACGATGGTGGTCACGGCCGGGCCATGGCTTTCGCCGGCCCCGGCGACGGCGAACAGCGGTCCGCCCAGGATCTCCACGGTGTACCGTTCCTACGCTTGCGCGGCCGGGTCGGGGTCCCGGTTGGCGACCGCCTGGCGCGCCCGGTTCACGAACGCGCGGACCGCGTCCACATCCTTCAGGCCGGGTGCAACCTCAACGCCGCTGGACACATCCACGCCCCAGGGGTCCGCCTGCGCAACAGCTTGTGCCACGTTGTCCGGCGCCAGGCCTCCCGCCAGCATTGTCCTGGGTACCGAAGCGGTCACTGTGCGTACCAGGGTCCAGTCCGCCTGCTCGCCCGTGCCTCCCCATGCCTTGCGCGAATAGCTGTCGACCAGCAGGTCCGGGCCTGTGCCCCGGGAGACTGCGCCATAGCGGCCGGCCAACTCGGATGCTTCGGCCAGGGAACGCGGACGCACGGCCATGAAGCATTCCGGTACGAGTGCCATCAAGTCCTCCGGGTCCGGGTTGCCGTACACCTGCAGGAGATCGATTCCGGAGAGGGTTGCGGCCTCGTTCATTTGTTTCGAGGTGAGATTCACACAGAGGCCGACGCAACGGGCGCGACCGTCGGCCAGGCGTCCATGCGTGCCGAGGTGGTTTATGAGCTCACCGGCCCTGGCGGGTTCGATGAAGCGTGGCGAGGGCGGATGGAACACGAAACCAAGGTAGTCGGCGCCCGCGTCCAAGGCGGCTTCCGCATCTTCGGGCCTGGTCAGGCCGCAGATCTTGACCTTCATCGATGGTTCAAGGTCCTCCTTGGATCCTATCTTCCACCGCCGCCAACGAACCGGCGGCGACGAATTCCCGCACCTTGCGCTCGCGGCGGGGCTGGGGCAGTTTGCTGAAGGCTTCGCCGACCAGGATGGCGTCGCATCCCATCGCGGCCATGGTGGCGGCATCGGCAGCCGTCGTGATGCCGCTTTCGCCGACCAGCACCCGATCCTCAGGGATCCGGTTGCGGAGTTTCCGGGTCGTGTTGAGATCCACGGTGAACGTGCGCAGATTGCGGTTGTTGACGCCAATGATACGGGCATCCAGGGCCAAAGCCCGATCCAGTTCCGTCTCGTCGTGTACCTCGACCAGCGCCTGCATTCCGGTGGCGTGTACCAGATCCAGAAGGGACCGGCACTCCTGGTCTCCCAGAACGGCCATGATCAACAACAGGGCGTCCGCGCCGGCGGCGCGCGCCTCCCAGACCTGGTACGGATCGAAGATGAAGTCCTTGCGCAGAACCGGGACGGGTTGCCCTTCCGCCTCGAGACGGTCCCCGATCTGTTCCAGATAGGCCAGATCCCCCTGGAAGTGGGTCTTGTCGGTCAGGCAGGACAGGGCGGCAGCGCCGCCGCGCACGTAGGCCGAGGCCATGGCGGCCGGATCCCAGTCGCGGGCAATCAGGCCGCGCGAAGGGCTGGCGCGCTTGATTTCCGCGATGATGCCGGCACCCGGCTCGCGCACCAGGGCACCGGCCAGATCCTGGGCCGGCCGCGCGAGCCGCGCGATGGCGATCAGCTCCTCCTCCCGCATCTGGCGTTTGGCCGCCGCCACCTCCTTGCGGCGCACGGCCATGATTTTGTCCAGGACCCTGCCCTGGAACTTGGCGATGTCCAATTGCGACCGCTTCATGCCTGTTGGTCCTGTGTAAACGCGACAAATCGCTCCAGCGTGTCCAGAGCCTTGCCGGAGTCTATGCTTTCCTTGGCCTCTGCCAAGTGGGCGCCGATGTCTCCGTCCTCCGTGGCCAAGGCCGCGGCGGCATTGAGAACAACCATGTCCCGCATGGGCCCCTTGACCTCACCGGCCAGGATGCCGCGGGTGTATCCCGCGTTGTCCGCCGGGTCACCGCCCTTGACCTCGTCCAGGCCGGATCGGGGCAAACCCAGTTCCACCGCATCCACGGTCGTTTCGTGGATGCGATCCTTGTGCAGGTGGACGACGTGGTTGGGACCGGCCAACGACAGTTCGTCCATGCCGCCCGCACCGTGGACCACGAACGCCGCCCGTTTGCCCACACGCTGCAGCATTCGTGCCAGCTCGACGCTGAGGTCGGGACTGTAGACCCCCATCAGGACATTGGTTACCGGTGCGGGGTTGGACAACGGGCCAATCAGATTGAACAACGAACGGATGCCCAGTTCCATCCGGGCCTTGCCCACGTGTCGCATGGCCGGATGGCAGTGGGGCGCAAACAGGAACACAAACCCGACTTCGTCGAGGCAGGCTCCCGCCTGGTCCAGTGACATGTCGAGGTTGGCACCGAGTTCCCGCAGGACATCGGCGCTCCCGCTGCGGCTGCTGGCAGCCCGGTTGCCGTGCTTGGCCACCGACACCCCCGTGCCGGCCACCACCAGGGAGGCCGTGGTGCTCACGTTGATGCTGTGCGATCCGTCGCCGCCGGTGCCTACAACATCGAGTAGGGGTTCGTGCCGGCCGTTGGCCGGGAACGGGGAGGCGTGTTCCATGAGGGAGTTCCAGAATCCCGTGATTTCGTCCACGGTCGGGCCCTTCATGTTCATGGCCACCAGGAACGCGCCGATTTGGGCATCGGTGGCTTTGCCCGACACCATCTCGCTGAGGACGGTCTGGGCTTGATCCTGCGAAAGATCGCCTCGCTCCATCACGTGTCGAATGGCGGTGGCCAAACCCATTGCCTGATTCATCGTTTCACCCTCCTTCGGCCGCCATCGGCGTCTCTTGTGTCAGCCTGCGTTCGTAGATGCAGGCCAGTTGATTCAGGTTCTCGGACGAGAAGTTCAGTTTCAGGACACGGTTCACATCGGACATGCATTCGCGGAATGCCACCCGCAGCAATGGTCCGACCCTGTCCGCGCCGGCTTCGGCCGTGGGCTGCCGCCGGGTCAGTAGCAGGGCCAGATTGAGCAGTCCCTCAAGGGGCAGCAACCGGGCGTACAGTTCCGCGCGCGGCGCCAAGCCGTTCAGGCCCGCCTCCGACAAGTACCGATCCTGCCATGCCTCGCAGTCGTCCGCCGTCAAATGCCTCAACATGTGGAGCATGACGTGGGCGCATTCGCGGGCCGGATCGCCGATGCCGGCCAGTTCCCAATCCACCATCCGGACGCACCCGTCGTACATCAGGCAGTGTTCCGCGTACAGTTCCCCGTGGACGACCGCTGCCGGGGCTGAGCCCTCCAGACCGGTTACGCTCGCAGGCAACTGCCGGGACGCCTCCTGCATGACGGCGGCCAGGGCCGCGTTGAGTTCATCGCGCGGTTGTTCCAGCCGCCAACGTTCCAGTCTGCGCAGGCTGCCCTCAATGAGATTCCACTGGTACTCTGCGTTGACCGGATGGGGGCTGAGCCGCGTGTCGGGTGTTGGCGCCAGGCGATGCAATCGGCCCAGGCTTTGGGCCAGAGCCTCCCTGTGGCCCGGATCGCGAACGTCCACCGGACACCCCGGGCACCACCGGTAGACCAGCACCTGGCGCGCCAGACCCTCGGGGTAGCGGTCGAACACCAACGGCTCCGGCGCCAGGTCCGCCCGCCAGGCAAGCGTTTGGGCGTTGTATTGGCGCCGCCCGCGGGCTTGGCCTGCATCAAGGAACATCTTCAGCACCAGGCTTTCCGAGCCGGTCTCCACCTTCCACAGGGCATTGCTGTCGCCGGTCAGCGTGTCCGTGAGGCGGACAGCTTGGCCATGCACCGGGCTTGCCGGAGCATGAGCCAACCAATGCAGGGGATCCCGGATCGTGCCGGTTTCGGAAGCCATGGTTGATGGAGATGCGGATGGACAGGCGATGTGCCGGTCAGGCTGGGCGGGCATCGGGACCGGGCAAGTCCAGGAAGTTCTGCAGCATGTCGTGACCCTGCTGCGTCAAAAAACTCTCCGGATGGAACTGGAGACCGTGGATCGGCTTGTTGTGGTGGCGTACGCCCATGATGTCGCCGTCTGCGGTCCAGGCCGTAACGGCGAGCTCCGGGGACACCGGCCGGTGGATGATGAGCGAGTGGTAGCGCGTGGCAGTGAAAGGGTTGGCGATGCCCTTAAACAACCCTTCCCCGTCATGGTGGATTTGGCTGGTCTTGCCGTGCATGATCTCCGGTGCGCCGGACACCTCGCAGCCGTGTACGTGGCCGATGCACTGCTGGCCCAGGCACACGCCGAGGATTGGAGTCCGGCCGCCCATGGTTGCAATCAGCTCGTTGCTGATGCCGGAGTCTGCCTGGGGTGTTCCCGGCCCGGGGCTGATCACAATGTGGGAGGGTTCGTCGGCGGCCACGGTTGCCACCGGCACCTCGTCGTTGCGGTAGACCTTCAGCGATGCCCCCAGTTCCCCCAGGAACTGGACCAGGTTGTAGGTGAAGCTGTCGTAGTTGTCGATCACAATCACCATGTCAGGCCTCCCGGTTGGCGGCTTGGCGTTTGGCGAACTTCTCGCCGCTGCGCCGGATGCGGTTCCAAATGCCCGTCAACCCCATCGCCTTCTTCATGGCCATGAGGGTCTCCCGGGCCTCCGCGCGGGCCCTTTGGGTACCCGTCTCCAACAAGTGGTCGACGAATCCCGTCCGCGACTCGAAATGGGCCCGGCGCTCGCGGGTGGGTTCCAGGAAGTCGTTGATGGCTTGGGCCAGTGTCTGCTTGACCTCGACGTCTCCCACGGCGCCCTGGCGGTATCGATTCTTGAGGTCCTCCACCACGGTCCCGCCCGGATTGCGTTGGGATTCCGGAACGGCCGGATGGGCTCCGTCCGGGTGGAAGAAGTCCAGGTACTCGAATACCGGATTGCCCTCGACCGTGCCGGGAATGTCGGCCCGAATCCGCTTCGGATCGGTGTACATGCCCATCACGCGCCGGTTGACGGTCGCCTCGTCGTCCGCCAGAAAGACGGCATTGTTGAGGCTCTTGCTCATCTTGGCGTTGCCGTCCGTGCCCACCAGCGTGCCGCCCACCACCATCGCCTCGGGAATGGGGAACACTTCGCCGTAGGCCAGGTTGAAGCGCCGCGCGATTTGCCGGGTCATCTCGACATGGGCCTCGTTGTCCTGTCCGACTGGCACCAGGTTGCCGCGGGGCATCAGGATGTCGGCGGACTGCAGGACCGGATAGCCCAGCAGGCTGTAGGGGATCTGGTCCATGCCCGCGGCGGCGGCCATGTCCTTGATGGTGGGGAGCTGCTGGATCCGTTCGACGGTCACGAGGCTGCCCAGCAGCAGGTTCATTTCGTAGACCTCGTGCACCGCGCTTTGCAGATAGAAGGTGACCTTGTCGGGATCGATGCCGATGGCCAGGTGGTCCAGCACGATGGCCCGGGCGTTGTCGGCAATGGCCTCGATGCTGGCCTTGTCCGGTTTGGTGGTCAGCATGTGGAGGTCCGCCACCAGGAAGAAGCACTCGTACTTGCCCTGCAGGGCCAGACGGTGCCGGTGGCTGCCAATGAAGTGGCCCAGGTGCAGTTGCCCTGTGGGCCGGTCTCCGGTCAGGATGCGGGGTTTGGCATTGTTCATGGTTGCTGCTCTCCTTCAAAGCTGCAGGGCGTTTTCGGCCAGGGCGACGGCCGTGGTCAGGGCGCGCATCTTGTTCATGGCCTCGTTGTATTCGTAGTCGGGCTGGCTGTCCATGACCAGGCCGCCGCCGGCCTGCAGGACACAAGTCGCGCCCAACATGGTGATGGTCCGGATGGTGATGCAGGTGTCCATGGTCCCGTCGTGGTCGATGTACCCGACCACGCCGGCGTACGGTCCCCTGCGGGACGCCTCCAGTTCCTCGATGGCCTCTTCGGGCACGAAGGCGACCGGCTGGAA
>JAPPAJ010000173.1 GCA_026705565.1 Caldilineaceae bacterium | reverse complement strand
CTACATCCTGTCGAATTATTAAGAAACGGGGCCCTGGAACACGACACAGTTTCGGTTTGACAGAGGTTGGTGAGCACCCGGAATGCCCGAGAGGTTCCTCTACTCGCCCAAACGGCCCCTTATCGTGGACTTCATCCCAGCGCCTGTTCGTCCCAAACGGCAACTCTCCGAATCCAAATCGCCCAAAGTCTGTCCGTACTGTGACCACCACGCCCGGTGGCGCTACGGTAGCCGTATCCATGGCCTGACGCAGGCGCACGGAACCATTTCTCGCTCGAGGATACCGATGTCCGTCTCGGACCTGCATCCACGAAACCGGAACTATGCCGTCCAAGCCACAGGACCTCTGCGGGTATGTGCGAGAATGCACATTGCAGGGAAGGCCCTTCACCGTAGTCGGGTTCGGTCCCAGACCAGAACCGGGGACCAGGCCCTGATCACCACACCGTGTACCACGGAAGAGGCTCGGGGGCGATGACCCCTTGGCAGGAGAGCCGACCCGGACAGCCTGTCAGTCCGGGTACGAGCACTCGAATTCCTGAGACGCCAACCCCCATGCGCCTGCCCCTTGTTCTCCTGTGGCTTCTGGGTTGGCTGTTGTTGGCCTGTATCGGCGGAGACGACTCCGGGCGTCTGTGGAGTGCGGCCACAGCGTCCGCGCGCGAGGCTTCGGCAATCGGGGACACAACGACCGTGTCCCTCCTGTCGTCGGGGGTTCTGGAGCCCAACAGTACGGACCGCAATGACGACCCGCCCCGGGGCCATGGCATGGTGGATCCCCCGGCGACCGCCAAGCGGCTGCGCATCGGAGACGACGGTTCGGTTCGGTCACCGGTTGGCGCCGATTCCGCCGCGGACACCCTCCTGCATACCTTGGAGGGCCACAGGGAAGGCATTCTGAGCGTGGCCTTCAGTTCGGACGGCCGAACCCTGGCCAGTACTGGTGGGGACGGCACCATACGCCTGTGGGATGTGGTCGCGGGCACCCTCCTGCACACCCTGGAGGGGCACAGGGGTGAGGTCTACAGTGTGGCCTTTAGTCCGGACGGCAAGGCCTTGGCCAGTGCCGGTGGGGACGGCACCATACGCCTGTGGGACGCAGGGCCGGGTACCCCGCGGTACACATTGAAGGGCTACACGGATTGGTTTCGCAGCGTGGCCTTCAGTCCGGACGGACAGACCCTGGTCAGTGCCGGTGGGGACGGCACCATACGCCTGTGGGATGCGAAGTCGGGTACCCCGCGGTACACCCTGGTGGGCGACACGGGTCACGTCCTTAGCTTAGCCTTCAGTCCGGACGGCCGGACCCTGGCCAGCGGAGGTAGCGACAGCACCGTGCGCCTGTGGAATGTGGAACCGGGCACCCCGTGGCACACCCTGAAGAGTCACGCGAACCGGGTCTTCAGTGTGGCTTTCAGTCCGGACGGACACACGCTGGCCAGCAGTAGCGATGACAGTGCCATCCATCTTTGGGATGCGGAGGCGGGCACCCTACGGCACACCTTGGAAGGTCACACGGACTGGGTTCGCAGCGTGGCCTTCAGTCCGGACGGGCACACCTTGGCCAGCGGCAGCCTGGACGGCACCGTACGTCTGTGGAAGACGAGGTCAAACACTCTGAGGCACATGCTGGAGGGTCACACGGATGCGGTATACGTCGTGGCCTTCAGTCCGGATGGGCATACGCTGGCCAGTGCCGGCCAAGACGGAACCGTGCGCCTGTGGAATGCAGTCACGTTGTCACCTTCCCTGCACGAGGCGTCGGTGATCGGAGACACGGAAATCGTAGCCCGCCTACTGGAGCAGGGGGAAGATCCCAACAGGACGGATCCCAACGGCAAAACGCCCCTGCATCACGCGGCACGACACGGGCAGACCGGTGTGGCGTGGCTGCTACTGGAGCACGGAGCCGATGCCGCGGCCGTGGACAATCGGGGCAATACTCCCCTGGACCTTGCCGTGTTCGAGCGCCATTCAGCGATCGCCACGCTGTTGTGCGCCGGAGTCAGTGGTTCGTCAGGAACACCGGCAGGCACCGATGCCACCGCGGGATCCGTACGGCGGCATGTCCTGGAGGGTCACACAATTTGGGGCGCCCGCGTGGCGTTCAGTCCGGATGGGCGGATCCTGGCCAGCGGCAGTACCGACCACACCGTACGCCTGTGGGACGCGGCTACGGGCACCCTCCTGCACAATCTGGAAGGCCACACGAGCAGGATCGTCAGCGTAGCGTTCCGTTCAGACGGGCGGACCTTGGCCAGCGGCAGTTTCGACGATACCGTGCGTTTGTGGGATGCAACCGCCGGTGCGCGCCTACATACCCTGGAGGACCATACGGACCTGGTCCGCAGCGTAGCGTTCAGCCCAGACGGGAGGACCCTGGCCAGCGGCAGCGAGGACGGGACCTTGCACCTACGGGATGCAGCCACCGGCACCCTCCTGCACATCCTGGAGGACCATACGGTGGTCCACAGTGTGATCTTTGGTCCGGACGGACACACCCTGGCCAGCACCGGTGGCGACGGTACCGTGCACCTATGGGATACAGTCGCCGGCACCCTCCTGCACACCCTGGAGAGCCACACGGGTTGGGTCACCCGCGTCGTGTTCAGCCCGAACGGGCGGATCCTGGCCAGTGCCAGCGCGGACGGCACGGTGCGCCTGTGGGATGCGGCTACCGGATCCCTGCGGCACGTCCTGGAAGGTCACACAGGTCCGGTCCGGAGTGTGGCGTTCAGCCCGGACGGGCAGACCCTGGCCAGTGCCGGCGAGCATGGTACGTTGCGCCTGTGGGACATGGCCGAGGGCACCCTGCAGCACATCCTGGAGGACCATACGGATCACGTCTGGAGTGTGGCCTTCAGTCCGGACGGGCACTCCTTAGCCAGCGGCGGCGAGGATGGTGATGTGCGCCTGTGGAACGTGGCCACGGCCACCCTGCGGCACGTCCTGGAAGGTCACACAGGTCCGGTCCGGAGTGTGGCGTTCAGCCCGGATGGACAAACCCTGGCCAGTGTCGGCGGGCATGGTACGTTGCGTCTGTGGCATGGCCTGCACGAAGCGTCACCGTCCCTGCACGAAGCGGCGGGGGCCGGGGATACGAAGATGGTGACTCGCCTTTTGGCGGCGGGGGCGGACTCCAACGCGACGAACCACAACGGCGACACGGCCCTACACCAGGCGGCACGGCGCGGGCAGGCGCGAGTGGTGGCTCTGTTGCTGGAGCACGGAGCCACCCCAAATGCGGTCAATCCGGACCGGAGCACTCCGCTGCACCTTGCCGCTTGGTTCGGACTTGCTGAGACGGCGGCACTCCTGCTGGAGCACGGAGCCGATGCTTCGGCAGTGGACAGCTGGAATGACACCCCCTTGGACAACGCCGTGAACCGGGGCCATACGGTGCTCGCTGCACAGTTGCGCACCGCGGGCACCGTCCTGCATATTCTGGCAGGCCACGCGGACTGGGTCCGCAGTGTGGCCTTCAGTCCGGACGGACAGACCTTAGCCAGCGGCGGGTCCGATGGTACCGTGCGCCTATGGAAAGCAGCCGCGGGCACCGTCGAACACTTCCGTACCCTGGCGGGCCACACGGGTTCGATCCGCAGCGTGGCCTTCAGCCCAGATGGGCGGACCCTGGCCAGCGGCGGCGATGACGGTGCCGTACACCTGTGGGATGTAGCTGCGGGCACTCTCCGGCACACCTTAGAGGGGCACACGGGTCCGGTCCGCAGCGTGGCCTTCAGCCCAGACCAACACACCCTGGCCAGCGGCAGCCTGGACGGCACTGTGTACCTGTGGGATGCAGCCACAGGCTTCCTCCGGCACACCTTTAGGGGACACACGGGTGGGATCCTCGGCGTGGCCTTCAGCCCGGACGGGCACTCCCTGGCCAGCGCCGGTGCCGACGGCACCGTGCACCTGTGGGAGACAGGCTCGGGGTCCCTCCGATATGTCCTGGAAGGCCACACGGGTCGGGTCCTCGGCGTGGCCTTCAGCCCGGACGGACACTCGCTGGCCAGCGCCGGCGAGGATGGTGATGTGCGCCTATGGGAGCCGGCCACGGCCACCCTGCGGCACATCCTGAAAGGTCACATGGGCCGGGTCTGGAGCGTGGCCTTCAGCCCAGACGGACAGACCCTGGTCAGCGGCAGCGAGGACGACATGCTGCACCTGTGGGATGCAGCCGCAGGCACCCTGCAGCGTGTCCTGAAAGGACACACAGACGGGGTTCAGAGCCTGGCCTTCAGCCCGGACGGACACATCCTGGCCAGTGCAGGCTGGGACGACGCCCTGCGCCTATGGGTCGTGGCTGCATCTGCCCCGTCCCTGCATGTAACGTCGGCGACCGGGGACACGGAGATCGTAGCCCGCCTGCTGGCATGGGGTTTGGATCCCAACAGTGCGGACCACGACGGCAACACCTCTTTGCACCTTGCGGCGCGGCACGGACGTGCGCAGGTGGCAACGCTGTTGCTGGAGCACGGTGCGGTCCCGAATGCGGTCAACCCGGAACGGAGCACGCCGTTGCACCTAGCCGCCTGGTTCGGACACGCCGAGGTGGCCTCCCTCCTGCTCGCGCACGGCGCCGACGCCGCGGCCGTGGACACTTGGGGCGACACTCCCCTAGACAACGCCGTGAACCGGGGGCACGCGGCGATCGCGGCGCGGCTATGCATCGGAGTTGGCGGTTCTGCAGGAGCACCGCCCAGCGTCAATGCAGACGCGGGCAACCATTGGCACGTCCTGAAGGGACACCCGGATCGGGCCCACAACGTGGTGTTCAGTTTGGACCGCAAGACCGTGACAAGCGGCAGCGGGGACCCTGTGGAGCTGCCTGTCGGGCCACACTGGTGAAGTCCACAGCGTAGTCTTCGTCCGGACGGCCGGGCCCAGGCCCATAGCCATGGGGCCTCCACCAGACGCCGCTGGAACACGAACCAGGGCATTGGCCCACACCTCCGCTGCTGGCGGCCTGGAGTGTAGAGGTGATGGTCGCGAACGATGCCCTCCACCTATGGCCCTGCTGAACCGCGAACGCCCCTGTCGCCATGTCTGCCATCCGCCATCCACATCGTCTACACCTGTCTTTGCCGATGGTGCAAACCTGGGAAGGTGGCACTTGTGGCTGCCATGCGCAAGTTGTTAATCCTGAACGTAGTGATCCGAGACCAAGTCCCTTGGCAGAAGGATCCTGTGTCAACAGCCATCGAGGCTTGATTGCCCACACCGTTGCCGAACAGTTATGGTCAGAACCGGTCTTGAATGGATCCCGGAACGATCCGGGAGGGGTCTGAATGGCCCAAGTGCATGAACCTACACTCTCGGCCACACACGTGAACCATGCGGGCCCGAAGTGCAACATGAAAACCAGAGTCCTGTTCCTAACGGTTGTTTTGACGTTCATGGGGGCAGCGCTCTCCACGACCCAAGCCAGCAGTACAACCGTAATTGTTTGCCCGCCCACGACCGCGGCGGGGCTTCGCCATTTCAAGGACTACGGTTCCTCCCCTTTCTTCACCACTGCAGAGCATGACAAGTCCACTTTCGCGCTTGATGTGGATCGTGCATCCTTCGACGTGGCCAAGTTGTGGCTGCGCAACGCCGAACGTCCTCCCACTGGCGCTATAAGGCCCGAGGAGTTCGTCAACGCCCTGCCCTACCAGTATCCGGTACCCGACCAGGGTCTCAGCCTGTCATTGGATGGCGTGAGGCCACATCCTTTCAGCGATGACGACGCACTCGGGTTGCTGCGCGTGGTGATGCAGGCGGCCGATGCTCCGGCCCGTTCCCCCATGAGCATCATCATCTGCCTGGATCGCTCGGGCAGCATGGCGGAATACACGGGACTGCCCAGTCAGAGACGCGTCAAGTTCGAGTTGGCGCGCTCCCTGATTCAGCAGCTGGCGGATGACCTGCAAGCCCAGGATCGTCTGGGGCTCGTATCCTATGCCACCGATTCCACCGTTGATTTGGAGGCCGCAAGCGTGGAGATGCTCGCGGACTCGTTGCCCGCCGCCTTGCAATCCCTGGTGCCGGAAAACTCCACGGATCTCTTCTCTGGATTGCACCTTGCCTACATGCAGGCGACTCGGGAACAAGAATTGTGGCCGGACCGTGAAGCCGCCATCATCCTGATTTCGGATGGCGCGGCCAACACCGGCCTGACAGATTTCCGGCAGATGCTGGAACAGACGGAGGACTTTCGGGATCAGGGAATTCGCCTGTCCACTGTGGGTATCGGATTCGAAACGCTCAACGACGAGATTCTGGAGCAGTTGGGAGACAAGGGGGATGGTCAATATGTCTTCTTTGGTGATCTGGAAGACAAGGATCGGGTGCTGACGACCGTAATGTCCCACCTGTTGCCGGTGGCCCTGGAAGCACGCAGCCAACTTGTGTTTGAGCCTGCCGCGGTGACGGCCTGGCGTCAAGTCGGTTTCGAAAACCGCAGCATGCGGGACGAGGCTTTCAGCGACAACAGCGTCGATGCGGGCGAGGTGGGATCCGGGCAATCCGTGACGGTCCTGTACGAAATTGAACTGGTGGATCAGGACCCGGCCGGCGAGTCACCGGATCCCGATCAGATGGTGGCAACGGCCCACCTGCGCTGGATGGATTTGGAAGGCCAGTGGTCCGAAACCTCCGTCATCCTGAAGCGAAGGGATTTGAAGGAGGACTTGACGGATGAACAGTTCCGGGCTGCCGCGTTGATGGCGCGCTGGGGGCAACTGATACGCCGGGAGCAAGAATGGGACAAAGCCCAATTCGATCAGGCCTATGAGCAACTGATGATGTTCGCCTTTAGCCCGGAAACCTCCGGGGAGGATGATCCGGCAAGGACTGCACTGCGCCAGCAGATGTCCACAGTGCGTACCATGATGGCCCTTGACTTTGGCCTGGGGATGGGGCAGTGAGAGGACGCCGGCAACGATAGAGGCTTACGTGCTGCAACCGATGCCCGCGAGGTCCACTACATGGACGAGAGCCTGCGCGATATCGGCTACCTGAAGCCCAGTGCCAACGGCAACTGAACCTTGACCGCGGACGACGACACCATACCCGAGACCTGACAGGGGCTGTCAGCGCCGGCTGCGGTACCGCAGCCGGACAGAGGCACGGGATATGCAGTGGGGAGGTTGCCGGCCTGCATGACGCACATGAACAGCACTGTCTTCACGCGTTGGGGTGCCGAGGCCGGATTCGGGCCAACACAACGGCAGCAACACTAAAACAGCATCCCCGGAACGCACAACCCGGGGCCGGCCATCACCGCACTGTCGGAATGTCCAAACCGAATCAAGTCGGCTTCACCGATGCTGAGCAAGGGCCCGCCATCGACACGGGAACGGCAAACATCGCATGGCCCCAATCCAGTCGACGGGCAGCGTGGAAGGTGGACAGGCTCCCGGCCGCATCAAATCGGCTCCCCGATGGGCCGGACATCCACCCCTCCTATGGTCGATTGGCGGCGTACTGCTCCAGCACCTCCCGGCTGGCAGCCTGCACCCTGGGCAACAGCACCCAGGCAACCCCCAAACTGAACAGGCTGCCGCTGAGGGTGCGCCACAGCCAGTTGCTCTCGCGCCAGCCAAACACCTGGGTCAAGCCGTCTGTCGCCATGGGCACGCACAGCAATGCTCCGATCCACAACGCAAGGGGAATCCAACGCCGGCCGGTCAATCCAAACACAAGGCCGTACAGAAAGAACGAGCCGTAGATCGCGAGATTTCGTTGGCACAACGCGGTCTTCCAGCCGATGGCAGGCGAACCTTTCCAAAAACGGTCGTCAACCAATTCCGCCGGCAGGGGCTCCCCGCGCCCGAAGACTAGGTAGCTGGCACCGGGTTCCTGATGACAAACCCAGAAGTACAGGCCGTGCAGTGCAGTGCCAAGTCGAATCCAACCCAGGGACATGGCCACCGGTGCCAACAGGGCAAGACCGGCATACAGGCCACTCAGCACCAGATAAAGGACAAGCCAGTGGCGCAGGCTGAACCGCAACAGGGACCACAGGCGGGCCGTCCCGGTTTCCGATATCAAGAAGTGGTCACCGGATTTGTGGGTAGGCAAAGAAGGCATGCATACTCCCCAGGATCGCCAACCCGCCCGCGTCAACGGCCAAGCGAAGCGTCTGTCAACTGGACCAGCTTGGCCCGATCCAAAACCCCCTGCCAAGTCGCAGTGAGATTGCCTTGCGGGTCCACAAACACCGTGGTCGGTAACCCTCGGGCACCGAACAGGTCCGAGACTTCACCATCCGGGTCGAGCACGATCGGCAACTCCATCCCGACCTCTGCCGCAAACTCCACAATCTTCGATTCCGACTCCCTGACATTTACGGCCAAAATCAGCAGGTCCTCCGGCAATTCCGCCTGCCGCTCCACCAACAGCGGGATTTCGTGGCGGCAGGGACCACACCAGGATGCCCAGAAATTGATGGCCAGGGCCCTTCCGGACAGGACCTCGCTGGACATGGAGGCACCGTCCGACACGGACAGGGAGAATGCCGGAACCGGTTGCCCCTCGACCGGATCCCACAATCCCGGTCGGCCCGGCACACTTCCGGTCAGGAGCGAATCACCGGGGCCAAAGGGAGGCATCAGCAGAACCCCAATCTCCGGCGGCACTTGTCCCGGGTCCTGGAATGCCGCGTCGGGGCCTGGTGCTCCCCGACAGCCTGTGACGAGCAACAGGACCAACAGGCCCACGGCCAGACGGACGGCCATCAGCGCAGCGAGGTTCCGCTGAGATAGCCAATGTAGGCGGGAATCAATGGCAGGACACAGGGACTGAAGAATCCAATGAGACCTGCGAGCAACGCCAGTGGCGCGCTGGCCACCAGGCTGGCGTCCAGATTGATGGTCAGCCCCAGTGCCTCGGTGAACCACTCCTCCCATCGGAGCGCGACCACGTTGAAGGCGCCGAAAGAAGCCGTCAACCGCACCAGTTGATCCTGCCACAACAAATACGCGACGGCCACCAGAAAGATGCCACTCACATAGCTGACAATTTTGGTGTGCCGATTGAGACGGCGCAACCATTTTGCCACCGTGCCGAAGGCGGCCCCGGTGACCAGGAACGGGATGCCCAGACCGAGGCTGAAAATTGCCAGAAGCGAGGCGCCCGTCACCACTGTGGCGCTGTCGCCGGCAAGGAACAGAATGCTGGCCAGGATTGGTCCGACACACGGCACCCAACCCGCACTGAAGCTTACGCCCATCAGAATGCTGCTCAGATAGCCCCAACCCTGGCGTACCTCGTGCATCTGCGCCACCCGGCGCTCCATGTAGAACAGGCTGTTGGCCATGTCGAGGCCGCGCACCAACAGTGCGGCCGCCGGATTGACGGAGAGGTCCATACGTCGGCGCAGAACATTGGCCAACCGGTTGACCAGGCCCGTGACAACCAAGGCAAAAAACACCAGCAGCACGGCGCCAATCTTCTGCACGACGGGCAGCAGGTAGTTCAGGTTGCGTCCCATGAGTCCGGCCGCGGATCCCAGCAGCGTGAAGACCAAACCGAACCCGACAACAAATGCCAGGGAATGCAGAAACGTGTGGGACCAGCGTATTTGGACAGCTGGTGGGGCCATAGTCGCCGTTTGTTGGGTCACAGAGACGCCTCCGCGGGAATTCGTTCGGTACGGGAATCCAAGTCGGGTTCAACTGATTATTGTCGTTGCCGGCCGCGTCCGACCCGCGTTGAATCGACCATTTCTCAGTCGCCGGATTCCCAATCCAGCCGTTGTTGCAGTTCGTGAACCAAGGTCTCGAGCTGTTTCTGCTTGTTGATGAGGAACACCACATACAGCAGGGTGATGGTCCAAACGACGGCCAGGGCCAGGAAAAGATACTGCATGTGTTGGGAGTACCGAAACGGATGCCGCGACAAACAGGCTCCGCCGGAGCCCAAGGCCGCAGCCGGTTGGTCAGGGCAAGCGGGCCTGCAAAATCTGTATGGTCCGATCCAGGCGCAGCATGCGCCAGCGCAGGAACACGAGGCACAGGGCCAGCAGCACGAACGCCAGCAGGGACCACTGGAGGGCCAAAGTCATGGTGGGTCCCAGGAAGGGACCGAAATCGCCCTCGCCGGTCGGATTGTCGTCCAGGAAGATCATCGGATGGATACTGCGAAACCATACGGCGGAATAGTAGGTCAACGGCACCATGGCATAAGCCAGGAGGGCGTACACGGCGGCGAATGTTGCCCGCGTACGCGGATGCTCGAGGCCGTTCCGCAGAATCAGGTAGGCGACGTATACCAGAACGAGCACCAGCATGGAGGTCAGGCGCGGGTCCCAGGTCCACCAGGTATTCCAGGTGGGTTTGGCCCAAATGCTGCCGGTGGCCAGCAGGCAGAGCGAGCCAACCAAGCCAACCTCGACACCGGCCGCGGCCATCAGGTCCCAGCCGGAACGTTTGCGCAGGAGCCATCCAAGACTACAGACGAAGGACAGCACCAGACCGGTCACGGCGGCCATGACCGTCCCCATGTGGGTATAGAAAATCCGCTGCGCAACCTGCTCGATGCCGACAAGATTGGCGGCCGGACGCGCATTGATGAGCCCGAACCACTGGGCCGCAATCAAACTGAGGAACGCCGCCAGCGTCACCAATTCGTGGACCCGGTGCCAACGCAGCGTCACTTGGGTAGATCCGTTCACCGCCAGTCCTGCCAAACAAGGTTGGCAAGCAGTATACCGACCGCGACCACCACCAGATCAAAGAGGATCACCATCAAAATCCACGCCCCGTAGGTTTGACCGGACGCCCCCTGCGTCAGCGCATTGCAGGCACCGGTTCCGGCCAACAGCAACGGGATGGCCAACGGCAGCACGATCACGGTCACCAAGCCCTGCCCCTGGCGCATGCCGGACATCATGGCGGCCACCGTCGTACCCACGGCGGCAAAGCCGATGCATCCCAGGAACAGCACTCCCAGGATGCCGGGCTTCCACAACTCCGCGTCGAACAGGACAATCACGCCTATCAACGCCAATCCCCCCGCGACCGCCAGCAACAGGCTCCAGACCCAAAGCCGGCCCAGGAAGATCGCCGTCCGCGATATCGGCGCCGAAAGGAGGAATCCGGTCATGGACCGCGCGTCGGTCGAACCGAACTGCCGTTCCAGGCCGGCCGATCCGGCCAGCAGCAATGCCGCCCACAACACGCCGGACGCCCCGGCACCATCGGCGGCCCCCGCGGCTTCGAACACGAATCCCAGTACCAGGACGGTCAACACGCCCAAGCTGGCCATGGCCGACAGAATCGGCAGGCCCCGCAACTCCGTCCGAATCTCAAGGCGCACTATGGCCGCCACCTGGAAGCACAGGGCTGCCAACGGCCCGCGTTGTCGAATCCGGACTTCCCCCGTCGATTCCCGGTTGGGTGCGGAGTCCTCGCGGATGGCGTCCCCTGTGTCGACCGGACGAACGGCAGCCATGCGCTATCCGGCCCACTCTGTGAGCCGGGCCTCCTTAAGGACCAGAATCCGGTCGGCCCAGCCTGACGGTGGCCGATGGCCGGCAAAGAGAATTCCCTGTGCTCCGGCCCGGCGCTCGCCCAGCAAGGACACGAGGAAGTCCAGGCCTTCGGCATCCAGGTGGCTGTCGGGTTCATCCAGCAGGACAATCCGGGGATCCGGCAGCCAAGCGCGGCACAGTGCCAACCTCTGGCACCAACCCCGGCTCAGGTCCCGCGTGCGCGTGCGCTGCAGGGCGGCGAGGTCGGCTCGTTCCAGGAGTTCGTCGATGCGCAAGGCGGGAGACACTATGTCGAAGCAGACGGCCGCAAACTCGAGATGTTCGCGCACGGTCAGCCGTCCGTCCAGGTAGGGATCATGGCCCAGATAGCCGACTGCCCCGGTCCGAGCCAGCTCCACGGGAGGCACTTCCCTCCCGGACACCAGCAAGGTGCCGGCATCGCTGGGGGTCAATCCGGCCAGGATCCGCAGCAGGGTAGTCTTGCCCGAACCGTTGGCCCCCTGTACATGAACGCATTCGCCGGCGCGCAACTCAAAGCCGATGTCGCTGAGCACGGTCCGGTAAGCGTACGCCTTGGACAGTCCCTGCGCGGAAAGGAGCAGGGGAGAGGCACTCGGTTGGTGATCCGGCACAGGAGTTCCGCCAGGCCGCCCTCAGGCGGCTTCCATGTAGATCTCCTCGGGGCCCTCCTCATAGCGGGACGGGCACTTGAGCAGCAGACTGTCGGCCACGAAATGTCCGTCCGCGTCCAGGGAACCCTCGACGATGGCCGACGTACCCGGCCTGAAATTGTCCGGGCGCGGGCCATGGTAGACAACGGGCAATACGGTTCCGCCCTCAACCTCGTAGAGTTGGAAGTCCAGCCGGGTCGCGGTGGCATTCCACTGTTCGCTGTCCGGCACAACCAAACCGTTGAGGCGTACCCTTTGACCGGCCAGGGTGTCCTGCCGCGCCGCGAACTCCTCCACCGTCAGGTAGTACATGGAGGTCTGAACCGTGGCCCGCACAATCAGAAAGATGTCCAGTGGAATGGC